>JAKAVF010000031.1 GCA_021827605.1 Microcaldota archaeon
CCGATCTACAGTAAGTCCAACGGTCGCGATAGCGCTTTTCGCCGGAGGATGGTGGGCCAGGAATTTCAGGACGCCGCCAAGGAGATCGCTGCTCGTAGGCTCAACTACCGAGCAAAACAGAGGCAGGGTGTTCGGCTTCCTCCATGCGCTTGACATCGGTGGCGGTATGTTCTCCGTTGCGATGCTGCTCCTTTTGGTTGCCGCAGGCGTTGCGTTCAGGTCTATACTTCTGCTTACCGTGATACCGCTGGCCATATCAACGCTGCTGCTTCTTCCTGCGAAGGACATAAGGCGCAATGGCAAGAAGGCAAAACCTGAGCCGGTCAGGTCGAAGAAAGGGAGGATAAACAGGAGCACGTTCAGGGGGATACTCCTGTCTACCGCGCTCTTCGGCTTCAGCTATTACAGCCTCGGTTTCCCAATACTCACCATAGCGCAGAAGTCAACCAACCTCCTCGGCATAGCCTCGTATGGCGTGTACCTCGGAGTGTCTGCGATAACCGGCTACTGGATAGGTTCGAAGAGGCTCAACTATGTCAAAGGGCTTTCCATACTTGGGTACAGCCTCTCTGGCATCGGCACAGCAATACTCGCGCTCGGTTACCTCTATAGCTCGAGTGTAGCAATCCTTTATGTGGGCGTTGCAATACTCGGATTTGCGCTAGGCGTGATAGAGACTTTCGAGCCCACCATAGTATCCTTTGTGAAGGGGGTAAGGGAGCTCGGGAAGGGCATGGGTGCGCTCACGGCTTCGAGAAGCATAGGCATATTCATGGGTAACCTGATAATGGGGGTGCTCTACGTTCTTAGCCCATTCTACTCATACTCTTATGCTGCGATCATATCTGTAGCTGCGGGTATGATAATGTACAGGATGGGCTCAGGCTTCAATGCCATAGGAAATAAAAGATAAAAAAGGAAGAGAGAAAAAAAAGAAAAAGGTGCTCAGCGCCTTCCAAGCATGCCGGTTCCAGAACCCAGCTCCTCCGCGGGATTGCTAGATGTCCCTTCACCATTCTGTGTAAGCTCCAGCCCCTTCCTGATCCTGATTTTTACCTCAAATGCGCCGCAGTTCAGGCTTCCGACAAAGTCCTCCATGGCAGCAACGAAACCAGGCGCCTCCTTGCCGATGTTGAACTTTACCTGCTTCGCAGTCTTTGCCTTTGATAGCGACTCCAGCGATAGCGACAGGACCTTCAGCGGATCAACACTTGGGTTGCACTTCATCGCGCGCTCGAATGCGTTTATCCAGTCCTCCCTATCTATCATACAATCCTTTCCTGATATCCTCTCCATAAATGACCTCGCAGCCTCAGGCGTAGCATGCAATTTAAGCAGCAGCTCTGCGCACGCACCTGCCTTCTTCGGGCCATCGGGAGACGCAATCGCTATTTCCCTCAATTTTGACATTATTGCAGCAGCCTCATCTATGTATACCGTTCTGGTCTTTGACCTTCCCCCTCTCTTGCGGTTGTCAGTCGTCTCTATAACCTTGGTGCTTGGGGCCCTGAGATAAATGTCCTCAGCGAGCGCCCTGAACGAGCCTATGCAGTGCTTCTGAGCCCTAGAAAGATCGTGCGACCCTTTCTGTGCAGTTCCACATCCATTCATTTCGTTTCCCATTGGATTCACCTAAGCGTTATCCTGCTGCCATCGCTTTCAGCGCCTCTCGGTTGTACGTCGATGACCACTACGCCCGTGCTGCCGAGGTCCCTATTTACGAGCTTCTTCCCAAAGTTTCTTACGCTGGTTACGCTGCTGTTAGAAAGGTCTGCTTCTATCGGTATCTGGGTCTGCATCAAATCACTTAAAATCTACGGTAAGGGCTTTATTTTCCATATTATATAAAGCTTACGTCGCCTGCCATATGCAATAAAAACATTTTTAAACAAGAAAAAAACCATCGAGAGGGAGTGCAGAAATGGAAAACGAAAGCGTCTACGTGCCAGCTGAAGATTCCTTCCTGCTTGAAAAGGCGGTGGAGCGGTTTGCGTTCGGGAAGGTATTAGACATCGGCACAGGATCCGGAATACTAGGGATAGCTGCCGCAAAGAAGGGCTGCGAGGTGACTTTCTCAGATATAAACAGCGACGCGCTCTCAGCAGCAAGAAAGAACGCGGAAATGAATGCGGTGAAAGGTCACTTTATCTTAAGCGACCTATTCGAAAGAGTACAAGGGAAATTTAACACCATAATATTCAACCCGCCATATCTTCCGTCCAATGGGATTGCCGTCAAGCATCTTGATGGCGGCAGGAAAGGGAGAGAGGTAATCGACAGGTTCCTTAATGAGTACAGCACCCATGTTCTGGGAGACCACATCGTGCTCCTCCTAGAGAGCAGCATCAACAACTACGAGCAAGACGTAAAGCGGCTGAAAGCGGAGATTGTCGGAAGGGAGCACATCTTTTTTGAAGATATGGTAGTCCTGAAATTCAAATGAGTTTTTATCCTTTCGCTTCCATAAAAAAGGGTGGGTTAATGCTCGATGCATTTGCGATACTACTGCAAGCGGGGGCTTACAACAGCTCGGTCGTGGCGCAGACCTATGTTACAGCAGACTCGATATACACAGAGAACACCCTGACAGTCCTTCTGATGATCCTTACCGTCCTTGCAATATCTGTACAGATAGCGAGGGGATACTTCCTCAGGATACTCAGGAAGTTCACGCTCAGGCTTGCTGCGGATCTCTGGTGGCTGATATTCATACTGCTCAGAGACGCGAGCATATTCCTTATAGTCTTCCTCGGTGTGAGCCTATTCTGGCCCGGCACCTACCACGACTATCCAATAGCAGTGCCTTTCCAGCCGCTGGCTATCGATTTCTTCGCTTTTGCGCTTGTGCTTATGCTGATAAAAGACACCGATGAGGATCCAAAATACAATGCGATACTCACCTACCTTGTGCTGATAGGCACAATGTTGTACATATTTGGTACAGTCTTTATAACTGAGAGCGCCGTAGTCCTTAACCCCCTTCCACCTACGGTCTCAATGAGCACAGGTAACTTCTGGGGATTCCTCTACACATACTTCAACTCGCAGAACAATCCGACCCTCGCGATATACACCTTCTACGTAACGTTCCTTCTGTTCCTTGGAGCCGGAGGCGTCGCAATCAGGTCTTCGCTGAAGAACAGCGGCGCGCCTCGCAGCAGCATAGCTACGAATCCGAAGCCCCAGGTAAAGGAAACAGCGCCTCCGCAGCAGCCAGCGCAGAAGGCACCTCCACCGGCAGCGCCTAAGAAGTGATAGCTTGGCAAACAAGTTCACCTTCGATGACACTGTTTGCATACAATGCGGCATATGCGGTGATGTCTGCCCTGTAAACACCCTCGACTTCACAAGGCCCCGGCATCCGAATGTGGAAGACACCCTCTATGCTGTTGATCTCTCAGCAGAGGAAATGACAGAATACCCGATTCAGGTTGCGAAGTGCATAGGCTGCGACATCTGCCAGGAAGAATGCCCAGTCTCGTGCATAACTATACTGCATAACCTGGAGAAGGAGCCAAGGTATGTGCCGGTCCAGGGCCCCCTCCTGCGCGAAGAACCTGTGAAGGACGAGTTTGCACTATCCAAGTTCACGAAGGTACGCCCATCCAAGGTAAAAGTCAGGGATCCGTGGGGTCACGAATACATTTACAGGCCGAAGAGGAGGAAGACGCAGACCGAGACGTGGGAGGAGCAGGACATGCTATAATCCAAAAACGTAAACTTTTCCTCCAAAACCTTAGATTTCCATCGCATTTAAATATCAGGCAAAACAGCATAGCTATTGCACTTAATCGTGCGATGGATGGAGGGAATGGACGGCAATGACGGCCAGATGAAGGAGACGCTGCACATAGCTAGCGTTAGGTTCGAAGGAAAGAATATCCTGCCTACGCTTGAGGAGCTTCCGCAGTACTCGGAGGACATGCTTCCTTCAGGAATAAAAAATAAGGATGAGCTTCTCGCTGAAGCTGTGCTTGCTGTCGCAAATTACACAAATAAGATTTTTGACCTGATATCCACAGGAGGGCCGCAGACTCCGGAATCGCTGCTGATGCTTGTGCCAGGAAGGTTCGATCTTCCAACAAATGTGAAGACGCAGATAATAGAGCAGTTAACCACAGACGGAAGGCTATTTCTTGTAGGGAACGGAGAATACACGTCGCCGGTAACAAGCAATAACTTCTATCCGCTGGAAGGGCAGGTGCGCGAGAAGCTTGAGAGCGCCCTCCCATTCGATATTGCAAGGATTATATACGGAAAGGTCGGTGTTGCCGGCGGAAGGATAATCAAGGAGGGGGAAGTGCCTGGAGATCCTGAGGGGCTCTACAACATGGTCCCCGCAGGCATGTTTAGGGATGCATTCGGGAGCAGCGGAGTGATAGATAGATTTTCCGCAATGGTAGATTTCCTTAGCAGTCGGCTGTCACAGGGCGACCTGCACAAGGTAATGGACCGCATAGCAGAATACGTAGTTAATGGTGTCGAAGGAGAGATAGTAGGCAGGGCGAAGGGTGCATTGAAATCTAGGGAATCGAACAGGCCGCTCAATATGGTGGAGATATCTTCCTTTTGGACAGAAAAGTCAGATGTGATAATGCAAGCAGTGACAGCTAATATCGAGTCGCGTGAAAAGCTTGACAAGAGCCTGCAGTCAGCATTCGGCGCGAGGGAGGAGACCGGAGAACTCCTAGCCACACTCAACGCAGCTATAGCGAAAAGGCTTAACTTCGTCCCGAAAGACGGGATTGAGTCAAGGAGGATAACCCCTGAAACCCTAAAAGAGGATGCGGTCTACATGTCAAAGGTGGCGGAGCTAGCCAAGCAGCTCCTCGCTTCTGTCATGCTCGATCTGGAGATCTCGCGCACGATCTCACCCCAGCTCGGATCCGCAAGGCTCAGGATCCGCGGAAAGGAGATTGCCGGCCTCCTCGGAGATTCGAGCGGGCTGGACAGTGCGATAGAAGCAGAGCAGGCGAGGCGCGCTCTGCAGGAAAAGTCTGACGCGAATCTGGGAAGGGCAATCAGCGCATACTCAAAGTCGACCATTGCAATAGAGAGGGACATAGTTGGGACGAACGGTCAGTCGGAAAAGATAAGGGCTGTGCTCGCGAATCAGCTTTCGAAGAAGCTCAATGAGATGAAGGACTTTTTGCTCAGCCCAGATACTGGTCTGAACCTCGCAATCGACGAAATTGCAAAGAGGATGGAATACTTAGAGGGGCTAAACGGCTTCATAGACAAGGTTGCAGCTGCAAGGAGAACGATATATCCTGTGCTTTCCGAAAAGGAGAGTGCTGAAGTCGGCGAGTACCTGCTGGCTGACGTGGAGAGGAACGTTGCATCGTGCCTTTCTGGAAGCACCGTAGAGGCGGTCGATTCGGCTTCTGCGAAGATGGCAGAGAGCGCAGAGGCTTATAGATCAATAGCAAAGCTGTCGCTTTCAATCACTAAATCGAAGGCTGCAGCTATAGCGCAGCTCGAGGACCTGAAGGAGCTCGAGAGCACCGCGAAGATAATAAAGGAGAGGCTTGGGGCAGAGGCCTCTGGCGCCCTTTCATTGAAGCCGGACGCAACGCTTAAGGAAACTGAACAGCAGCTTAGCTCCGGGAACGACTTGATGAATGCATCGAAGAATCTCACGAACAGCCTCGCAGGCGCACGATCAAGGATTGTCCTGCAGTTCAGGAATTACACCCCGCTGGTAGGCTTCGGTTACCACCTGCTGCAGGTACTGCACAACAAGATAATGGTCGATGCGGAAAAGCTAGGGACTGTAGAGGGGATACAGGCAGAGATAAAGTTCATCGACACGACATACGCAGAGAGCGTGATGCAGAAGATACAGGATGCATTTACGACTCTGGCCGAAAGCGAACTTTTCTCGAAGTACAGGAGGGAGGGTCACAACGACGTCGTCGAGATAATGATAAGGCTTTTCAATTCCGTTGCTGTCGCAGCTGACGGCGGCGAAACCGAGAAGATAGCGGAGTTGTTAAGCGCATTCTCATCCAGCGACGCAAAGCAGAAGGCGGGCCTGATACTCGATGCGCACAAGGATGCAGTCTCTGCCATGGAGACGAAGCTGAAAGGGTCCGCTACTTACGAGGTAGTCAAGTTGATAACGAGCAGGCTTTCGGAAGAGGCGAAGGCGGCGCTCATGAAGATCGCCTCCGCAGAGGACATGAATGCTGGCAATGAATTCTGCAACTGCGCAAAATCACTTCAGGACGTGAGCGAAGCGATGGAGAAGGCGGTGAAAGCAATCACGGCGCTCAATTCCGACAATACCAGTAAGATCGCAGGCTTGGCAGAAAGCAAGCTCAGGATGCAGAAGCTTGCTATAATGCAGGTTCTCGTGACAGGAGCCCCGCTCTCAAGCCTGAGCTCTTCTACTATTAAAGAGCTGGCTGCCGTGTCCGGCACGATAGCGGCAAAGAAGCGCACTCTCGAGCGGCTCGTGAGCGGCACAGCAGGCGCACAGCTCGGTGAATACCTGCTGGAAAGGTCTGGCTCACTGCTGGATGCAGCCGAAACCGCCGATGAGCTCCGTTCGGCTAACGAGAGGATAAAGAGCGAATTTTCTAGAGCTGAATCTTTCATCATGGAGCTGGGCAAGGCAGGAAAGGAGGAAGCAAAGAGAAGCGAGAACCCTGAATTCGCCCTATTGCGCACCTCAGTCGCAAAGACGGCGAACCAGAACATCATTCTCCCTGTCATCCTGTACAAATATGTATCTGCTATATCCTCCCGGCGCAACGAGGGCGAGGAAGGGCTTGCAGATACCACAAGAGCGGCCAGATCTATACTGCTTGAGCTGAAGGAGAGCCAGCGTGCGCAGAGATACGCGCTAGCTTTTATGGACATTTTTGCGAGGAGCTATGATACGCGGCAGCTTGCGAAGCCCAGGGGCGCACTCGATAAGCCCCTTGTCAGCATGGCATCGGCAAAGATAGAAGAGACAGCAAAGAAGGGCATTCTCGGCGGGCTCAGGGGCAGCCAGCCAAAGCTGCTGAAAGTATTCGAGCATGTTGTTGAAAGCCTTGCGCTGGAGCCAAAGAAGGCGAACGCAATAGCCGAAACAGTGGCAAGGAGGCTTGAGAAGGACAGGGATCCAGAAAACTTGCTCGCCGCGCTCGAGCCTGTCAGCAACCTTTATCTTTCGCACAGCACGACGAAGAACGGGAAGGAGAAAAGCGCTGTGAAGTGAGCATGTCCGTCGCATGCCGCATCCTGATGCATGCTTAAATATGAGCCAAAATGAAGCGTTTTCAGGTAGATTGAAATGGCAGACCATAGAATCGAGACTGCAAGCCATGGAACCGGACTTGCGACAAAGACCGCACAAGCACATATCAGCGCGCAGACCGGAATCAGCACAATGCCGAAGCCAGGCTCTGCAGAACATAGACTTGCAAGCATGCCGATGCCAGAGTGGCTAACCCTGATGGAGGCGACCGGCAGCGTAAAGACGAGCTCCGGCAACCTGAAGAGATTTGAGGTGCTGATTGAGGGCAGTGATTTCCGCGGTTACATCTATAGGCTTAACATCAAGCCGTCGGCGGCAAAGGACATAGAAGCCCTTCTAAAAGGGAACTACTTATGGAGGCAGGCAGGCTGCGGCATAAGCTTCAGTTATACTGACGAATACGCTGAGATAAAGGTCACCCCGGGAGAGAGTGCCAGAGGAGAGGTCGCAAGGCTGCAAGCTTACAAGCAGGCGATAGACAGGGCGAACATATTCGGGAGGGCGCTGCAGCTCAAGTTCGAGCTTGGAATCGAAGGCGGGATGTCATTCCAGATGTCGTCACCACAGCAGCAGCTGCGAAAGGAACCAAAGGAGATGCCGAAGATGGGAAATCCGCATGCTGGAGAGATTCCGGTATTCGGAGTAGTGCTGAATAGGCCAACGAGGCACCACACCCCAAATTTCCACCCGCCTCATGCGCATATAGACCCGAGCTTTGAAATACTGAGATGGGAGAAGAAGGGAAAGGGCAAGGGCGCACCAAAATCAAAGATTGAGGGACCGGTTCTTGGATATGGCTAAAAGCCATTCCATTTATTTTCTTTTTATCCGTGCCGGCATAAAAACCGGTGCCATTCGGGGATGAGGGCATCGCCCTAGTCCCCGCCCCTCTCCGCCAGCTTTATCACACCGCTCCTTGGAGTGAACACATCGCCTATCTTCTCGAGCTCTTCTATCTGCTTCTTCGCCTCGACTTCAGTCATCCCGGCGCGGACCGCTTCCTCTATGACCTGTGAGTAGACCGCTCCCTTGCCAGAGCTCGCCTCCTCAAGCTTCCTTATTATCGAGATCATATTGTTTATCTTGTCCACCTTTTCCCTCGGCATTCCGGTGAGGATTGTGTCTATGTCCACCCTGTTCGTGCTGTCGACAGCAAGCGTCTTGAGCATGAACTCTGTGAGCGCGATGGCGCGCTCTGCATCAGCGACCTCCACGGTGCTGGACAACCGTGCCTTTGCGCTCGCCTCAGCCATACGGACAAGCCCCTCTATCTGACGAGGAGTAATGGGCGTGGCTCCCTGCTTCAGCCCGAGCTTCCTCAACTCAACGTAATACTCCTGTATGCGCTTCGATGCCGGGTCCGTAAGCCTTGGGGTTACATTCTTCTTCGCATATGCGATGTATTTCCTGAGCAACTCTACATTTATCGGAGGCTCCTCGACCTGAGCAACGTTCTTGATATCAGATATCTTCGCGCCCGCAGCCTCGTGCTGCATGAGTATGTGCTGTGCTATCTTGGTATCCTGTTCCGGGTCCATGATATCCTTTATCGGGAATATCAGGTCGAACCTCGATAAGAGCGTAGGCGGTATGTCAAACTGCTGCACTGGATATTGGTGCGGATCAAACCTTCCAAACTTCGGGTTTGCAGCCGCCAGGACCGCAGTCCTTGCATTGAAAGTTGCTATTATGCCAGCTTTTGCCACGCTGATAGTCTGCGACTCGAGGGCTTCGTGCATCGATGCGCGGTCGTCCTCCCCTACCTTGTCAAATTCGTCAGCGGCGAGTATTCCTCCATTCGCAAGGACAAGCGCGCCGGCCTTCAGAACCCAGCCTCCTTCCGCGAATTCGTCCCTCTCCGCTATTGCGGTGAGCCCGCCTCCTGTGACCGACTTTCCGGAAACGTAAATCCCCTTCGGCACTATGTGGGCGACAGTCTGCAGGATTCTGGTCTTGGCGCTTCCCGGGTCCCCAATAAGGAGTATATGCATGTCAGCCCTTATCTGCCCGCCATCGACAAGCAGCTTCCCCTGCGTGCCTCCGAATAGCTGCAGTGCGACAGCCTGCTTTATCTCATCATATCCATATATCGAGGTCGCTATCGACTTCGAGATTCTCTCAAATATCTTCGGATCCTTCGCTATCTCGAGTATCTGCCTCTCCTCGTCCTCGCTGATTGTCAGCTCTGCGAACTCCTTCTGCTTTGGGACAACGGAAATGGTCTCGAGAAACATCGTATAGACGCTCTTCTCGAGCTTGCCCCTCTGGTTCCTCCTTGGTCGTATCCTGAGGATCCCGGTAAGCTCGATTATGTCTCCGGGTATTACCGTGTTGACAAGGTCGTCCTCCAGCCACACCTCAAGCTGCCATGTCGGAGAGTTGCCCTTCAGCTTCTCAAGGGGGTCCTGCACAGCTATCCTCTGAAGGTTGACGAAACTGCTCTCCTCTGGAACCTGCTTGAGCGATTTCCTCTTGCACTGCGTGCAGATATCAAGGGTCTCATCCTTTCCGGCCCTGAACTTGTAGACCGCACCGCAGTATGAGCACTTGTAAGCGTCTATTTTCGCCTTTGGGTTTATCTCGCTCCTCTTGACGACAAGGCTGTCCATCATCATCATTTTCCCTATGTATGACGAGCCGACGTCCATGACAAGAGGCGTGTTTATGTTCTGGCCAAAGAATCGAACATGCGGCTCATTGCTCGTTGTAGCTACGTCGGAAAGCTTGTCGGCCAGTGATTCGTTCGCAGCCTCGATGACCAGGTCAGGCTTATCTGCCAGCTCCTGCGCGAGCTCAGGGTCGAACTTGCTGAGGTCCTTGAAGTCCACCATGAGGCTCCTCTTCTGAGGATAAGAAATAATGATGCTGTCAATCTTCTCTCTATAATAGCGTTCGAGAAAGTCGTCGAACCTTGCCTTTATCGCCTCTACTAGAGGATCAGCCATAAAATCACTACCACTGCTCAAAGAAGGTGTGCAGATGCAATATTGCTTCTCCCTTTCTGATATTTAAAGCAGACGCAGCACCAACGTAAACTAAGCATCGGCAAGGTTAATAAATATTGATAAAATTTCAGGATGCGGAAGTGCACCGATAAAGCCACATTCTCATGGCGTTACCGGCGGAGAATTGCCGTATGAAAGCGTCAATACCTGCCCGCTTCCGCCTGTTCCCGCTACGGCACCGCCACCTCCGCTGCCTGCACTGCCACCTGTGGTGATTACGCTGCCGGCCGTCAGTCCACCAGAACCATAAGCGAAGACTATGGTACCGCCCCCACCGCCAGCGCCAGCGCCTCCTGCACCTCCTCCTCCATTCCCGCCAGCCTGGCCTCCAGCGACTACCGTTCCTTCCACTATGCTATAAGCTTGAATATAAATTCCATAAGCTCCGCTGCCTCCTGCACCACCATACCAGTCTTGGCCGCTGCAGCCGTCCCCGCCATTTCCGTTTACTCCTGCGCCGCTGCCGCCACCCGCACCGCCTATATAATTCTGTATGCCTCCGCTGTACCAGGAGACTACCATCGAGGAACTCAGCACGGGTGCAGCTGGAGTGGCGCCAGATGCGCCGGACGTGCCGCAGCCAGGGGATCCCCCTGCGCCTCCGCCGACAAGTGTGCTGCCACCGCTTCCACCACCCAAGTAGTTGCCGCACTCGCATAATCCGACTCCACCTCCTCCAGAGCCACCGTATGCGTTGCCGACATTTCCTCCTGGATTCCCGTAAGATTGTGAGTAAGCAGTGGTCTGCGCCCCGCCGTTACCCGAAAATCCGGTATCTATCATTCCTAAGTTGTCAAAATTGCTTCCTATAATTATGCTATAGCCATCAGTGGTCAGGGTAACACCGCTGTTTATAGTCACATTGCACTCTGTTACAACGTCGTTCGATAGCGTCGCATTAGAGCTATAGACTATATTGCTGCATGGTATTGTCGTCGTGCTAGTTGTAGACGTAGTTGACGTGGAAGTAGTTGATGTGCTGGTAACTGGATTTTGCGTGCTTACTGCGATGCTTATCGATGCAACCTTTGCGACGAGACCGCCGACGCCGTCCGACTTGTACTGCATCCACAATATTCCGTTAAACCTCGACCCTATTGTACTGCCTGGTATAGGGCAAAGGACAGATACGGCATAACTCAAGCTGCTCTGCATATCGATGTTCTGAAGCGGAGTGAAGGAAACTGGTGCAGATGCGCTGCTGTTCGTGCAAGCTATCCCTGTTGCTATAACCTCTGACCCGTAGTTGCCAAGATCAACGCTGAGATAACCGTCGCCGCTCAATATAGGCGTGCTGGTACACGCGAAGTTGGAGAACGATTGGCAGCTGCCGGTTGATAACGCGCCTCCGTTGAAAACATTGAAAAGGAACAGGATTGCCAGTACTACCACTATGACAAGTATAGCCCACCCATATGTCATGAGGTACTCTACCGCGCTCTGCCCTCTAGCCATCAGCTTAAATTGCCCACCAGATTTTATAACCCTTTCTGCAGAACTATAAAGTAATAATCCTTCTGGTGATTGGAATAAGCAAGATAATCGTAACGTCTGCATTGCCTTATGTGTACTCTACACCACATCTTGGAAATTTCGTAGGCTCTGTCCTTCCTGCCGACGTCTACGCCAATTACTTGAGGATGAGGGGAGACGACGTAATCTTCATATGCGGCTCAGATGTCCACGGGACAGCTATAGAGATACAGGCGATAAGGGAGGAGACCACGCCAGAGAAACTCGCAAAGAAGATGCACGAGGGCATAATGGAGCTCTTCCGCAAATACGGATGCAACTTTACTTATTACGGCAGCACGCATACAGCGCAGAACAAAGAGGAGACATATGCAATCTTTAACGCCCTGAACAGGAACGGGTACATAGGCGAAGTGCAAAAAGAGCTTCCATATTGCAATTTCGACAAAATGTTCCTTGCTGACAGGTTCATAGAAGGGACGTGCCCAGTCTGCGGTTATGAATCAGCTAGAGGAGACCAATGCGACAATTGCTCAAGCATTCTTGATCCAAACCAGCTTATAGAGCCGCACTGCACAATCTGCGGGAAAAAAGAGATTGTATTCAAGAAAACCAGGAATGTAACTATAAAGCTGGACAAGCTGCAACCTAGGCTTGAGAGGTTCGCAGCGAAAAGCTCAAGTACATGGAGCAAGAACGCCGTAAACGAGGCAAGCAAGTACTTCAAGGAAGGCTTGAAAGAAAGGGACATAAGCCGTCACATGAACTGGGGATTCCCTATTCCGCTAGAGGGGTTTGAGGATCAGGTCTTTTATGTTTGGTTCGATGCCCCTATCGGATACATAGGCATAACGAAGGAGTGGGATGGGAAGAAGTGGCAGAGCTATTGGAAAGGAAAAGATACGCGTCTCGTCCAGTTCATGGGGAAGGACAACATAATCTTCCATACAATACTCTTCCCCGCAATGCTGATTGGGGCTGACCTTGATTATGTATTAGTCGACACAATAAAGTCCTACGAGTTCCTTAACTGGGAGGGCAAGAAGTTCTCGAAGAGCAGGGGCGTTGGCATGGACCTGCAGGAAGCTCTCTCAGTAGTGAAGAACCCGGACTACTGGCGATTTGCGCTTATACTCAATGCGCCAGAGTCTGCAGACGCAGACTTCACAACAGACGGATTTGTGGAGGCGGTCAACAAGATAATAAACGGGAAGATAGGCAACCTGTTCCAGAGGGTGTTCACCTTAGTAAGCGCGAACGAGCAAGTCTTTGATAAAAAAGCTCCAGTTGACCAGCAGGTAAACGACTTGCTCGATGCACTCTACAAAAAATACACCGGGCATTTTGAGAGAATAGAGCTGCGAGAGGCTCTCAAGACTGTTGTTGCGATTGCTGATCTCGGCAATGCGATAATGAGCGAGAAGGAACCGTGGGTTACGGCAAAAGCGGCGAAGTCAGACCAGCAGGCCGCAAAAGACTTTTCATCAGTAATGAACGGACTTCTGAAGATTTCTTACTACGTTGCATTAACCCTATTCCCATTTGTGCCAAGCTCGAGCAGGAGCGCACTGAAGTATTTTGGAATAGAAGGAGATCCAACGCTGAAGGATATCTCAAGGGCGCCTGATCTGAAGCTGGATGGAGCGCCGAAGCCGATCTTTGAGAAGCTGACAGACCAGCAGATAAAGAAGATCGGCAGCTATTCCTGACAGCTACCCAATCTTGCTCCCCACTTTCATGTCCCTGTCAGGCTGCAGCAGGGAGACCGCATCCCCATCCTCTGCTGCGAGGAGCATGCCCTGCGACATTATGCCTGCTATCGAGCGGGGCGCGAGATTCGCTACCACTATTATCTTTCTGTTTACGAGCTCGTCTTTAGAGTAATATGCGGCGATTCCTGCAACAATCGTCCTTACTCCTAATTCCTCCCCAAGGTCAACCCTCAGCTTATAGAGCGGTTTCTTCGCTCCCGCAACATCGTCAGCCTCAAGGATCTTCGAAACCCTTATGTCAAGGGCTGCAAACTTGTCGAATGAAGCTACTCCGAACGCATCTGTGCTCTCGATGCTTTCGTTTTTCATCCCTGAGGTATCTGCCTGCGGCTTGGCCTTCCTCACATTCTCATTTCCCTCTATTGGCTCAAGGTCTCCAAGTGCATCCCTGCTGCTTTCTTCTATTGATGAGTAGTCGATAGAATCGATTGCCATATTAGTCACTTGTAGAATGAAGGAATTAAAGCAATATATAGCCTCTGCATCAAATTCAACATGCAGGGCAGTGTAAAATTAGCGTCACAAATAAGCAAGGGCAACTCTTCTTCTAAACCACAGATGTAAGTTCTTTTTGAAATGCGATCCCCGAATCCAAGGAATCGGAGGCTGGACGAATACCCGCAGGATCTTCTGAGAAAGAAAAGTGAAGTAAAAGAAAATCCAGAACCGCTATAAAAAGCTTGGTTGACCAACTACTTACTGTTCGTGCTATAGAGGGGTAGAAAGGTTATAAGCGCAGACTAGCATGGGGTCTCCATCATGTGCGGTGATTCTGATACGCCAAAGGAACATTGCGGTGTCGTTGCAGTAGCTACAGCCAAAGAAGATGCAATGCCTTACATCCACAACGGCCTAGTAGCAGAGCAGCACCGCGGCCAAGATTCATTCGGCATAGCGCTACTTGATAAAAAGGGGTTCCACGTAGAGATAAAGATGGGCCTTGTTTCAGAGCTTCCTACGCTGAAAGGGATAGACGGCAGATTTGGTATAGGACATGTCAGGTATACCACCGCAGGTGTTCCAAATATAAAGGATTCGCAGCCGAATAAGGCGCGCTGTCGCGGACTCGAGATAGTAACGGCATTCAACGGCAACGTAGCCAACGTGATGAGGCTGAAGGAAAAGCTCAGGAGGGAATATTCATTTGCGGGAAATGGCGACGGGGAAGTTATCGCCACCCTAATTGCATCATATCTTGACAAAGGGATGGACCTCGAAAGCGCAATCGTCACCGCGCAGAGGGATATAGACGGAGCATACTCTGTAGTGCTTCTCACATCAAGAGGAAAGCTTGCTGCATTCAGGGATCCCCACGGGCTCAGACCTCTCAGCTTTGGAAGGAAAGGAAGCTCGATTATGTTCGCTTCAGAGAGTGTAGCTCTTGATGCCAATGGATTCACGTCGATAGAGTCTGTCAGGCCTGGAGAGCTCATAACGGTTTCAAACGGAAATGTGACAAGGCGTCAAATGGCAGCGGGGAAACCAACTGCTCACTGCATGTTCGAATTCGTTTACTTCAGCAGGCCCGACAGCGTACTGGAGGGGCAGAGCGTGTACAATGCAAGGTTCAGGTTGGGGATAGAACTCGCAAAGACATACAGCACAGACGCAGACATAATTGTACCGGTTCCTGATACCGCAAGGCCGGCAGCAGAGGGGATGCACGAGGTGACGGGCATACCCGTCCGCGAGGGGTTAATGAAAAACAGGTACATCGGAAGAACATTCATACTCCCGAGCCAGGGAGAAAGGGAAAGGGCGGTGAAGATAAAGCTCAATCCAATCCCGGCTGTAGTGAGCGGGAAGAAGATTGTCCTTGTGGACGATAGCCTTGTAAGAGGTACTACACTAAGGAATCTTGTGAGCGAACTGAGGCGGGCCGGCGCAAGGAAGGTTGAGGTGTGGCTCACATGTCCTCCGATAATCTCACCATGCTTCTACGGCATAGACATGTCAAATCACAACGAGCTAGCAGCTGCAAAGATGTCAGTAGATGAGATAGAAGCGCAGATAGGAGCCGACGCGCTGCGCTACCAGACCATAGACGGACTGAAGAAGGCACTCGGATTGGGCAACGACCTATGCACCGGCTGCCTGACAGCAAAGTATCCGACGAAGCTTGCGAACATGCTTGCGAAGGAACTCTCAAAATCAGACATAAAAGGAAGGTACTTCGAGCAGAAGTCGCTTGCCGAGAGCAAGGCATGACTGTCAGTAAGCCCTTCCAAAGTTCACGACGTGCTTCCCTTCTTTTCCACAGTAGAAGCATTTTCCCTTTACGTCCTTCTGCATGTCTAGCGGCATGTTCGAAGTCTTGAATCCCGTCTCTTCCTTTATCTTTGCCTCTTCATTTGCATCACCGCACCAGACAACCTGTATGAGGCCTCCTTTCTCGTCGCCAATCTTCTTGAGTTCATCATATGTCTTGGCTACATGGATGCTATCTGCGAGGAATTTCTGCGCCTTCTTGTAAAGGTCTTCTTGGATCTCTTCAAGCAGCCCAGCAATCTTTTCCTCTATTCCATTCATATCAATTGATATCTTCGCACCCGTATCCCTCCTTGTTGCCACCGCTTTTCCCTCCCTGAGTTCTCTTGCTCCAAGTTCGATTCTGACAGGAACACCTTTCATTTCCCACTCATTGAACTTCCATCCGGGGGAATATGCTTCTCTCGCATCAAGGAATGTCCTTGTTCCTGCTTCCCCAAGCTTCATGTTGAGCGTGTCAGCAGCTTTGAGGACTTCCGTCCTGTTTTCATCCTTGTAGATTGGAACTATCACGACCTGGATCCTTGCAACTTTTGGTGGCAGCACGAGCCCTTTGTCATCGCCGTGTATCGCTGCCATGGCACCAAGCTCTCTTGTGGTTATGGCAAAGGTATTCTGGTAGGCATATTTCTTCTTCTCGTCTTTGTCTATGAAAGATATCCCGAACGCCTTTGCAAAGTTCTGGCCATCAAGATGGAAGTCCGGCCCCTGGACGATCTTTCCGCCTGGTATGACATGCTCTATGCTGAAGGTAGCAATCGCGCCTGCAAACTTCTCGCTTTCCGTCTTCCTCCCGACGATTCCGGATATAGCAAGCACATCCTTGAGCACCTTTGCGTATATGCCCAGCACTACCTCCCTCTCCAGCTCCGCCTCCTCCTCAGTCGCAAATACTGTATGGCCCTCGTTCCAGAGGAACTCCCTGCTTCTGAGCAATGGTACCGGGTGCTTGAACTCCCATCTGACCACGTTATTCCATTGATTAAGTCTCATAGGCAGATCTCTCCATGACCTTATCCATTTCGCAAAGCTGTCATACATTATAGTTTCAGATGTTGGCCTTACTGCAAGGCGTTCCTCAAGTTCCGATTCTCCGGTGTGAGTCACCCACGCGACCTCTGGCGAGAATCCTTCCACGTGCTCCTTTTCCTTATTCAGGAATCGTTCTGGAATGAACAACGGGAAGTAGACATTCTGGATTCCGATCTCCTTGAAGTGAGCATCAGTTGCCCTCATCAGCACTTCCCACGCAAAATATCCGTCAGGCCTGAAAGCAAGGCAGCCGGACACTGCAGTATAGTCTACAAAACCCCCTTTTATGATCGACTGGATGTACCACTCAGAGAAGTCGGTATCCTTCTTGGCAGTGATGCCCTCCTGCGTTTTCTTTTCTTTTTCAGATTTACCTGCCATTAGTTTCACACAATTTGTTATAAGGTTAAAGATTTATTAAGCCGTATCTCATCCGATTGATCCCGTCGTCTCAAAACACTTGCTTCTGGCAAATACCCATGCCTTTGAATTGAACGCGACACGCCTATCCACCAATATTTTCCCATTAGCAGAAGAGTCGTCTATCAATTCCATTACTAGATCCACAGCCTCACCTAGAGTTCCAACCTTACCTTCTCGTTCAAACTGCTTCTTCTCCTGCTTGGTAACGATCCTATCGAATAATGAGGAGTTTTTTGTGACGGTCGGGATGATGGCGTTAACGCGTATACCACAGCACGCCAATTCCCTCGACGCATCCAAAGTGAATCTGATAACAGCAGCTTTACTTGCTGCATATGCTGCTGTACCATACGCATTATTCTCAAAAAGTCCCCGTCTTGATGAAACATTGATTATAAGGCCGTCGCTGGACTTTTCTAAAAATTGTGCGGCATGTTTAGTGAAAAGAAAAATTGATGTCAAATTCACCGAAAGAATCTCATTCCATTCTTCCAGCGTGCAGTCCATTATTGATGTTAGATTGCCGATTCCAGCATTATTCACAAGGACGTCTATAGATCCAAATGCATCTACGGTCTCATTAATGACCCTCCTCACCTCCGACTCCTTTGATATATCTGCCTTTATAATTTGTAGGTTTCCCACACTCTCCCTTTTAAGATCGCATGCAGCTCTATCGTCGCTCTTATAGACTGCAACGACATTTGCCCCTAATCCTACACAACTTTTAGCAATCGCTCTGCCTATACCCTTAGAAGCACCGGTTACGATGACCGTTCTTTCCCTGTATTTAGCATGGTCATCCATGGTCATCGCCATTTTCGAGAATTGATAGCACCAAAGAACCAAAATTAGTGATGGTTGCTATCTCTCCGAATTCTATAAGCTCTAAACCTCTCAGTATCCTTGCATTTGACTTTAGCGTGGACAGGGCAACACCCTCGCTGTTGCTTATATCGCACAGAACTCCTGTTATGTTGCTGCGATAATTCTTTGCCACTGAACTGAGGATAAGATACTGGTTTTGATTTAGTGCTCTGGCTAACAGTCTTCTCCAGCGAATCCTGCTGGAGGATTGGGCTCTGACTCTAACGGTTGGCTTTCATCTACCTCCATATTGGCACCTTCTCGTAATTGTATTATACCATTTCTGATATATAAGCATTTTGGGCTAATACACTGGTCCCAAAAAGGCGCGCTGTTTTGACTCTACCCCCCAAAAAGCGATCTCAAAATTAACTTGAGATTGCTCCTCTCTTTAAGCCTTCTGTATGAGTATGGTATCCACACCCTTCCAAACGGCACATAAACAGCTGTTTTTTCTCCTTTCTCTGCAAGCGCAACAAGATACCCATTCCTTACTCCCTTGAGCATGGCATAGGTGACATCCCTCCGGTAAGCCCTGTTCAGCTCAATCGCTTTTTGCAACATTTTGGAATCATGCGTAGCTATGGTAAAGCGTCTAAAACGCTTGAACATAAGCTTCATGAGCAAAACGTAGTTCTCAGTAGTCTCCTCCCTGGACTGGAAAGCTACCCTGCGTGATTCACTATATGCTCCCTTCACGAGCCTTATTGTCGCATTTGCAGGCAACCTCTTCAGGTCTTTGAGGCTCCTCCTGAGGTAGGACTGTATGCAGATACCGGTGTTACCTTTTCCCACCTTCAACATATACAGCTTTATAGTGTCGTCAACGAACCGGTGCTCCTCCATGTCAAGCCATACGAAGACCTTGTTTTTTGCCGCGAAGTTCACTATCTTAGCGTAGTTCTCAAGGACAAGCTTCTTGTCTAGGAGGTCGCCGAGCTCAGTTATCTTTGTAGAGACATCTGCTCTCAGCCGCCTTTTCCTTATCTCCAGTATAAGCGTGAGATAAGTTTGCACAGCGTCTTCAACAGCATCCCTTTTGTGGTACCCCTCCCCAAGATAGTTGATGATTGCCGTTATCCCAAGGCCGTTCAGCCTTTTCGCCTCTTTCAACGCATCTTCGATGTTTTGTCCAGCAATCCACCTTCCCGCAAAAATCCGCTCAAAGAAGCCAGCCACAAGCGCACCTACAATGGTGTTATCTTGAACTTCTCAAGATCGTAAAGCAGTCTCTGGTAATCCCTGAACCATACCGCCTTTATCCCAACCTTTTCTGCGCCAAGTACGTTTTCTATCTGGTTATCGACAAATACCGCTTCCTTTGGCTTGACATCCTCCTCCTTAAGCACATATTCATATATCATAGGGCCGGGCTTTCTCATGCGGAGCTGATAAGAGGTGTACATCTTGTCGACATTGATGAGCTTGAGGTATCCAGCCCTCAATTCCGCGAAACGGCTTCTGCTCACATTTGAGAGAAGCGCGGTCCTGTACTTTTCGCTAACCGCGTTCAGCAGGTCTATAACGTCGTTCTTCGGCTTTGCGATTTTCTTCCAGCCCTTTACCCAGTGCAGGTCAAGATCATTTGCTTTGAAATGCTTTGCCACCATGTGCTCTAACTCTGGGACTGTCAGCATGCCATACTCCATCAGCTCTATAAGCGGCATGATAAACCTCTCCAGATCCCTGTCATCAACTTCCGGCAGCACATTTTCATGCAGGTACTCGATATACTGCGTTTCCATGAAGTCGACAAGCACTCCCCCTATATCAAAGATGACGAGCTTTATCACCGGAATCGCCAGTAATTACTTGCAAGCAACGTATAAAAATAATTGGTAAGGCGCTATGCGGTTGCATCACCAGACCTGAGTTATGGCCTGCCTGGCATTACAGTAGTGCACTTTATCTCCTCACCGAGCAGCGCCCTTCTCGTAAGGTCCGGAGCGCTAGCATTAAAGATGCGGCCCACCGCGCCACTCCCAATAACCATCTCACAGGTATCGTCAAGCATTCCATCCATTCCACCGGTCACATTTGCCCTGTGAGTGCCTACGCTCTCCCCCTTCCCCGCCTCTTCATAGTCGTCTGCAAATACGGTTTCAAGCATCTTCGCATTTGAATCATTCTTAGGGTCGCCGCCTTCATCTCAGTGCAAAGCCCGGTTATATCATCGATTTTTGCTTCTTCTCTGCTATGGTGCGCAATCACAGAGCCGCCAAGCTTGCATAAGACAACCATAAGATCGAGGTGTAAGATTTATTCAGATATAAATAAGTTTCATGCGTCACGTTTATTGTGACTTTATGGATACGGTAGTAGTCGCTCTTGGCGGCAATGCACTTCTGCAGAAGGGCGAACGTCCCTCTTTCCACCTGCAGATGAAGAACATAGCGGAGACAGCGCACCATCTGGCCAAGGTGATGGCCAAGAGCAGACGCGGCTTTGTCATAACCCACGGGAACGGCCCGCAGGTGGGAGACGAGTTCCTCAGAAACTTTTTTGCAAGGGATGAGATACCAAAGCTTCCTCTGCACATATTAAATGCAGAAACCCAGGCGATGATTGGCTCTATGCTGGAGCTCGAACTCGGCAACGAGCTGAAGAGACTCGGTTCAGGGAAAAGGGTGAGCACTATAATCACACATGTCCTGGTAAGCAGAGAAGACCCCGCGTTCGAGAAGCCGGCGAAGCCGATAGGGCCTTTCTACACAAAGGCGCATCTCAAAAAAGAACTGAAGGAGGAGAAATTCCATTATGCAAAGATGGACGGAGAGTACAGGAGGGTTGTTCCATCGCCAAGGCCGCTAGAGATACTCGAGATAAAGGAGATAGAGGCTCTCGCGAGGAAGGGCGACATAGTGATATGCTGCGGTGGCGGCGGGATACCCATTTTCAGTTCAGGCGAAGCGCACATTGGGGCTGAGGCGGTCATAGACAAGGATAGCACAACACAGCTGCTCTCCAACTCTATCGGGGCGAGGAGGATGGTGATACTCACGAACGTAGATTATGTTTACAAGGATTACGGAAGGATGAAAGGAAGGATAAAGAGGATATCGGCCGGAGAGCTGGCAAAGGAGCTCGAATCTTTTGAAGAGGGAACGATGAAGCCAAAGCTTGAGGCATGCCTCGAATTCCTAAAGAACGGAGGGAGATTAGCCCAGATAGGCAACCTTGACAAGTTTGAAAGAGTGATGAAAATGAGCAGCGGGACCGTGATCAGCTAGGCTCACCGCACCACAACAAAAGGTATGAATAACGGGTTGTTTTGGTCAGGGTTCTTTCTCCAGAATTCTCCATCGCTTAGCACCTTTATGGCATGGTCTACCACACCCAGGATTAATGGTTTCCCATCAGCCCCGGCAATGCCTATAAACTTGTCGAGCTTATACTGAAACTCGTAAAGCTTCAGCAGTGCATCGCCGCGCAGCCCATTGCCTCTAAAAGACCGGTTAAGCTCTCCTTCCACCTCTTTCCTCAGCTCTATCAGCCCCTCCTTCACTCTCAACGCTGCATCGATTATCTCTTTATTGTAGACAGGCACACCGCCAACAACCGTAGAAATGCCCACGGGCATGACCCTGGCGTTCTTGTGCGCTGCCATTAAACCGTTGCTCTCAAGCAGCTTGACAAAGGTCTCCTGCAGGATTTTTGAGATCAGTAGCCTGAGCTCGTTCTCATCCATTGGGAAGCTGGAAACGCCTTTTACTGGCGAATTTGCTACGAACATGAGCACCTCAGCGTTTACGAGCACAGCCTTCTCGCGATCTGTCAGTTCTCTGAAACCGGCGCTCTATTTCTGCTGCTCAGCAGCGAGCACCGCGTTTACCTTGCTTGCGTCAACATCCATCTAATCAAAAATAATAGAATATCAAGTAATATTTATTCCTTTGCGGGCTTGAGTTTCTCCTGGCCATTAGAATCTGGCTTATTAAGGCCATCAACATGCCTGTACGCCGCCCATATGCCAATTGTGGACACAATATTTGTGAATAGTACAACCATGAATATCGCTGTGACAAGACCAGGCATGCTTATATTGGAGGTGAGCACGACGACGGCGATTATTATCGGCGATAGCCCTCTGGCGACGTCAAAGAAAACAAGCTCCCTCTCGGTCTTCCTCATCTTCTTGTCATCGGAATAGTACTTTGCAAGCAGCGGCGAGAAGAGGACCCTGAGCAAGAGCATCCCGATCGTTATGGCTATCGCAGCAGCTACAAGATAGAGCGTGACTCCGCTAAGGTTCAGGAGCATACCTATGTAAACGAAGAAGAAGGTGCTCGCGAAGAATACGATTTCCCGCTGGTAGCTCCTTATATGCTTTACGCCTCGAGAAGCAGCGAACTTCTTGAATATGTCTGCGCTGAGAATGCTGCCCTTTTTCACGGCCTCCACTCCGCCTATAGTAGCGAATGCCAGTCCGAAAACAAACACAGTAATTGCGCTTTCGAGCCCAAGTGCGTCGGCAATCCCATAAGTCGCTATAATCATTGTGACCGTGAGCATCCAGCTATAACTCTTGCTCTGGTCCCTGTACTTGTTCAATACGTAGAGCCAGAAGAGCGCGGATATCACGGCGAGCAGGAGCGAACCTATTATCACCGTGAAGGTGAAGTAAGCGACCCCGGAAAGAGTTGTCACGGGGTTGAGCACGAGCCCTATCAGGACCAGCGGGATTATAAGCTGCATCATATCCGACGCAACGCTTTCATAGATAAGCGCAGTCCTCAGGTCCACTTTCGCCTTTATGACGCCCATCAGTGTTGGCACAGATATGCTGCTCGGCCCAGCAACAGCGAAACCGAATATGAAGGCTTCTATCAGAGTCCATCCAAAAAAGTAATATGCAAATATAGCCGCTCCGATGCCAGTTGCTGTCTCGAGCAGCAGGGTGAAGGCTGTAGCTCTTGCGAAAATAGCCTTCAGCTTGCTAGCCTCCATATTGATTCCTACGTCGAAAAGCACGAATGCTATGGCTATCGCGGATATGTAAGGCGTTAGGAATGAGGCAAGGCTTCCTGGACCTGTATAGATGAGGTTTAGTACGGGGCCGACAAGCACGCCTATGAGCATCAGCGGTAATATGTTGCTTATCTTGAATTTGTAGAACATGGCATTGATTATGAATCCAAGAAACGCTATCACTGCAAAGAAGATGAATACAAACGCTACTTCCGACATACTACTCAGCTAAGTTTGCCTGCAAACCTTTAATTTCATTGCGATTTCAGACAGCCGACCGCATGTGCGGCTCCTTATGCGGTGCCTTCCGGCGCACAGATAGCTGCCATACAGCACTTCAATAATAGATTTGGGGCCGCCGGGATTTGAACCCGGATTTGCTGGTTTCTTCATTTATAATCATAATTCCAGATTGTCATCATCGCGCCGGAGCGCTCATCTGCAATTTATAAAATCTGGAGCCAGCCGCGCTGCCAGGTTACGCTACAACCCCAAGCAGGCACATATGTTATAGAGTAGAGCTATAAATATATTTAACTCTTATCTGTGCTAAAGAATTGGTCATGCTTATGTTGGCAACTTTAATACTGATGCTGTTCAACTCCTCGCAGGTAGGGATAAACATCTGGGCATTCCAAGCGGCGAGCAGCATAGCGAGCCCCGCATTGAACGCGATAATGGTGCCGTTTGCGGAAAGCTTCTTCATAGTGCTGCCGTTCCTTGCCCTGTATCTGGTATGGAAGAGAGACAATGACGTGTACTCCTTCATCCTTGCTGCGGTGGTGCTGTTCGCGCTTGGCGAGGTTCTGAAATATATATTCCAGGAAGCAAGGCCGTGCTCCCTCTCCTCCCTGTCGTGGATAAACCATCCCGTATGCGAGAGCGGATTCGCATTCCCCAGCAATCACGCCATAACGCTGACAGGCCTGATTTTCTTCCTGAAGAGATACCGGATACTCCAGGTCCTCTATATAATATGGCTCGTAGTTATCCTTTTCGGGAGGATTTATCTCGGCCAGCACTACCTTACAGATGTGGTAGCAGGAGCCATAATAAGCCTTATAATTGGTTACGTCATATACCACTACAGGAATAAGGTCTATGCTCTTGCACAGAGACTCAGGCTTGACATACTTACCCCAAAACAAAAACAGCAAATAGGCAGTTGAATGGTATCGAAAAACATGAAGATGGGAACTGCGGTGCTCGTAATCGTTATTGTAGCCGCGCTGCTTTGGTACAACTGGAGCTCAGGTGGTGGCAACAGCAGCCTAATAAAGTACGACAACGTACAGGTTTCCAGCACGGATATGGCGAACCTCGAGAGCATAGCCAGCAACATGACCCTCGCGAACCAGATTGGCACGGGCGCGGTTGCGTCATATCCCGTAAAGATACACGGAAAGAACCTTACGATAAACGGCAAGCCTGCAGTCCTGTATATAGGTGCGGACTACTGCCCATACTGCGCATCTGGAAGATGGGGACTTGTGATTGCGCTCATGAGGTTCGGCAGCATCTCCGGCCTCGATTACATGACATCTTCTGCGAGCGATGTTTATCCTTCAACACCTACGTTCACGTTCGCGAACGCGACATACCAGAGCAGCTACATCAGCTTTGTAGAAGTCGAAACACTGACGAACACCTACCAGACTCTGCAGACGCCAACAGCGTGGGAAAGTGCGGCGGAGCGCGCGTATGACGAAGGCGGGATTCCGTTCATAGACTTCGGTAATAGGTCTGCGCAGAGCGGCGCGAACTTCCCGCCGGGGCTCCTCGACAACCACAACTGGCAGTACATAATATCGCAGATAGGCAATCCGAGCACAACTCTGTCGCAGTCTGTGATCGGCAGCGCAGATGTCTTCACTGCGCAGATATGCAACATCGACAACTTTACCCCTGCCAGCGTTTGCAGCGCGCCATATGTCAAGAGCATACTATCAGCAGAATGAGAACGATTACCTTATCGGCGCATACTGCTCCTTTGGTTTCTTTAGGAGGTTGTACCTTATGACGTTGCCAGCGTGGTAGGCAAAGTATTTCCTCATGCCCCACGCCTCGACTCTACGCGTGCTTGTCCTAACCGTGGCTCCTTTCACAAATACAATCTTCCCGCACCTCCCCAACCTCTTCGAGAGGTCCCAATCCTCATACGTCTTTAGCCTCTCGTTGAAGCCGTGTACCTTGTCGAATGCCATTTTGTCTACAGCAAAGTTCGATCCGACCACCTTTATCTTTCCCCCAACCTTTGATGCCACTCTCGGCATCATGATGGAGACGAGCTTGAAGCCCATCCTCATCCTCTTGCTCGTCCTTTCCAAGGGAAGGATGGGTCCGGTCGCCGCAACTGTCCCGCCGGTAAACGCTTTGTGGTAGCTCTTGAGCAGATTTCTGGACGGCCTGGTGTCAGCGTCGAGAAAAACTATTATCCTTCCCTTTGCCACCCTTGCGCCAGTGTTCCTTGCCACGCCTATGCCCGGCCTGCACTCTATTATCACTCTTCCGGATTTCCTCGCGATCCGTCTAGTCCTGTCAGTGCTATTGTGATCTACGAATATGACCTCAAAGTCCTTAAAGCTCTGTTTCTTTAGGCCTTCTATAGGGTGCTTTATATACTTCTCCTCATTCATCGTAGGTATAATTACGCTTATCTCTGGCATTTTATCAACATGGTCGGTCTGTCTCCTCTACTGCATCGAGTAAGACTCGATAACTTAATTTTATATAGTTTCGTTTAATAATCATTTCGACTGGTTCGATGGCTTTACTCAAGAAAAAGGACCCGAAGGAAAGTTTCTGGTATACGGCAGTGCACAGGAAGACAGTGTCATCCGAAGAATACAAAAAGAGCGTGAACAAGGTAATCACGATCGTCCTTCTGGTTTTTGCCGTAAGCTTTGTAGTATTCCTGGCAATAGCGGTATTAGGCGGAATAACGAATGTTATAAGCATAATGACGCATTCCAACCTTGAGCTGTACGGGCTTGCGTTCCTTTTCGTGTTCCTCGGCTATGTTGTGAGCTTCGGCAAGTGGACCTTCTTCATGAAGAAGCTGAATATAAAGGTCCCCATTCTGAAGAACTTCGCAGTTTACATGTCGATGTATTCCATGGAGCTGACCCCTGGGAGGATAGGGAGGGTCATCTGCGCGTATACGCTGCACAGGATAACCCGCGTGCCGATAATGAAGGTTGCGCCCATAGTGACTATGGACCTTGTCACCGACTTCTTTGGAGCTGCTGTCGTTGCGGTGATAGGTGCGGTCTACTTCAATAAGTTTGTAGCGATAGTCTTGCTGGGCGCGGTCATATCAGTGTTGCCTACAATCTTCGTCCTCAACGACTGGTTCTTCAGGCTGCTTAAGAAGCTGTTGAAGAAGACCAAGTACATTCCGGCCATGACTCTTTTCGGAAACCAGTACTTCAGGACGCAGCACAAGCTCAACAAGCCAAGCGTTTATCTTACAGCGATGGTCTTTACGATTCCATCGGCATTACTCTATGCAATGGCGCTCTACTTCACGCTTCTTGCGATAGGGGCAGCGCCATCAGTAAGCGGGTCTGTCCTGATCTACTACTCGTCAAACATAATAGGTACAATGACGGGGCTGCCGGGGAACGTCGGCGTGACGGACGGCGCTATGGTCGCGATGCTGCAGGGGATACTCCACCTGTCAATTCCCGCCAGCTCTGCCGTCACTATAATGACAAGGATAGCGACGCTTTGGTTCGGGCTTGTGCTAGGTGGGATCTTCCTGCTCTATACCCTGCGGTTCTGGAAGCTGAGAGTTGGAGAACGATGGATTCAGATTACTTAGCGTAGGCTAAGAAAATTAAAAAAGAAAAAGAAAATGAGATGCGATTACATCTCATCGAAGTCTTCTGCCGGCGCCTCGTCGTCGCCTGCCGCCGCACTGCCTCCACCTGCACCCTTCTCGAGGACCTTTATCTTCCCGAACTTTCCCGTCGAAAGCTGCGGGTTGCCCCTGAATTCGTTGACAAAGCCGTTCGTTATCTCTACCTTGTCGCCTGCGTTGACTGCGTTTATGTCAGCTCCCCAGAGCGACATCGCAATCTGCCCGCTTTCATCCTTTAGGACGATGTTTGCGACCTGCAGCCTCTTTCCGTACTTCGTTACGACTTCGCGTGGCTCATCCTTGCTGGCCACTGTTCCTACTACAGAAACATTGCTTGTTCCTGCCTTTAGCTCTGATATTTTCATTTTCTCACGTTTTTGTTTTCCTAATTTCCTTGATTTGCTCTAAAATAAGCGCTCTTTGGAAACCTGGATTTGCACTTCTATTATGAATAAGAAGTTATTTTAAGGTTTACTGAGAATTCCACTACTTTCTACCCTCGTCCCCGTGCTGCTCTTCCCCGCTCTCTATTCTCGAGCAGCTCGACTATCTGATGCCCAAACCATGTCAGTCCATAGAATGCGGTGCCATTGCGTGATACGCCGCCATGTTGGTGCGCAAGTCTCATGGCGCACAGCAGCTTCCCTTCGCCTTTTTCCATTTCTCCGAAATGCTGCCATCCCAAACTAGCGTCGTACTTTTTATCCAGCACTCTCATGATGCGGATTGCTTCCTTTGCAGCCCTCTCATTACTCCGCTCAAGCATGCCCAGTATATTCGCAGCAGCATCCATTCCCATATCGATTATATCCTGTCTGTTTCGCAGAAGTAATGCATCACCTTCGCGTTGCGCCGCCGAATTTTCTATAGAGCTACGAAGCCCAGATCTGCGCAGCATAGTTGCAGCTAGCATCGCGCGCTCTTCCATCTTCATCTCCTTGTCGTTGACCCGTCTTATAACACTTGCAACTCTCTCTATTATGTCTGGCCGCTCAGCCACCTGTCTGAATGCCAATTCTGATGTCGCCACAATTATCATGCAGGATATTAACTGCACCCAATATTTATATCTGTTGCAACAGAGTGTTATTGATGGCAGAAGAAGAGCAACACCGCGAGCATAATCATCAACATTCTCCCGGCATGCATCCTTCATTCTTGAGAGTGCTTGAGCAGAAGAAGAGGGTGAAGCAGAAACTCTCCGGGATAAAGCACAAGATAGGCGTGTACAGCGCCAAGGGCGGTGTTGGAAAGACAACAGTAGCAATAAATCTAGCATATGCACTGCACAAGAAGGGGTTCAAAGTGGGTCTTCTCGATGCGGACATAGACTGTCCGAACGTGACGATGTTTTTGGGGATAGAAGACAGGAAGATGGAGCCTGTCCTTCCGCTGAAACCGATAGTCTATGAAGATGTCAAGGTCGCGTCCACTGCGATGCTCGTCGATGAGATGAAGAGGCCGATAATATGGAGGGGGCCAATTGTCACGAAGATGCTGGGCGATTTCTTTGAGAACACGGAATGGGGAGAGCTCGATTACCTAATCGCGGATATTTCGCCAGGAACCAGCGACGGACCGCTCACGATAATGCAAGTCCTAGACCTTGATGGTTTCATAATAGTCACAAACCCCGAACGGGTAGCGGGGATCAACTCCATGAGGTCTGGGCTAATGGCGAAGCGACTTGGCGTCGCAGTTCTTGGCGTTGTGGAGAACATGTCGAGCGGGAAGCCGAGCAAGACAACCGAAGAGACGGTGAAGACGCTCGGCACAGAGCTGCTCGGGACCGTCGAAAGAAGGAAAGAGTTCGCGGAGTTGACAGACAAGGGAAAGATACATGTTGCTGAAGACGCCGGCGCACAGAAGGAGTTCAACGCGATTATAGATAAGTTGGCAAAACATCCGTGATATCATGCCTGTTGTCACTATACCGGAATCCTCGAAGATTCTGGCGTACATAAGGCACGGCGAAGCTGAGCTGAATCTTACCTATCTGTACGACGACAACCCCGAATCGCCACACCACCTGACAGAGCTAGGGAAGGAACAGGCTGAACGCGCCGGGGTCCAGTTAAGGATTCTCATGGAGCGCTCGGGACTGGATTCACCGGCAAGCTTCCAGACCAGCGGATATTACAGGTCAGACGAAACCGCAGTTATAATCGCCAGGCATGTCGGTGGCCAGCTGTCCGTGTCAGAGTTGCTTAGGGAGCGTGGCCTCGGCAAGCTTAATGGTAAGACATTCCATGAAGTGTCAAGGAGATGGAAGGAGGAGGCAAAGAAGTATGGCGCAGAGGAGTTCGAGGAGCTCAAGGGGCGTGCGCATAGGTTCGCAGATGGCCTCCCGCAGGGCTTCAATATAGCTGTGACGCACAAGGATGTCATAGTCGCTGCGATGGCAGACATTCTTGGAAGGAGGGATGAGCTCCAGTTCTTCAGAGAGAATCCGATACCAAACTGCAGCATAACACTCATCGACTACACCAAAAGTGAGCTGCTCCTGACCGCGGTTGAATTCGTCGAGGCGCAACCGGCAGGGGCAGGAGCGCAGGCAACCTGATCCCTGCTCAAGTGAGCAGGCGGGAGGTTCGCACCGCTGCAGGCACCTTAACTAATACAGGCGCAAGAAAGCAAGGTATTTATACTTTGATACCTATAAGATAAGTCCAGCAGATTTCTTATGTTTGCATATGCAGGAGAGCATATGCAACGATGGAGAGCCTCATTATATAACGCTAAAATTAGGTGAAAACTATGGCAGAAAGTCAATTAGGTGGAGGTCAACAGGTACTGTATCTTCCGGAAGGCTCATCGAGACTTCTTGGTAGGGATGCGCAGCGTACGAACATAGCAGTAGCCCGCGCAGTAGCCCACGCTATCAAGACAACTCTTGGACCGAAGGGAATGGACAAGATGCTTGTAAGCGAAATGGGGGACATAACGATAACGAACGACGGTGCTACTATTCTCGAGGAGATGAACGCGGAGCACCCTGTAGCGAAGATAATGGTCGACATCGCAAAGACCCAGGACAAGGAGGTCGGTGACGGAACGACAAGCGTTGTGATAATGGCAGGCGAGCTCCTCAGCGGTGCCGGAGACCTGATAGAGCAGGGTATACATCCGACAACGATAATCAAGGGCTACAAGATAGCAGCCGATAAGGCATCGGAGATCCTGCAGGAGCGTGCGCACGAAGTAAATGTGGAAGACGATACGACGCTGCAGAAGATAGCGATGGTGTCCATGGGGTCGAAGAACGTAGGCGATGACGCCACGAAGGCACACCTGTGCAAGCTCGTGATAAGGGCGATAAAGCAGGTCATGGGCAAGAACGCCGCAGGCAAGATAGTCATAGACCATGACTTCATAAAGCTGGAGAAAAAGCCAGGGAAGAGCATTTCTGATACCGACTTTATACAAGGGGTCCTGATCGACAAGGAGATTGCGCATCCAGGCATGCCGAAGTCGATGAAGGATGCAAGGATAGCGCTTCTAGACATAGCTCTTGAGATAGAGAAGACGGAAACTGAGGCAAAAATAGAGATCACTTCCCCAGAGCAGATGCAGGCATTCCTGCAGCAGGAAGAGAACATGCTCAAGAGCATGGTCGAAAAGATAAAGAAGAGCAAAGCAACCGTCGTCATAACCCAGAAGGGAATCGACGATGTAGCACAACATTACCTGGCGAAGGCGGGAATAATCGCGGTCAGAAGAGTCAAGAAGAGCGACATGGAGAAGCTTTCTCGCGCAACAGGCGGAAAGATAATAACAAGCCTTGACGACCTGAACGAAGGGGATCTCGGCGCAGCCGGTCTTGTCGAAGAAAGGAAGATCAGCGGAGAACAGATGGTCTTCGTAGAGAAGTGCAAGGACCCGAAGAGCGTCACCATATTCATAAAGGGAGGGACGCAACAGGTCATCGACGAGGCAGAGCGTTCGATAAGGGACGTGATTGGCGCGGTATCGAGTGCTATAGAAACGGGCTGGTACGTCTTAGGCGGCGGCGCAATAGAGATAGACGTCGCCACCGGATTGCGCGCATACGCGAACGAGATAGGTGGGAGGGAGCAGCTCGCCATACAGAAGTTCGCAGATGCAGTCGAGGTAGTGCCGAAGACGTTGGCGGAGAGCGCAGGGATGGACGCAATCGATGTGCTTGTACAGCTTAGGAACAAGCACAGGACAAAGGATGGCAGCGTCTATGGCGTCAACATCTTCAAGAACGAGCTCGGGAACATGAATTCTCTCGGGGTATACGAGCCGCTTAAGGTGAAGCAGCAGGCGATATCCAGCGCAAGCGAAGCCGCGGAGATAATCCTTAGGATAGATGACATGATAAGCTCGAGAGGAAAGGCGCCTGCGGGAGGTCCTCCAGGAATGGGCGGCATGGGTGGCCACGGGCATGAAATGGAGTAATCCCTCCATTCTTTTATTTTTATTTCTCTTTCCTTTCTTTTTCTGTTTCTTTATTCTTCTCTCCTATGCGGGAAGATGAAAGTTCCTCCCTTCAGCGCTGCTCCCGTAACATCTTCAAGAAGCGGCCGCTGGTGCTGCGCCTCCCGAGCTGTGGTGGTGCTGCACTTTATCGATTCCTTTACGCTCACACCTGGAGCTACCTTAACGTATTCGCCAACGACTACATCAGGGCCCACGAATGCGCCCGTTCCTATCACACAGCCCTCCTGAAGCTTTGAGTTCTTCGCAGCATACGATCCTCTTAGCATCAGCGCTTTTGGATGCGTTATGCAGGTCGGGTCCTTCTCCGCAGTTTCTTCCATCAAGCAACCAGGCATCCCGCTCGGGTTCACTCCCCTGATGAACAATCTCGTAGGGCCTCGCCTTCCCAGTTCCCTCAACTTCACAGCCCTGAACCTCAGCAGGCCTGTGCTCTGGAGATACTGTATCCTGTCGACCTCTATCCAGTCCCTGCCCTCCACTCCACGAGACCGCTCTCCGATTTTCAATTTAATCTCAAGTCCAGAGCCGTTCGGCTTTCCAGCAGCTTCTTTATCCACATATCTTGGGTTCTGGCTTTCGATATCTTTCATAATTCCTCACCGTAATGGGGGATAGTCTCATGTTCTGATATTTAAAAGTTGGCAGGAGAGCGAAGTTCTATGAAAGCTTTTTATATTATCACAGCTACTAACGATTCGGATGAAGAAACTCGCAATCGTAATAGGGACTCCAAGCTCCGGAAAGACGTCGCTGGTAGACTCAGTGATGAATGACAAGCGGTACAAGGTAATAAACTTAGGAGACGTCATGCAGGACATTGCTGTGAGAGAAAAATATGTTAAGAACAGGGATAAGCTCAGATATCTTCCGGTGGAAAAACAGGAAGAACTGCGCACCAAAGCTGTCGCGATGGTCTCAAAGGAGACAGGGAATGTCATACTAGACACGCACGCCACTGTTGAGCAGCACGGAAGGTTCTTCCCAGGTCTTTCCTTCTACATGATGACCCACCTCAAGCATACAATCGCAATATTCTACGTGGATGCGCTCACCGAGCACATAATTAGGAGGAGAAAGGCGGACAAGAGCAGGCACAGGGAGATAGAGCCGGAATGGCTCATCGACACGCAACGCGACATAAACCTGGCAATCGTCTCATACTATTCGACATATTTAAATATTCCCTTATACTTAATAGTTAACGAGGACGGAAAGCTTGCGAGCTCGATAAAGGATTTCAAAGGCAAGCTAGAAGACGCATTTGGTGAAAAATAATGGATCTGTTTTTGCTTACAGCAGCGGCTACGCAGCCAATGCCAGTAACACTGGCAATACTAATGGTAGCACTTGGAGTAGGCTATATAACGCTGATAACACTGCTCCAGAGGAAGTTTCTGACGAATCCAGCCAGGATTGCGGAGCTGCAGCTGAAGATAAATGCTGTTTCAGCTGAGGTAAGGCAGCATCTTAAGAACGGGAACAAGGAGCTTGCGATGGCCAAGCAGAAAGAGATAATGCCGCATATGAAGGAATCGACTAAGATGCAGATGAAGAGCATGTTCGTCGTCATGCCGCTCTCGCTGGTCGTATACTTTGTACTGCTTCCGACCGCGTTCGCGGGAAGCTCAGCATACGTGATAAACTTCATAGTTCCGATGGGCTATCTTGCGATTTTCTTCTGGTCCGCGCTGATAGCCGGAGTAATCATGAGCGGGGTGCTCATGAGCAGGGACAGGAAGAGGGCCAAGGAGAGGATGGCGCTCACCACAGGAGCGGTCAAGGTCTGAGTCTAAGGTCTAAATAGCTTTGCAATATAATATTTCTGCGTATTTTGTGATCAAATGCCAAAACCGATGCATAGGTCTACGAGCTTCAAGAAGTTCACACGAGTCACGGCGAGCAAGAGGACTGTAACCCGCTACAGGAGGGCCAAGCACGGCATGCCGCACTGTGCGATATGCAGGGCGGAGCTCAATGGCATAAGCACGAGTGGCGGGAAGTCAAGACGGACAAACAGCAGGCTCTTCGGTGGAGTTCTTTGCGCAAACTGCACAGCCGAGGTAGTGAAGCTCGGCAGCAGGGTAGAACACGGCGCGATGAAGCTCAATGACATAGGGATAAAGCAGAGGGCATACGTCCTCCAATTGATGGCGCATTGATTTAAAGACCAATCGCTATATTTATCCATGAAAATATGCATAGCTGGCCTTAGTGCCTCGGGGAAGACGACCCTTGCAAGGGAGATTGCGAGGGAGCTGAAGATTGCGCATGTGCAGCAGACATACAAGAGGCATGTGAAAAGCGACAGCGAGCTAATAAAGATGACAAAGAGCACCTCGCCGAAGTTCATAAAGGATTTTGACAGGGAAATCGCAAGCAAGGCAAGAGGGAAGGACTGTGTGATAAGCACATGGTACGGACCATGGATAATAAGCGACGCGACGCTCAGAGTCTGGCTCAACGTCAGCGAAAAGGAAAGAATAAGAAGGAAGGCGAAGGAAAAACGGAAGAGCATCGCATACATGACGGAGTACGTCAGAGCGAGGGACAGGACAACGCAGGAGCAGTACAAGAGGGCGTACGGAAAGGCGATGGATTTCGATGTCTTCGACATAATGCTCAACATGGAGCGCGTGACAAAGAAGGAAGCGGTATCGATCATATCGATGCTTGCGCTGATGAGGGACAAGAAAAGATTTGAGTAAAACAAAATAACGCTGAAGAAGTGATAATATGTTGCTAGAAGTGGGAAGAGTTTGCATAAAGAAGTACGGAAGGGACGCAGGGAGCAGGGCAGTGATAACTGCTGTGGACAAGAACGCAGTAAGGATCATTAGCGCAGACAGGCCAAAGGAGAGGAAGTGCAATCCGGCGCACCTAGAGTTCCTCAACGAGATAATCGACGTGAAAAACAAGGAGCTGGTAAACAAGACTCTTGGGATAAAAGAGAAAACGGTAGTCCAACAACCAAAGGAAGTCAAAAAGAAGTGAAAGCTTTTTTAGGACGAGAGAAGCTCGTCGGCTTCTTTCAATACCTTTTCCTTGCTGTTACCGCTGCTTAATATCTCGAACAGCCGCGACGCGTTTATTCCGCTGTCGAAGTTCTGTTCCTTGAGCTTAGAAATGAATATTCCCATTCCGAGCTCCTTGACAGACGTGCCGCCAATATTGCCTTCCCTTATCTGCTCAATCTCCTTCTCGGCATCCGGGCTCCTGAGCTTAGAAGAATCGATCTCAAGCATTAGCCTTTGTGAGTACTTGGAACTCAGGCTCCTGAGCGGCATGTCCGTATTCGTGAAACCCTTTGCTATCGTGCCCTCGAGATGCAGCTTGAGTATCGGCCTGTCTCCGCCCGCAGAGAGGACTTTTTCAATCTCAGCGTCGCTCCTTTCCAAGACTGCCTTTGGCGTAGCGTCCTCGAACTTCAGATTGATAGAGAAGAAAGGCCTCGAATCTATCTCGATGAACCTGTGCGATGAGTTGGACGTGTCAAAGACTATGAAGCCCTTTTTTCCCTGCTCCCCGTCCTTGAGCTGGGTCAGGACAGTGCTTCCAGGAATCAGGAACTTCTTGCCGTGGACAATGCCTTCATACCTGCTGTGGATATGCCCGTCGACATAGAGGTCGAATCCCCGAGGCAGGTCGTCAAACCTTATCACATTCTCGTCGAATGGGAGAAGTTCGAACGTTGACTGGTGCATCATGAATACGTTGAACATCCCAGGCAGCGGTGCTGGGTTTATTCTCGTGAGGACTTCCTTCACCCTGTCCTCAGATATGCCGCCAAGGCCGAATACCGCAATCTTTTCGCCGCCATTCTCGATGACCACACGCGCTTCGCTTGCATCGACGAGCAATCCGGCAAGCGCGAGGAGCTCGAGCACATTCTCCTTTCCTTCCGAAGTCCTCTCGTGGGTGCCCGGAATAGCGATGATCGGGACATTCGTGTGCATCCTATTGGATGGATCCTTGCTCTCGAACTCGACTACCCTTGCCTTCCATTCCTTCCGAGACAGCTCCCTGAATATGTTTATCGCTTGCGCTATAACTTCGGGCTTCGGCGCCCTCTTGTCAAACACATCCCCAGGAATGAGTATCGCATCTGCCATCTTGCTGGCTTTTTCGAGTGCATCCTTCGCCTGCCTGAAAGCGTCCTCTGCGAAGCGCTCGTAGCCGATATGCAGATCAGAGACGATTGCAAGTTTCATCTTATCATCTTCCCCTTTGCCCTTTTTATTATTTCATCAAGGAACCTCTTCTCGAACTCATCCGCATTTGTGCTGAGTGGGCCATAGGCTCCTGCTGCGCACGGATGCCCCCCTCCATTCCCGTTTATCACGCTACCAAGCGATTTCATTATCCGACCTAGATGTATGTCGAGCCTCCTGTCGAGAGGAGCCCTCAGCCTTGCCGAGAAAGAGACCTCCTTCGCATCCTCTGCGGTAAAGAGGGCGACATCAGCCCCTATGTTTATTGCAGCATCGGCTGCTATGTTCGCATGTGCGTGCGCCTTCCCGTGAACGTAGAGGAGGCCCTCAACCAGGTCTACCTTTGCGCTGGTGATGTCTGTCATCGTCTTAGCCCTAGCTGCTGCATCAGCGACATGCTCCATCTTTTCCAGTACTTCCGGATACTCAACGTGCGCGATTCCCAGGAGCTCTCCTATCTGCGTGAATGTGCTAGGCGTGGAATTCCTGAGGTCTGCGGAATCGGATATTATCCCCGCAAGGAGAAGCATCGCCGTGTTCTCCTCAAGTTTCTGGTCGAGCTTCTTGAGCAGCGCGAACACTATGCTCGCAGCAGAGTTGTAGCTCTCGTCGTTGAACACTAATGCATTCTCCTTCTGTATCTCCTTTGGTGAATGGTGGTCTATGACTATAATCTTTCCCCTGAACCCCTCGAGCTGAAACCTAAACTCTCCGCAATCCTCGAAGTTGTTCACGTCTGTGAGCACGGCTAGCTCCGCATCGGGGTCGAAATTGTTCCCTATGCCTAGAGCTTCGAACCCCATTCTCTTCAGTATCCTAGACGCATTTGCTGTGATTATGTCTGGGGTCGCCACTCTCGCATTGGTAAAATACTTTGACAGCGACACCGCAGATGCTACAGAGTCAGTATCGCCTATAGAGTGGAAAGTAATAAGCACTCGCTTGTCCTTGTTCTCCTTTATAAGAAAAGAAAGCGCGTCGAGGCCTATTTTCTCCATACAACCAGACTATTGTTTTCCCATCTTGAGTGCATTGGTTATCTCTTCACGCATGGACTTCTCCTTCCTGGAGAACTCCTCGTACTGCTTGTTGACAAGGCCGAGCCTCATCTCGATGGATTCCTGCCTTTCTTTCAGCTTCTTCATCGCTTCGGTCTTCGGCATCTCTACAATTGCGCCTCCGATCGTAAGGAATATCTTCCCGCCGGCCTTCTCCACCTCCGCGAGCGCTTCCCTGTGCTCCTCCTTCTGAAGCGTAAACTGCTCCTTCTGCACTGCAAGGGCCTGCAGCTGCTCCTGAAGCAGTTGATAGTCCCTCGTAAGTTTTTCAAGTTCCTGCCTTTCCATAGAATCACTGATTAGCATTAACCTTCTGGATTAAAGAGTTTTATTACTTTGCTTGAGCATATTTTTGAGAGGCTATGGCGCCAAAAGGCCGCATATGCCAGGGAGAATGCGCAGGCGCCGACATAGCCCAATCAAGGGGTAACTGCGCAAGCAATGGCCCTGAAAAGCCATAGAGAACTAAAATAAATATCCAGTTAGATAATATGGTTAATATGGTCAATATGCTGCAAGAGGCCGCACAGCAACCAGGCAACAGCGTTGTTGCGGGCAGGCGGGAAAGTCCGCTATCTACATTGCTGCGTGTGGACACTCCGCTTTCTGTTGTAAATTCAACAGAAAGGACTTTGCAACTCTACGCCCGCTTCCTCGTAGACTTATGGAATCTCAGAGTTACAACGGCAGCGCATTTCCAGAAGTCCGAATGGGAATTGGCAGTCCAGCCGGCCGCCGGCAGGTTTTCCGAGCTATACGAGAGGAGAAGGCTGAGGACAATAGATCACAAACTCAGGATATCGCATTATCCGGAAGTACGGGACGCAATCTCCTCGGCATATCTTAGGCTAACCGGCGTGATGGCGAGGTATAGTATTTTTCCAGTAAATCTGCCAAAAGACCCAAAGTTGATTCCGACCCTTCTCGCGCCAGCCGGCACAGCCAGAAGGAGCGTATATGCGCCCCTCAGGAAAATAGCAGTGGAGCTTGACGCGCTCACAGGCCTTAAGTCAATAGCTGAAACTGGCGATTACGAAAGATTCAGGGGTGAGGCCGACATGGTCAATGCGATTGCCGCAGGGAACATAAGGACCCTGAAGGTGTTCAGAAAGGCGATGAGGGACAACAACGAGCTTTCATTGCTATTTAGGCTCGCCATCGAAGCGAATGAGGCAAAGGCTGTGCTTATGCTTCTTGCGAAGTCGTTGAGGGGGGATGCGTTCTCGAAGTTCTTCTATACCTTCACCTACATGAACATGCTAAAAGATGACGAGATAAGGGCTGCTATCGCGAACAGCCAACCCAGCGCCCAGATCTAACGGTCTGTTTCTCCGAAAACTATATCTAGGCTGCCAAGGATGGCGAACAGGTCCGCGAACTTCGCGCCTTCGCACATCTTTGGAAGGGCAGCAAGGTTCACAAATCCCGGCGCTCGTATCGAGAGACGGAATGGTTTCTGTTTATCGGGCACCATGTAGATGAGGCCTTCCCCCTTCGGGAGCTCCCTTCTCGTTATGACTGTATCTGGCTTCGCAGGCGGACCTATGAGCTTTACCGGCTGGCCTACCATGTCGCCTTCCGGCATCAGGTCAAGAGCCTGCTCTATTATCCTTATGCTCTGGAATATCTCCTCGTACCTAACCCTGTACCTCGAATATGAATCTTCCCCGCTCCTCGTGACCACATTGAAGTCGAGCTTGTCGTAGATGTAGTAAGGATGCGACTTCCTGACATCTTCATCGACACCTGATGCGCGCAGCACCGGACCGGTAACACCGTAGTTTATCGCATCCTTCCTGCTCAACACGCCTACGCCCTCAAGCCTCTCCATAAAAACCCCATTTGCGTCGAGCACATCCTTGTATTCCGATACTTTTACCTTGAGGTAAGAGGTGAGCTCCAGCGCCATCTCCTTGAAGTATGGGGGAAGCGGCCTCTGCAATCCACCAACCCTCATGTAGTTGTAGAACATCCTGCCGCCCGTCGCATTCTCCAGGAGTTTTAGCACTTTGGCCCTCTCCCTGAAGCACCACATGAATACGGTGAACATCTGCCCTATGTCGTTGCAGAGAGTGCCTATCCAAAGGAGGTGGTTGGCTATCCTCTGGAATTCTAGTAAGACAACCCTTGCGTATTGCGCAGGCTCCTTTACCTGCACGCCCATCGCCTCCTCTACGGCTGCGACATATAGGTCGTCCCAGCTCATCGGAGATATGTAATCAAGTTTCTCGAAATACGAGGGATTCTGCATGTACATCCTGGTTTCACAGAGCTTCTCCACTCCCCTATGCAGGAATCCGATGTGCGGTTCCACATTGACGATTGTGTCGCCATCAACATCGACCACGAGACGAAGCACTCCATGCGTGCTCGGATGTATTGGCCCTACATTTATCCTCATCACTGCCATTATCCCATCTTCTTGTAATCTTTGCCCCAGATAAAGCTCTTCCTGAGCGGTGCGTCGGTGCCGTTCCACTCTTCAAGAAGGAGCCTCTTCGCATCTCTCCCCTCCACCTTAATCCCGAACATCTCCTGCAGCTCCCTTTCATACCAGTCCGCAGCCATGTAGACATGCATCACCGATGCTATCGATGGGCTGGCCTGGTCGAGCTTCACCTTGACTACCTCCTCTTTCTTGCTGTCCGTGTTGTAGATTATGTATATGACCTCTATATGGTCAACATAGTCCACAGCCGTTATCTTCTTCAGGTAGTCAAAGCCTTTTGCCTTCAGCCCCTCTATTTGTCTCACTAAGGTTTCTTTCGGTATTTCCTGCAATTTTACCACTCACTTTGTCCTGCAGCTTCATCAGAGCCGCGAAAAGGTTCTCGGGTCGAGGCGGACATCCCGCCACGTAAACATCAACCGGAATAACCTGGTCTACGCCTTTTATTATGTTGTAGCTCTCCCACCACGGCCCGCCGCATGTGGCGCATTCTCCATATGCGATTACATAGCGGGGAGATGCCATCTGCTCGTAGAGGCGCTTTATCCTTGGAATCATCGATTTTGTCACCCAGCCAGCCACAAGCATGACGTCGCACTGCCTTGGCGTGGCCCTGAAGAGCAGGTATCCCTTCCTCTCCGCGTCTATTCTCGATGCGCCAAAGTCCATAAGCTCTATAGCGCAGCAGGCAAGCCCGAACTGGAGGGGCCACATCGAGTTTGTCCGACCCCACTTTATTATCCCGCTAGCCATTCCCTTTGTTACTTCGCTGAGCTTTGTGAAGACAGCAGGCTGCGGCTGCTTGTAGTTCTTGAGCGATTGCTCTACGAGCAGGTTCATCTTCTTCTCAGCATTCATGAACTGCTCCCCAGAAAATGGATTTTCGTCAATCGCTTTCGCTTGTTCCGACACGTCTATCACCTATGTACTTGTAGCCTATCATCGCAAGCGCCATTGAAACTATTGCAAGGCCGATGACCAATAGGTTAGTGCTCGCTCCTGCAATCCTAGCTGCCAGCGCCCAGAGTATCAGCACCATCGTGATGATCTCGAACGGAAGGAAGATTGCGAAGAACGGAAGGTACTCGTTGTCAATGTCGCGGATGCCGCCGACAGGCTGCTCAGCGCTTTCGTAGCTTGTTCCCTTTACCCTGTTCCCGGGAGGATTTTTCCTCAACAGTTTTGATGTGAGCAGGAACGAGGCTGGGATGAAGATGGCGAAGAGCACAAAAACTATAAGAGCTATGTAGTCGTAATAATCTAGGTACATCATATAGCTTAGAAAGCCCACCTTTTTATTTTTGACGTGAACGCATGTACATAGTCTATTCCCTAGCGGATCCAGTCTCGAAAGCAATAGCAGATGCGCTGAGGGAATCCTTTGGTTTCGAAGAAGGGGGCCAATTCAACGGGATGAGGCTATTCAAGTGCGAGAAAGCCAACCTTCTGGAGCTGGAGGAGACCCACCTCCATGCTGACTTCCTCGACGAACTGCATACAGACCTGATAATAATACTGAGCAGGCATAGCAGCGCGAAAGGAGTGCCCTCATTTACCGTGCACCCCATGGGGAACTGGAACGAAGAGGCAAAGCTGGGGGGGAAGCCGAAGCAGCTTGCTGTTGCCGCGCCCATAGGGATGCTGAACTGCCTGGCCGCGATGAAGAACAGGAATAAGACACAGGTACCGGTGACATACGAAGCTACGCACCATGGCCCACTGCTGATGACACCAGCGTTCTATGCAGAGATAGGCGGAGACGAGCGAACCAAGACGAGCAAAGAGGCAGCGCGCTTCCTTGCAGAATCGGTGTTCGAGTCGCTTGACATCGAGGCTCCGTACAAGAAAATAGCCTTCGGGATAGGCGGCCTCCATTATGAGGACAGGTTCGCGAAGAGGGCGCTCGAAGGGGAGTATGCATTCGGGCATATGATTTCAAAGCATCACGTGGAGAACGTCGACATGCTGCAGCAGGCGATGGAGAGGTCGCTGCCAAGGCCAGATGTCGCCGTCATTGACTGGAAGAGCATCGCCGCGCAGGAGCGAGAGGCAGTGATAAAGAAGCTTGACGAGCTTGGCATGGATTATGTTAAGATATGAGTGATTTGTATAGCTGACATCTACGATATCTTTCTCAAAAGGTACAAAACATACACGGGTATACAGAAGCTAGCGCTGCCTATAATCGAGAAGCTTGAGAACTGCATAATAATAGCGCCGACGGGATCGGGGAAGACGGAGGCCGCAGTGCTCCCGGTGTTCGACAGGATTGCGAAAGATCCGGACAGGTCCGGAATAAAGCTGCTCTACATAACTCCGCTGCGCGCCCTCAACAGGGACATGATCAAGAGACTGGAGCAGATGTGCGCAGAGGCCGGGATAACGATTGCGGTCAGGCATGGCGACACTACGCAGAGCGAAAGGGGGAAGCAGGCGAGGCATGCACCGCAGGTGCTTATCACAACCCCGGAGACTCTCCAGAGCGTGCTGCCGACCAAGAGCATAGGTCCTTCGCTGAAGAATGTGAAGGCCGTCATAATCGACGAGATACACGAGCTCTATTTCAATAAGAGGGGGGCACAGCTTTCTGTCGCCCTAGAGAGGCTAGAAGAACTTTCTCCTGGCTTCCAGAGGATTGGGATAAGCGCGACAGTTGGCGACCCTGAGCAGATCAGCAAATACCTTTGCAACGAGCGGCCGTGCAGGACAGCGCAGGTGCTGCACAGGAAGGAGATGTCGCTCAGGGTGGAGCTTCCAAGGACGCACGCAAAGCACCTTGATGAACTTGCGAACAGGTTCGGCCTCGACAGCGACGCGCTAGGAAGGCTCAATGCGATTGCGGAAAATGTCAAGGATTCGAAGTCAACCATAATATTCGCAAACACGCGTCAGGTCGTAGAGGCGCTCGGGAGCCGGCTTCTCCACCTCAACAGCATCGAGCCTTTCGGAGGGATAGGCGTGCACCACAGCTCCCTCGACAGGATGGAGAGGATAAAGATCGAGAACGAGTTCAAGGAAGGAAGGCTCAAGAGCATAATCGCGACCAGCTCGTTAGAACTCGGAATCGATATTGGGAACGTAGACCTTGTAATCCAGTATGGGTCCCCACGACAGGCTCTTCGGCTTATACAGAGGGTAGGGAGGAGCGGCCACACGGAGAAAGGCGCAGCAAAGGGGCTTGTACTCGCGACCAACACGATGGATGCGATAGAAGCATCTGCGATATTCAGCAATGTTGCGGAAGGTGTGCTCGAGAGGTACAAGCCGCAGAGCAATGCACTCGATGTCCTAGCAAACCAGATATGCGGAATCGCTCTCGACAAAGGGTCATGCGGTATAGACCAGCTAAGCTCGATAGTAAGGCGCTCGTACATCTATAAGGACTTTCCGAGGGAAAAGCTGGCATGGCTCCTCGAATTCATGAACAAGCACAGGATGGTGGGTTTCGACGGGAGTAACATATCTTCTGGGCCAAGGACCAGGATGTACTATTATGGCCACCTCAGCGTCATTCCCGATTCAAAGCGCTTCCTCATCAAGAACGTTGCTGACAACAGGATAATATCCAGCCTTGACGAGGGATTTGTCGTCAGCGCAGTTGACGAGAACTCAGTCTTCATAACGAAGGGGCTTCCATGGAAAGTCATCAGCATAGACGAGAACGTCATAACGGTAGAGCCGAGCTCTGACCTAGAAGCTGCAATACCTGACTGGAGCGGAGAGGACATTCCGGTCAGCGGGAAGGTCACAGGAAAGGTATTCACGATATTCAACAATCCGGAAATCATCTCGAACGCAGACCAGGAGGCGAAAGGCGAGATGAAAGAGTTCATAGCAGCGCAGGAGAAGATCGGTCTTCCGAGCGCCGACAGGCTGATCATAGAGCAGGGTGATGAATATGTCATTCTTCACACAGGGCTGGGCACACTAGCAAACGAGGCACTCTCGCGCCTTCTCGCATTCAGGCTGACAGCAAGAGTTGGAAGAAGCGTGAACATGAAGTCGTCGCCGTACATGATATTCTTTGAGCTGCCATCCAGCATAAGGATCGAGCCGGTACTAAGAGAAACGGCGGAGCACGACGTTGAAAAGCTGCTCGCAAACACAATGCAGGAGACCGAACTGTTCAGGTACAAGTTTGTGACCGTTGCAAAGCTGTTTGGGATTATAGACAAGGAGGCACCGATGTCAAAGTCGATAACCAGGAGAGTAATGAAGGTCCTGCAGGACAGCCCGGTATACGCTGAGACATCAAGAGAACTGATGCAGAACTATTTCGATATAGAAACGCTCGCCAAATTCTTCAGCGCAATCAGCAGCGGAAGGATGAAGATATGGACGGTAGCTGCCGGCACGCTGTCTCCGATAGCAAAGATGATACTCAACTCTGCCTATTATACAAAGGAGCTAGTGATGCCGCTGCTCCCGAGCGACGAGCTCATCGCATCGTTCTCAAAGTACCTGCTTTCAAAGAACATCAAGCTGCTTTGCACATACTGCGGAATGCATTTCTCCAGGAAGCTCAACGAGATAAAGGACGAGAAGGAGATAAAGTGCCCCAACTGCGCAAGCCCGATGATAGCGCCGTTCTCGGAGGAGTACAATGCGGTAATAAAGAAGAGGATAGACGGAAAGCGGCTCACCGCAGCGGAGCGGAAGGAGCTCAGGGAGATAATGAAGCAGGCCAGCCTATTCGACTCGTATGGAGGGAGGGCAGCGCTCGCGCTTTCCACCTATGGCGTCGGGCCGACCAGCGCGGCAAGAATACTCATGATGCTCAGGAGGCAGGAGCACCTCTTCTTCACAGACCTGATCGAGGCGCAGAAGACCTTCATAAAGAACAAGAAATACTGGTCGATTTAGCCAAAGCCAAACCCATACTATAAATAGTTTCTGCACTTTTATCTAATTGGTGTTTCTCTGGATATAAGACCGCTCACGATAAGGCAGGACATCAAGATACTAGTCATATTCCTGATAGTCCAGTTCCTTGGCCTTCTCCTTGCAACGCAGGTGTACAATAATCAGCCGTCGTTCATCATACAGATCTACCAGGTGGTTGCACCTTCGAGCTTCGTGCTGTTCTACGCGTTTGCGATAGTGCTGTTCGCGCTCATAATCATAATAATAATGCGGACGCGCTCAAGCAGGTTTTTCTTCCTGCTTATGGAAGCGATAGCGATATTCGCCGGATCATTCTTCACCCTAATAATTGCAATCGGCGCCCTTGTCGGGCAGTCAGCGCAGGCTGTGGTGAGCCTGCTCTTCCTCTACTTCCCAAATACAACAGTCCTGTCTGTGTTCATCGCTTCGGCGGTCATCTCATTTCTGATAATCGCAGCGAAGTGGAAGATTCCGCGCATGAGGAATTTTGCATCGATAATAGCCAGCGTAGGGATTGGGCTGATTGTCGGCCTGCAGATAAGTTTTGTCGCATCGCTGATATTTCTGTTGATATTCGCCGCCTATGATTTCATAGCCGTGTTCATCACAAAGCACATGGTTGCAATGGCGAACGCAGCTATGAGCATGAACCTTGCATTGCTCGTCGGCGTTACGGATGTCGAAGCCGTGCCGAAGGAGAGCCTAAAGCCGCACGAAAGGGAGCTTGTATCAAAGCAGAGGCAAGCCTTCGCGCACCACAAGCCTCTGCTAAGGGAGCTTGAGAAGGAAAAAAGGGTACCGCTGATAGGGCAGAGGGCGCTCGGCAATGGCGACCTGGCGATTCCACTCATAGTCTCAGTGGCTGCGTATCAAGTAGGGGAGAGCTTCATCCCCTGCCTGGTTGTCGCAACAGGTGCCGTCGTGGGGCTGCTGCTCAACTTTTACATACTGGAGAAGTTCAGGAGGATGCTGCCGGCGATACCCGCACTGGCCTTTGGCATAATCATGGCGCTTGGCGTTTACATTATCGCGGTTTCCGTATAAGTTTCCTTTCCAATCGGATATTATGGACGCACTGGACAGCGAATGGAATTTCAATGCCGCTCAGCGTTGGCGCTGGAGTCGATGGTGCGGAAGTCGTCCGCTGGCTGCGCGACAACCAAAAGCACGAGTTCCAAAGGCTCAGCCTGGAATTCCCGTACCTAAAGGACGGAAATTGGCGTGAAATCCTTCCGGCTCTTGCGAATGTGCAGAACTGCCCGTGTGAGTTCCACAAGTATGCGAAAATCTCGGAAGGGACGGGCCGTGTGTGCAGGAAGTTCCCAGAGCCTCTCTCCCTGCTGCCGTCTGCCAATTTAAGATAGTTTAAAATAGTTTGCTTTCAATCTACTTTACAGGTAATATTATGAACGGCTTAAGGAATACGGTATTTGGGACACTGGGAGTGCTCCTAATGTTGATGGCGATTGCGCCACAGGCATCCTTTGCATCGGGACTCGGATGGGTGCTGAACGGAACAGTGTTCAATGCTGCGACATGCCAGCCACTGGCCGGGGTCAACGTAAGCTCATCGTACAATGGCAATGCGTTCAACATAAGCAACTCGAACGGTTACTACTATCTAGTGCTCGGAACAGGAAACTGGTCGGTCAGCTTCGTAAAGGCTGGCTTTGAGAGCGGCTACTTCAACACACCGTACGAGACTAACGGAGCATACTTCCACAATGTATCTCTCGTCCCCGTTGGCGGGGCAGCGCATCCATGCGGCACCAACACTACGCTTATCAACAGCACAACATCGATAACAACGCCGGGCGCAACCAACAGCAGCACATCGCCTACAACCTCGATAAGCGGCACGAGCGGCGGAGCGTCGAGCGCTGGAGGGCTTAGCACGACAATGATTGTCGGGATAATAATAGTCATCATCGTGATAATAGCTATAGTGGCATACGCGATGAGAGGAAAGGGCAGCAAGAAGGGCGCCACGGCTTGATTGACCTCAAGCCATTTCTTTTCTTTTTTCTTTCTTCATTTAAGCTAAAATGTGTGTTCGATGTCGATGGATATGGATAAGGCAACTATGACTATTTTCGCGGTTCTAGCCCTGCTCCTAATCCCCTCGATTGCGAGCGCAGGAGGCATGATAGGAACCGCGTCTATACGGGCGCCAGCAGTGCTGGTAGGAAACAATACAGGGAGCCTCACAACAATAACCCTGTCAGTGTTCAGCGGAGGCAACGGAACAGTCCGCATACTAGGTCCTTCAGACGTTGGGCTGTCTACAAACCAGTCTGCGCAGATAGCAGCGCGCTATGCGTCCGCTTACCTCAACAGGAACTTCTCAAGCTACAACTTCAACTACTCGATGCTCAACACGAGCGGGAGCGTGAACGGGCCGAGCGGCGGAGCTGCCATGACGATGCTTGCTATATCGGCGCTCTCCGGTAAGCCGCTGCCGCGAAACTTCACAATGACCGGCACCATATCCCCAAATGGGTCGATAGGGCCTGTAGGTGGAGTGTATGACAAGACCGCAGCTGCGAAGGCAGCCGGGCTCTCCTTCATACTTGTGCCGGCAGTCCCAAGCGACAGCATATACGATGAGCTCTATTTCCTTGCGCAGGATCTTTTCAAGATTCCGATAGTGCAGGTCACGAATATCAGCGATGCGTATCAGTTTACGTTTGGTCTTAGCAGTCCCTCCATGCACGAGACAAACTTCACATTCGCCGCGCCGCTCAACCTTAGCGCCGTACCAAATGCAGAATTCAAGTGCAGCAACAACTGCAACACAGCCCCATTCGAGGCCCTGATCAATGCAACAATAGCAATGTCAGGGAGCGAGATAAGCCGGATAAGGCAGCCAACCTTCTCCAATGCAGAAAAGCCGCTGAGCGCATCGGTGTCACAGCTTCCCGCGCTGGTGCAGAAGGGCTACCTCTACCCCGCGGGTGATATAGCATTCCTCGACTACCTGCACGCGTTCTATTTCAACAACTATGTCACATCAACTTCCCAGGGGCTTGCAAAGCTGCAGAACATAAGCGGCTTCTGCGGCTCCATAAACATACCGAATCTGACGAGCAGCAACTACGAATACGTGCTGACCGGGGAGATAAGGCAGCAGTGGGCGGATTACACGCTCAATGCAACGATCAGCGGATACAACTCTACGGTAGAGACGAGCGATGACGTACTGTATGCGATGAGGCTTGCAGCGAGCGCATACGCATGGTGCAAGGCCTCGGAGATGCTCTACAACGCATCTGCCGGAAGCGGCTACGCAGTCGTCCCGTCACCACGCCTCTCGTCTATCGCCGATGCAAGACTCGCAAGGGCAGCAGCTTACGGAAACAACATGTATTATACGGCAGCACAGGAGGCTATGTCGGTTGACAACTATCCGCTTGCCATACTGCAGGCGGATTATGCCTATGCGATATCCAATGCTTCTGATACCAACATGACGACGGCTCAGCTGCTGAACGTTTCCGCAAGCATATCGCATAATGCGACGTTCGGGCTGTGGGCGACGCAGTTCTCCAACGAGGAGGTGCTCTACGCCTCGCAGGCAATGGCTGCGGCTAACAGCTCCGCAGCGCTCGGTGATGCGCAGAGCGCATACACCTCCGCTCTTCTGGCCAGGCAGTTCAACACCGACATGATGCTGATAGCGGGCAACCTGACGCCAGGCAGCGCTGTGCAGCAGATAATGCCAAACTCCACCTCTAACACACCCTTGTCTGCGACTGACATGGAAACAGCCGTAATAGGGCTCGGAATCGCGATAATCCTGTTCTCGATAATCCTCTATCTCCTGATAAAGATAGTTTCGCGGCCCGAGGCAAAGCCAAAAGCCACTGCACGAAAGGCGGTACTGCAGCCCAAAAAAGCAGGTGCGCGAAAAAGAGGGAAGAGATAGATAGCATTAAATTCCTATACGATATAATAGAAATCTCAATCTAAGGTTATAATATGACAGAGGTAATGCCTGGAAAAGTCTGCATTTCGTGCGGGAGGCTCACGCATCAGTATACTGAGTTTGACTGCCCGAAATGCGGAAAGGGAAAGATAATAAGATGCCTCCACTGCAGGGAGATAACGAACGCCTACAGGTGCAAGGAGTGCGGTTTCGAGGGACCTTAAATGGGAATGGTAGCCGTTGTTTTCAAAATTTACCCAAAGGACGGGGAGTTCGAGAAGGCACAGGCAAGCCTAGCGAAGATGAAGCCTGCGGGGTCTCAGGTAGAGGACATAGGCTTCGGGATAAAAGTTCTCAAGGCACTTTTCAAGTTTGAGGACAAGGGCGGAGGGACGCAGAAACTTGAAGATGAGCTCAGGACGCTGGACGGTGTTGGTGAAGTAGAGGTCTACGAGGAAAGCCTCGTCTAATTCTTAATAATCGGCTCAATCACATAATCTTTATATAATAAAAGAGCAGTAATATTTAATCAGCTCTGATTTTATGATTGACGCAATAGAGATTACCAACTGGAAAACTCACAAGAAGACTAAGCTCGAGTTCCAGAAAGGGGTCAACGTGCTCATCGGCGTGATGGGAGCGGGAAAAAGCTCCGCCATGGACGCGATATGCTTCGGCCTTTTCGGCACCTTCCCGGCCCTGCTCAGCAAACGAGTCTCGCTCGAAGAGCTCATCATGAGCAGGCCTTCGCAGGAGACGGAGGCAGAGGTAAAGCTCTCCTTCTCAGTAGGAGATGACCAGTATGCGGTTACAAGGACGATAGGGAAAAAGGGCAACAGCGCGAAGCTGGAGCGGAACGGCGAGTACATTCAGTCGCAGCCCACCAAAGTCACCGAAGAGATAGAGAGTATACTGAAGATAGACTATGATACGTTTTCCAGAGTGATTTACTCAGAGCAGAACCAGCTCGATTACTTCCTGGGGCTGGCAAAGGGTCCCAGAAAGAAGGAGCTGGATCACATGCTGGGCCTCGATACATTTGCGCTCGCAGAAGAGAACGCCACCTCCCTGATAAACAGGGTCAAGGACATAATCAAAGTGGAAGAAGAGTCCCTTGCAAGAGTAGACGAGAAAGAGCTGAAAGCTGAGCTAGAGACGATAAAAGTCAAAAGGGAAGGGCTGCAAAAGGAGCAGGAGCATCTCCACTCGGAAGAGAAAAGCGCAAGGGAGGTTTTGGAGAAAATGAAAGTACATCTGGAATCGATTAGGAAGGACCTCGAGAGGAAGAGGAAGATTTCAGAAGAGATTGGGCTGCTGATGGGAAAGAGCACCACTATCGCAAGAGAAGTAAAGAAACTCGATGAGATGAAGATTGATGCAAAGGCCATCGCAGCAAGGAAGGCGGAACTTGAGAGCAGGGAATCGGAGCTGAAAACGAAGATAGAGGAAAAAAGAAAAACAGTAACTCTACTTACGAGAAGGGTTGCGACTCTCGAGGAAAGCGTAAAATCAAGCAAGGAGAAGCAGGCGAAGCGCGATAAGATAATCGCAGAGACAAAGGGACATAACCTCAAATCGATAAAGGAAAAAGTGGAGGCGGAGAACCGCGCGTGGAAAGCGCTTACCGACGAGGCGGCAGCAAAGCAGAGCAGAGCTGAAGAGATCAACGAGTGGCTGAAGGAACTCAACAAGCACATAAGCAAGTGCCCGCTCTGTGAAAGGACGCTTGATGATGACCTGAGGATGAAGCTCATCACCGAAAAGAGCTCGTTATCCGAATCTCTGCTTAAGGAGATAAGAGAGGCTGTGAAGAACTCTGAAGAAAAGTACAGGCATATAAAACAGCTTAACGAGCTGCAGGACAAGATTACCGCTGCTGAAGGGAAGCTGCAGGATTACAAGGATGTAGACAAGCTCCTGGAAAAGGAGAAGGCAGAATATGACAAGGCGATGGAAGAGCTAGGAAGCGAGAACATTGAGCTGGAAAAACTATCGAAGGAGTACGATGCGCTCCGGGAGCCGCTCAGCAGGATAAGGGCTGACCTGCAGTCTGTTGAAAAGAAGAAAGAGTTCGAATCAGAGCTAATGAAAGCAAAGGAGGTCCTGGAAAAAAAGAGCGATGAACTGAGGTCGATATCAGCCGATGACAATATGCTCTACTCCACACAGGAGAAGATGACGAAGCAGAGCGCAGCGCATTCCGATCTATCCGCAAGGCTCAAGAGCAATCTGCAGATGCTGGCGCAGATGGAATCCCAGGAAAAGGACAAGGAGAAGCAGGTCAAGAGCATAGATATCGCGGCGAAGAAGATAGCCGCGCGCCAGAAGCAGGTGCAGAACCTCAACAAGTTCAAGGGAGCGCTCGTCGAGACCGGCGCCATGCTAAGGAACAAGCTCGTAACATCGATAAACAACCTCATGCAGGGGCTGTGGCCGCAGCTCTACCCATATGGAGATTACGCGTCAATAAGGCTCGATGCAAAGAGGGACGACTACCTTCTCGAGGTAAACGCGGGCAGGAACGGAACGGACGATTGGATACAGGTTGATGGCATAGCGAGCGGAGGAGAGAGGAGCATAGGATGCCTCGCAATGAGGATCGCGCTCGCGATGGTGACAGTGCCGAACCTCCGCTGGTTGATTCTCGACGAGCCGACACATAACATAGACAGCGCAGGGATATCAAAGATGATAGAGATTCTAGGCGAGGAGCTGCCGAGCATAGTCGATCAGATATTCATAATAACGCACGAGGACGCTCTCAAGCAGATATCTCTTGCAAAGGTGTACACGCTCGAAAGGGATAAAGCAGCGAATGCGCCTACCTCAATAGCGCAATCATGATATAGTCAGTTAGTCAGATTTCTCCAAGGCCGAAGTCAGCGCTTTCCTTCTTCTCCGATGCACCGGTTATCGAAGCGCTGGTTATTCCGGTAAATATTGCGATGACGGACAACTTTCCTGTCATGTTCGGATCTATCCTTGCTCCCCAGATTACATTTGCATTCGGTGCTGTAAGGTCGGTTATCTTCCTCCCTATCTCATTAGCTTCGCCCAAGGTAAGGTCGTCCCCACCGGTTATGTGAAGGAGAACGCTGTTCGCCCCTTCATAGTCCACATCAAGAAGCTTGTTCTTGAAAGTGTCCCTAACCACGTCCTCAACCTTGTTCTGGCCACTCGCCTCGCCGACGCTTATGAATGCAAGCCCACCTCCCTGCATTATTGATCTTATATCAGCATAATCAGTGTTGATAAGGCTCGGTGTGTTGATTGTTTCCGTTATCCCGCGCACAGCCCTCGAAGTCACTTCGTCCGCCACCTTGAATGCCTGGTCCATCGCCAAGTTCGGGTAGAGCTCGAAAAGCCTCTGGTTGTCAATCACGATGAGGGTGTCGACGTGTTGCCTCAGCTCCTCGATTCCCTTCTGCGCGGTCTGCAGCCTCACCCTCTCCAGCTTGAACGGGAACGTGACTATCCCTATCACTATTGCTCCAGCCTTCTTCGCTATCTCCGCTACTATCGGCGCAGAGCCTGTCCCTGTCCCTCCTCCCATCCCCGCCGTGAGGAAGACGAGATTCGAGTCCCTAAGCGCATCCTCAAGCTCGCTCCTTGAATACTGCGCAGCCTTCGCGCCTATCTCAGGGAAGCCGCCGGCTCCTTGCCCGTTTGTAAGCGCCCTTCCTATGAGTATCCTGTTTATAGACGGGTCAAGGGTCCTGATGTGCGTGGCATCCGTGTTGACCGCGATTAGTCTTGCCCCTCTTATCCCCATCCTAGAAAGCCGCTGGATTGTGTTGCATCCACCGCCGCCGCAGCCCACAACGCTGATCCTGACCTGGAACATTTCGCTTTCAGGCGTTGACTGGCTCAACGCGCTATCAACCAAATCCACTGGCACACCCTAATATATTGGTATATTGCTTATCAGGGATTTAAATGCCTTTTCGTTTGCGCGAGAAGTAAAGCCAGTGCAGCAGCGCGTCCCTCGATGCCATATCGCTCAGCTCTCCTTTCTCAATCAGCTTCTCGACTTGGCTTATTTTTGTAGGAGCTAGCTCTATTACCTCATCCGCATCCATGTGGGATTTAGATTTTGTCAGGTTCTCCGCGACAAAAACGCTGTCTACTGCATCTATCATGTACGGTGCGAGCAGTCTCCTGCAGAGGAACCTCACCTTTTCAGCCTTGTAGCCGGTTTCCTCCTCAAGCTCCCTAGCCGCAGCTGCCGCTATGCTCTCGCCTTTGTTGACCTTGCCTCCTGGAACCTCAAGGAGCCAGCCCTCCTTTGCACCAACCGCGCTTTCCCTTACCGCAGGCCTGTACTGCCTTACCAGAATCACTTTGTCCCCTACGACAGGGATCACGCTGACAGACTCACCTCCCGCCCTCCTGAAGATCTTCGTTATCTTCTTGCCATCCACATTGTCAACAGCCTTGATCAGCACTGCTCTTCCATCGTTGTATGTGAAGAACACTTCCTCAGAAAGCCTCTTGCTTGTGTGCTTTATTTGCATAATGATCAGAACTATTTTAGAAGGAGGCGCTAAATACTTTAGCACCCCCTTAACAGCATGGCGATGATAAAAATACTCGGGATAGGCGGAAGCCTGAGGAAGGGCTCTTACAGCAAGGCTGTGCTAGAAGCTGCGATGGAACTCCTTCCGAAAAACGTCTCTATGGAGATGGCGGACATCTCGCAGATACCAATATTCAATCAGGACGAGGAAGCTGAATCCCCTCCCTCTGTCAAGAGGTTAAAGAAGCAGATAAGGGATGCAGACGCGATACTGTTCTGCACGCCGGAGTATAACTTCGGAATCCCAGGTTATCTGAAGAACGCCATAGACTGGGCATCTCGTCCATACGGGGACAACTCATTCGATGACAAGCCAGCTGCGGTGATGAGCGCGTCAGACGGCATGCTCGGAGGGATAAAGGCTCAGCTGCAGCTCAGGCAGAGCTTTGTGTTCCTGAATATCCATGCGGTAAACGATTCGGTAACCGTCAGCCAGGTAACGCAGAAGCTTGGACCGGAAGGGAAGCTGGCAGACCAGCGCACAAGGGAACGGATAAGGGAGCTTGTCGAGGAGCTTGTGGCCTGGACCATCAGAATAAAGGAATAATCCATACTTTTATATACCCTATTGTGCAATATAATTTTGCAGTTTCTTATTTTATAAGATTCAGTGTTTCCTATGGCAAGATTGAGACCTGGAAGGACATGCAGGACGCCTAATTCACAGGCATGGGCTAGGTTTTCCATTCGAAAGCCGAGGAAGAACTTCATACGGGCGCTCCCGCACACCAGCATACAGGTGTTTAACTCCGGCGTTGACAAGACAGAGTATGAGCTAAAGGCTTACCTGGCGCCTGAGCAGCCCATTCAGCTCAGGTCTAATGCACTGGAGGCTGCAAGGCTTGTCGCGCTGCGCCAGCTAACGGAGTCCATACCCGAATCCTTCTATCTAAAGCTTCTCGTATATCCCCACAACGTGATAAGGGAGCACAAGATGGCATCAGGTGCAGGAGCAGACCGAGTATCGAGAGGAATGTCCCAGGCTTGGGGCAGGCCGGTATCCGTAGCTGCCAGGATAAGGAAGACCCAGCCAGTCCTACTTATCAAAACAGCAAAGGCCAACAGGAACATTGCGGTTGATGCGCTGAAGAGGGCTGCAAAGAAGCTTTCAGGAAAGTACAGAGTAATAGTCGCAGCCTGAGCCTGTCCTACTTAATCTAATTCCTGTGTAAACATGAGAATTCTTCTCCAATTCCCAGAAGGGCTTAAGCAAAAGGCGCTGGAATACGCGAAGGGCCTTGAGAGCGAGGGAAATGACGTATTCATCTCTGCCTCTCCAACATTCGGCGCGTGCGACCTAGCTCTTGACGAGATGAGAAATATAAGTGCCGATAAGCTGATCCACTTCGGGCATGCGGAGTTCCACCACGTCAATGCAAATGTTGAATATGTCCCGTATTTCGTAGATGCGCCGCTTACGCTCCTTCCAGACTCTCTCGGTCATCTCAGAGATTTCAAAACCATATCTGTATTGACGACGATACAGCATATCCATCAGCTTGATAAAGTAAGGAAATTCTACGAGGAAAATGGCAAAAAGGTCGTGATTGGGAAGCCTTACGGTTTCGCGAAGCACAGCGGTCAGATACTCGGCTGCGACATAGGAAGCGCAGCAAGCGTAGACAACGATGTTGATGCGCACGTCTATTTTGGCGGTGGAATGTTCCATCCGCTCGGCGCGCTCCTCAACACGAAGAAGCCATTTCTTGTTGTAGAGCCTTTCGCAAACAAGATAGAGAGGATAGACTCATTTAGAGAAACATACAGGAAGAGGAGCAATGGGAAGAAGATGCGCGCTCTGAACTCAAAGAACTTCGGAATCCTTGTGAGCACGAAGAACGGGCAGCACAATATGAACCTCGCCAGGATAATCAAGCAAAAAGTGGAGCAGCAGGGCCTAAGCGCGAAGATACTCGTTGCCAACACATTCGACTTCATGTCCCTAAATAACATGATGGAGTTCGACGCATTCGTAAACACCGCCTGCCCGCGCATATCAATAGATGACACAGAGCGGACACGCGCCCCGCTCCTCAGTGCGAACGAGCTTATGGAGGTCCTTGCCATGAAGAGGGAACTGAAAGCCGCAAACGTCAAGCCTGAGTTCTGATCCTACTTTATTATCCTCAGCGAAAAGGCTGCTATCTTCAGCTGCTGCCAGCTGCACGGAACATCGTCACACCTCACAGACGAGAAGTTTGCGAGCAGGACTCCGGTGTAGACAGAACCGTTAGGCTCGTTTGCGAGCGCGACTCCAGTCTGGTTGTAGCATCTAAGTCCGGTAATGGCAATCCCCTCCTCTGGTCCGAGGTCGAGCGCAGTACTGTAAACCCCCCCGTTCTGGAACGCCTGACCTGACGCCGATATCGTTTGCCACGCAGATGCCGGAACTGGCACTATCGCACCGTCGGTCCCGGAATAACTAGATACGCATGCGATTTGCAGGTTGTAGAGAGTGCTCACGCCTAACTGGCCTATGCTTGCGTTCAAGGTGTCATATACTCCGCTTGTTTCAAATGAGAAGTACCTTTGGTGGCAGACGAATGTTGGTTCAGCAGCGCATGATGGACCAAGGTAAACTGGTTCAGCTCCGAAAACGGAGAAGATCACAGCAACAGCTATTATCCCGATAATCACGACTGCAAATATGACTATCCACATTATGAGGTTCGACGCCATCCATACACCAGTTGCGCTCAGACTACCTTAAGCTGCAGCGTCGCTATCTGCTCGATGTTAGGGTTGCACCCGGCGCTTCCAGGTTTGCATGCTGTGTTTGTGTAGTTTATCCAAAGTGCGCCGGTGAACGCCGTATCTACTGCGCTCGAGCTCGCCATAGGCACTCCGGAAGAATCGTAGCATGGTATCCTGTTTATCCTCAGGTTCTGACCGCTGACGAGGACTGTGCCATTGATTGGGCTCTCGCCCCTGCCTGCAAGCTGTGATATCGGTATCCCAACTCCATTGGACTGCACCAGAGTCCAGGATGAAGCGTTGCTGGGCACCCCGCTGGTATTGAACGATGCGGAGCATGATATCATCACGTCGTAAATGGGAGATGAGCCAACCTGTCCTATAGTTATAGAGAGCAATCCGCTTTGGTTAAGCACAGGAGTGGAGCAGGAGAATCCGGGGATTCCGTTGCACTGGGACGAGACGAACGTCTGCCCGCTGAATACGTTGAGCTTGAAGAGGACCGCAAGTACTATCCCTATTATCAGGATCGCCCACCCGTATGTCATGAGGTACTCTATTGCGCTCTGCCCTTTTCTCTTTGCAAAATCGAACATCAAATCGCCAACCACTTCTACTATAAAAAAGATATCTATTTATTGTTTAGCGTCATGCATTAATATAAGGTAACTGGTTTTGGAGTGATACAATGACGGAAGAGCTAAATCCATTCAAGATTGCGCAACAGCAGCTGGAACACGCGGCATCGATAATGAAGCTGGACAAGCAGGCACTTGCGATACTCAGGGAGCCAAGGAGAACCGTGACCATAAACATGCCAGTGCGCATGTCGAGCGGGGAGGTAAAGACCTTCCAGGGATTCAGGGTTCAGTACAACAACGCGAGGGGCCCCTGCAAGGGGGGAATAAGGTTCCATCCGTTGGAGACCATAGATACCGTCAAGGCGCTGGCAGCATGGATGACGTGGAAGTGCGCGTTGGCCGACATCCCGTTCGGCGGCGGGAAAGGGGGAATAATAGTAGACCCGAAGAAGCTCGACGAAAGGGAGCTTGAGGCCCTGTCCCGCGCATATATAAGGGCACTAGGGAACATAATAGGCCCAGAGACCGACGTTCCCGCGCCTGACGTCTACACAACACCGCAGATAATGGCGTGGATGATGGATGAATACACCAACATAGTGAGGCACAACGAGTTCGGTGTGATAACAGGGAAGCCGACAGAAATCTGGGGATCGGAGGGGAGGAAGGACTCCACAGCCATGGGAGGAATGTTCGTGATGAGGGAGGCTGCTAAGCTGTTGAAGATCGACCTGAAGAAGGCGAAGATAGCAGTACAGGGATTCGGCAATGCCGGAATGTACGCATATACCCTTTCAAAGAAGATGTTCGGATCAAACGTCGTAGCCATAAGTGATTCGCAGGGCGGGATATATGATCCGGATGGACTGGACCTCAAGAAACTTGAGGATGCGAAGAAGAAGACCGGCAGTGTAGACGGTTACAAGAGCAAGAACGCCCAGAAAGTGACGAACGATGAACTGCTCGAACTAGATGTCGATATACTTATTCCAGCTGCGATAGAGAACCAGGTCAAGAAGGACAATGCAGACAAGGTGAAGGCGAAGCTCCTCCTCGAGCTGGCGAACGGGCCGGTGACGCCAGAAGCTGACGAGATACTCCATGAGAAAGGTGTCTTCGACCTGCCGGACTTCCTGGTCAACAGCGGCGGAGTAATCGGATCTTACTTCGAATGGGCGCAGAACCTCAGCAACTACTACTGGTCGACAGAGGACTTCTACAGCAAGCTCGACAAGTTCATAACGAAGTCTTTCAACGACACGATAGCCATGAGGAAGGACTATGCAGGAAAGGGCCAGAAGATATCTCCGAGGATGGCAGCTTATATCATCGCCGTCGACAGAGTTTCTAGGGCGATGAAGGTCCGCGGCTGGTACTAGAGCCGCGCATCATCCGTGGATCCTTATTCCGAGATTAGGGTCGTCCGGGTCTGTCGTAGGTTTAATGAACTTCATGAAGCCTTCGAGTCTGCCACTGTTGTTGGCTTCGCTCTTCAACATTCTAAACGCCTGGTTGAAGTCAGGTATCACCGTATTCCTAAGGAATGCGATGAGGCCAGCATTCTCCTGCCCTTTATCCTCAAGCTGTTTTATCAGCTTCTTGAATCCGTTGACGGCGTCTGCATGTATCTCAACAAACTTGTCCTCCGAGCAACCGGCGCATGCGAGCAAGCGCAATAGTCCTCGCGTGGCTATAAAGCCCGCTATCTCACCGTAGTCGTCATCATTCTGCTCAGCCAGCGTAAGCAGCATCTCGTTGCATTCCAGCATCAGGTTCAGCACTCTCTTGTTTTGGTGCTCCGGATTCTTCTCAAAGTGCGTATAGAGATGCGTGTTTACCTTATTTACAACGCTTCCGAATGCGCCAAACTCAATCTCGCCGCTCTCCACTCTTGGCACGGACTCCTTCAATTTGGCAGCTACCATCTCCAGCATGTCCAGTTCCTCGTCGAAATTTTCTGATATTATTGCTATGGCAGATGCTGCATTGTTCGCTGATATGGCAGCCTCGAAACTCGCTCCCCTCGCGCTCTCACGGTTAAAAGCCCTCATGAACCTTTCCTTAGCCAAGGCCGCAAGCGCCTTCGCAGCTTCCTCGTCCTTCGGTTTCCTGAGTAGCAGCTCAGCGGCGAGCTGTATCAGCTTTACCCCATTCTCAAAGTTCGCAGACTCCTCTCTCCTAGCCTGGATCTTGTTTGCGCTGCTGTCTTTATTCTGCCTGTTATCTAAGAGCATGCTTTTCACGAAGTGAATCTCTTAAGAATCAGATATTTAAATATGCCGCATCACGGTAGCTTTGTCGTGGAGAGCCATGAGCTGGAGTAGATTACGTTCGTCGCCATTCCGTTGAGCTTGGCCTGGCTGTAGTCGTTCGGGTTTCCGTTTAGCGGGTACCATGCAACAAGACCGTTGAGGTCTATCGGGAGCCCGCCTATCCCCTCCCTGAACGTTGTCTGTATCTCGCTAGGGGAGAGCTGCCTGTCATAGATCTGCACGTTTGTTACATAGCCGTCGAAATATTGCAGAGGGGAAGAATAGCTGTGACCTATTTGCGCAGTTATATTGCCATTTGCCGAAAGCCCGCTCAGTGTAGTGCCGCTGCTGCCGGCAAGCGCGCCATCAACGTAAATGGACACGCTGCTCGTATTGTAAGTCCCAGCGAGGAAATACCAGTCTTGGAGCGCCGCAAGGCTGTTCGAAGAGCTGCTCGCCGCGCCGCTGTACCCGCTCGCGCCCATAGCGCCGAAAGTGGCTGAGTTGCTGCCGCTTTCGTTTATCAAAAGGTCGAAGTTTGGCAGTATCGTCCCATTGCTGGCAAGCACCGGCTCAGTCGTGCCGGTCGAGCCCTTTCTCGCGACCCACACGATTACCGTGAAGGAGTTAAGGTTGTGGAACGCGGTCATATTTGGGGTGGTTACATAGCCATGATTTGACAGGTCGGAGACGAACTTCGGCACAGCTCCATTGCACGTTCCCTCAAAGGAGAGGAACTGGTTTGTGCCAGGCGTTCCGGAGCTGACCACGCTGCACGAGCCTGGCAGCGCATAGCCCTGGTTCCCGACGTTGAGAACGTTCAGCTCGAACAGTACGAAGAACACTATAGCTATGATGAGCAGCGCCCATCCGTATGTGGTAAGATATTCAAGAGCGGATTGCGACCTCATGGGCATCATTAGAAAAGAGCAACAAAGTTATAAAAAGCAGCTACCCCTTCCTTAGCACAGCCTGCAGCCTGGTTATGTCCTCTCTGAGCTTCTCGATGTCCCTGATCTCCTCCTGTTCCTCTTTGCTCAGCGCACCCTTGCTCTGCTCTAGATGGAATTTTATCGCATCAAGGAAGTCGATCCATTCATCCACGTCTATCCTGGCGAGCTCGAGTGCGTTCTTGTCGTCCTTGAAGAGCTCAATCAGCTTTAGCAGCCTCTCGTTCTCAGCGCTTTCCTCATGCGCCTCCAGCTTTTTCTTCACGTGGTTCCTAAGCTCGATGATGTCAACGAGCGTGAGCTCCCTGTTCCTCTCGGTAAGCTTGCTTATGTTCCTGCTGAAGCTGCCGATTGACTCGTGGAGCCTGGTGATGAGCTCGTTGAGAGAAAGCTTTTTGAGGGATTCTAGCGGCATAAAACCATCCAATTAAATTCCTGGCGGCAGGCCAATGAAGCACGAGCACTGCAGCCCTCCGACTACTGGTATAGTATTAGTGACTTGGCCTGTCGCCACATTGACTATAGAAAGGTTGCCGCTGTTATCGATGTAGTACAGTGTATCCCCGCTGCTGGATAGTGCAGCTTGTCGCCCCTCACCACCATTAAGGAAGTGTATTGAATTGTAGACCAGATTATCGCTCGTATGCGCTTTGTAGATTGTGGCATTGTCAGGGACATCTATGTAAAGGGTGGAACCGTTCGGCGAGAGCAGGAGGAGATATGGGCTATTTATGAAGCCTGTTACATTCCCTACTATGGTGTTTGTTACTGTAGAGAAGTCTATCACATTATCCGGATATCCATCTGGCACATACACGTTTGTGTTGTTCGCCGACACTATGGGATAGAAATTGTACCCGCTTCCAGGAATGCTATGCAGTGTTGTCGTATCCGTACTGAGTTGTATGGCCGCAAAGTCTCCTACGTTATAATCTGCCACATATGCATAGTTCCCGTCAGGAGATAGCGCAATTCCGAGTGGACCGGATCCGGCTGGGATGGTGTTAACTACGGTTGCGGTACCTGTAGATATCTTCGAGACCGTACTTCCACCGCTGTTTGTCACATAGACCGTGGAACCATCCGGTGTTATCGCAAGGTCGTATGGGCACGCGCCAACCGGTATGGTATTCGTTACTGTGAATGTGCTTGTTGACACCTGATACACATCGTTATTATTGCAATCGCCAACATAGAGGCTCTCGCCATTAGGGGAAACCACGACGCCGGTAGGTCCGCTCATCGTCAAATATGTCACCACCGAATTCGTAACTGTCGATACCTCAAGGAGTTTATTTGCACCCTGTGCAGAAATATAAAGATACTCCGCCGTGGTAGTCGTTATTGTGCTGCTGCTTGTAGTGGTTGAGCTGCTTAAAGTAGTAGTGCTTACCGTAGTAGTCGTGGCGACGGTGGTAAGACTGGTAAATCCATTGTTTGTAGTAACTGGTAAGATGACGTGTGCGAAATTATCCACAAGCGTAGGCTCATTCGGAAACTCATTGCTGTGATACTGTATCCAGAGATATCCGGAGAATGAGTTGCCTATCGCGCCAGAGCTGATTGGGCAGTGCACTATCAAATTGGAATATGTGTTAGGCTCAAGGACGTAGTCTGCAGCCTGGAACGTCGAAGGTGTGACTGGGCCAGTAGTGCATTGCAGCCCCGTCACTGTTATGTTCCCAAGGTTCAGGTTCTCCGAGAATGTAACCTCCAGGTATCCGCTTGCGTTAAGGGCCGGACTAGTGCACGAATATCCGCTCTCAGGTATGCAGTTTGATCCCGCTGACGGCTTCGTGATCACGAACAGCAGCGCAATGACTATAATTACAACAAGAATAGTCCACCCGTAAGTGGTGAGGTACTCTATTGCGCTCTGCCCTTTCCCAAAAGGTGCCATGTAAATAGATAAGCGACAAAGCTTAAATTACTGCGCAAGAAGTAGTTATCATGATTCTCATAGGGATAGTCATAGCGCTTCTCTCCCTTCTGACCTATTCAATAGCCGATGGGCTCTCAAAGTATCCCTCAAGGATTATCGGGCACAATAGGACCGCGGTAATCGTTCTTGCGGCGGGGACGCTTGCTTCGCTATCGATGTTCGCCGTCCCACAGCTTATCGGAACCATTACGCCTGCTGTAATCGCGCTTTCAGTCTTTGCCGGCTTCCTCGAAGGTGCGTGGTTCCTCTGGGTATTCAAATCCCTTGAGACAGAGCAGGTCGGCAACACGATGGCGCTGGTCGACGTGCCGTACGCGATAATAGTCCTTTTCGGCATCCTTGTCCTGATCGAGCCGATAACGAGCATAGAGATAGTAGGGGTAATAGGCATTTTTGCAGGTGTCGCGCTGGTGATGAGCAAGGATCATTTCAAGTTCAACAAGAGGCTTATTCCAGCGCTTGCCGGCAACATAGTGCTCGGCTTCTTCTACGTCGCTTTCATATCTGCGGTCACGCTGTCAGGCGGAATTGCGATACCCGCAACCGTAGCGAAACTGGTTGCCTTCGCGATCATACTTGCTGACACGCTGCTATTCTACAAGCCGAGGAAGCACACCGGGATCTACAAGCCGCTGAATCTGAAGTCGCTTCCCTTCCTTGCCGCAATACTCGTCGGGGTATTGGATGCAGCTGGTGCGATAGGGGTAGCAGCATATTCGCTTCTCGGAATAGTGGTGCTGGGAGGTGCAATCGTAGCGATAGAGCCAGCGATAGTAATGCTCTTCGGATTCAAGTTCTATAAGGAAAGGTTCACAACGTTCCAGATTCTTGGATTCGTCATTATAGTCGCAGGAGCAATTCTGCTGAACATCGCGTAGAGTCAGTTAGAGCTGTGATTTCCAGGCCCATGCTGCTTTACTCTATGCGCTTCCCTTCGCTCCAGCGTCTCCACCCTCTCGCCGAGGTCGAGCACCAGCTGGACGAGCGCGACCTGGAAGTTGCCCCCATTCTCAAGCTTGCGCAGGAGTGCGCCAAGCGACCTGTTCGTTTTAGCACCCTCCCTGAGCCCGTTGGCTATTTCCATGGTTTCCGACTTCAGCTTTTCATAGCGTTCAGCCCTTCTTATAAGCGTCCTCAGGCCTTCGCTCCTTGTCGGCAGATCGTTCTCAATCATGAACTTCCTAAGCAGGTCGAGGTCATTCAAGCCAAGCCTTACACCTACCAGTTCCGTGTGTCGCTCCTTTGACATGATTTACCTCTCAAGAAGCTGATATTTAAGCGTTGTGGGACCGCTCCCGGCGAGCATTTTGCGTTTCGGTATTATGTATTCTTCCGGAACGCCTCGTTGCGCTATCTCCCTAAGCTGCTGGAGCTTTGCAGAGTTTATCAAGCCGACCATGACTGGTTCATTTATCTCGTTCCTGCCATAGACGACATCATCGATGATTATCTTACTTAACCCTGCTTCTTCAAGTACTCTGTAGCGGTATCTCTAACATTTTCTGTTATTGGCAACATCAGGGCTTCTCTTGGCAAGACCCATATGAAGCTCTGTGCCTCATCATTGAGCTTCACATCTTTGTTTTTCAGATCGGAAGAATAATGGAAATAGATAAAGTGCCTCTTCTCATAGAACTCCTTTCCAAAAATGAATTCGCCCCACCGTATGAACCTTATATCATCGACATCAAGATTCGTCTCTTCTTTCATCTCTCTTTTTACAGCATCGATTACCCTTTCCCCTAAATCGATATGCCCTCCAGGAAGAGCATACATATTATTCCATCTTTCAGCTTTGACTAGGAGGATCCTCCCCTCGTCATCAATTATAAGTCCGGCGCACACTACGCCAGGTACGACCTTATCAGCTGGATGTTCATCTACCATAATGTCACAAATATAAACGCCGGGAGCGAGATTCGAACTCGCGGAAGCCATTTCTGACTAAACAGCTTAGCAGGCTGCCGCCCTACCACTAGGCGATCCCGGCATGAATGTTATTTATTCCATACTCACATTTAAAGTTCTTGATAAAACTTCTTCCAAGAAGTTTAATGGCAGAAGCTGCCTTGCACCATAAACACACATAAAGTTGATTGCATTTCTGCTCAGCTCTGTATCCCAAGAGCATAGTTTTTATATGCTTAAGGTTGCTCCTTCCGGCCTGGCCTGGTTCGCATACAAAGCTACCACCTGGGGCAAAACGTCGACGCTTCCATGCAGGCTTTATATGCATCTATGATACTGCAGCAGCATTGGCCCGCCTAAAGGGATTTGCGGATGGGAAACCCTTAGCTTCCCGCCTATCTGCCAGAGGTATATGATTTAGTTTGGTATAAATAGGTATTGCTGGCATTTTGCCATGCAGCCAAGCGAAATCCATCGATGCATAAATATCCTGCGGCGCGCATATTGGACCGGATGGAGCTCATTTACTCAGATGCCGCGATAAAATCAAAATTGCTAGAGCTTAAATACCTGATTATAGAGAATAGAAGGTGATTATGATGAGCGACGAGGAGTACAACAGGCTGCTAGACAGGGCATTTGAGAAGATGCCGAGAGTAGTCGCAGACGTGTCAGACTTCAAGATCCCCGCCGTTGACGCGCTCATCCAGGGGAACAAGACGATAATAAAGAACCTAAGCGTAATCGCGGACAGGGCCAGGAGGAAGCCTGAGGAGTTCGCGCGCTACATAGGCAAGGAGCTTGGGGTCCCGATCACCGTAGAGGAGCAACGGCTCATCCTTTCTGGAAAGTTCTCCAATGACGACCTGAACAAGCGCACCCACCGGTTCTTCGAGATCTATGTAATCTGTAAGGAGTGCCACAAACCGGACTCTCACGTCGAGAGCGGAGGCCGCGGAATGTTCCAGTTCGTATGCGAAGCATGCGGTGCGAGGTATGGCATCAAGAGCTACTAGCGTGAGGGGTCCTTTTTGGAAAGCTGCCATGCTGGTGCTGGTATTCTCGATTGCCATTATACTGGCCGCGGCCCTAGTTTCTGCTGCGTATCCAAACTCCTCCACTACTATATTCCTAATTGCGACGATACTCTATATCATCGCGTTCGTGATAATCATTGTATTTAGGCTCAGGTGGATGGCAATGTACCTTGAAAGGAAGGGATCGCTAGTCAAAATAAGAAGTAATAAAAAGCAGTGAATAGATAATTGGTAGCAGATAGAATGCCGAGACCAAACAGAAACGTTGACATGAGGCGCGGTGCACCTGTAGAGTATAAGCTGAAGCTCCCTCAAGGCAATGAGGTTCTCGGCACTGTAACGAAGCTTGTCGGGGCCACCAAGTTCATAGTCATGTGCCAGGACGGAAAGGAGAGGCTCTGCATAATCCCTGGCCGGCTCAGGAGGAGGTTCTGGATAAAGGAGAACGATGTGGTGATTATCGAGCCGTGGGTCGTTCAAAGCGACGAGCGCGGGAACATAGTCTGGCGCTACAGCCCGTTCGACGTCGCCAAGCTCCGGGAAAAGGGGCTGCTGAAGGACTGAACTGCCGTATTCTAAACAGGAAGCGCTTTCTCCACCATGAATCCATATTCCGCGATGTTCGCTATGCTGTTCGCTATCTCCATGAAGACAAATCCCTCGTGATGCTCCAGCCTAGCCCTCTTGACCATGCTCTTCACTTCCTTTCTCAGCTCTGCTGCCTTGGCTATCAACCTCTCATCGCCGTCGAAGGCGGAATAGCACAGCGCGAACTGGCTGCCGAGCAGCCGGTATATCTGCCTCTTCTTTGGAGTCACATCAGCGGACGATTCTGCCATCCTGTCAGAGATAAGCTCGAGCTTGTTGAGGAATACGTAGTATCTCTGGTAGTCTCTCGGCTGTGCAAGGTTCAGGTACCTGGTTCCCATCATGTAGAACCTGTTTACCCTTTTCTCTATCTTCGCGACCGTCTTTGGATTCCCGCTAAGAACCTCGGTGAATTCCTGCTCTATTAGGAACTTTATCCTTGCAAGAACCTTCTGCAGGTCCATGTCCTTAATGTTGGAGAAATCCTCTATGCCTATCTCGCCGTGTGACTGGCTCGTCACCTCAAATCCCGGGCAGTCGGTGCTCAGCTTGTCCTCTATTGCGCCAAGCTGCTCCTGCGAGAATCCGTTTTCGGAATAGATCTTCAGCCTACTGGCGCCGTACATATAATTTAGCCCTATCCACCTGGTTATCAGGTCTGGATCAAGCGACTTGTCAACCGTTCTCGCAGCCTCCCTGCTCTTCAGCTCCTCTGCCGATATCACCAGCTCGCCCCGTTGGCCCTCGGAGACGCTTATCCTGCTCTCCCTTGAAAGTCTGTGCTTCACCGCCCACTTCTTCGGTATTATGATAGCGAGGCTGCTTTCCCCGAACTTGAAGACGTGTTTCTCCATATGTATATATGGTATATAGCAAATATATATGCCTTATCCCAATTACATATATACAAGGCTTCACCATATATGTATGGTGATGAGATGGCATTGAGCGCCAAGAAGACCCTGCATGAAATGATGGTCGGGAAGAACCTCGAGGACAGCATAGTCCTGCTTACGGACAGCTACAAACTCACGCATTGGAGGCAGTACCCCCCCGGAACAGAGAACATATATTCATATTTCGAATCCAGAGGAGGGTGGTTCCCGGAGACCGCTTTCTTCGGGCTGCAGTACATAATAAAAAAGCACCTTGAGGGGAGGGTCGTTACCCAGGAGATGATAGACTTCGCAGAGATGGTCGCGGAGAAGCACCTTGGCGACAAGAGGCTATTCAACAGGGAGGGCTGGGAATACATCCTGAAGAAGCACGGGGGCAGGCTGCCCGTCAGCATAAGGGCTGTGCCCGAGGGGAGCGTCGTGCCAACACACAATGTCCTTGTTACCATCGAGTCAACAGACCCGAAGTGCTACTGGCTGACCAACTATCTCGAGACCCTTCTTGTCCAGGTATGGTACCCTACAACAGTTGCGACGCTTTCGATGAATATGCGGAGAATGATAGCAAGCCATCTGCGGAAGAGCGGGAACCCCGGGCTGGTAGATTTCAAGCTGCACGATTTTGGGTTCAGGGGATCGCCTTCTGTGGAAACCGCAGCTATCGGGGGAGGGGCACACCTCATCAACTTCAAGGGAACGGATACGATTGCCGGGCTTCTCATGCTGATAAAATACTACGGTGCGGATATGCCTGGATTCTCTATTCCAGCTGCTGAGCACTCAACAATAACAGCATGGGGCAGGGAGCACGAGGCAGAGGCGATGGCAAACATGCTGAAGCAGTTCCCGAATGGAACGGTTGCGGTAGTGTCGGATTCTTATGACATATTCAAGGCGTGCAGCGACATCTGGGGGAAGCAGCTGAAGAGACAGGTGCTCGAGAGGGATGGAATCCTGGTGATAAGGCCGGATTCGGGGACGCCGGAAGTGGTCGTGCCAAAGGTGCTGAAGATACTGAAGCGGAAATTCGGTGCGACGAAGAACGAGAAGGGTTACTGGACCCTCAATGACAAAGTGCGTGTTATACAGGGAGATGGTGTGAACTATGATTCAGCGCACAGGATTCTCACAGCGATTGAAAAGGCCGGATTCTCCGCAGATAACCTAGCATTCGGGATGGGCGGCGCACTGCTCCAGAAGGTAGACCGGGACACGGAGAAGTTTGCATTCAAGTGCGCAAGCGCAACCGTAGATGGAAAGGAGAGGGACGTCTACAAGCAGCCTGTCACGGATCCTGGCAAGAACTCAAAGGCAGGCAGGATGAAGCTGCTGAGGGCTGACGGCACATTTGAGACTGTCAGCTCTCGCGCCCCAGGAAAGGATCAGTTGGTCGAGGTGTTCAGGAACGGCAAGCTGCTCAGTGACCAGAAGCTGGACGAGGTGCGCGGGAGGGTGGATAAGTGGCTCAGGAGAGATGCGGGGGCTATGCCTGAGAAAGCGTACATTCCAAAGGGAGTTTCCGCAGGGAATGGGAAGCTGAAGAGCGTGGCATAAATGGAGGCATCAACACTAGCGGAGAGGAACCTTGCAGGGCCGAGGCCATATGCAAAGGGAATGCTGGTCGGGAGGTTCCAGCCGTTCCACCTCGGTCACCTTGAGGCTACGAAGTATGCGCTCTCGATGTGCGACAGGCTTGTGGTGTGCATAGGAAGTTCGCAGACTTCAGGTACACTCCACAATCCAATGGATGCGGGTACTAGGATTGAGATAATACGGGCGGCGCTCGACGCAGCTGGAGTTGCGCGCGAAAGGATAGAGTTCCTGGAAGTGCCTGATTTTGGGAGCGATTCCACATGGATAAACTACATAAGGAACAGGCACAGCGACATAGAGGTAGTGTTCTCGGAGAATGAGTGGGTGCAAAGGATATTCAATAGTGAGGGAATAGAAGTCAGGGTCCCTCCCCTGCTAAGGAGGGCTGAGCTGTCCGGCACTGCTATAAGGAACATGATACTGGAGGGAAGGCCATGGCAGCACCTTCTCCCGCGAGGCTCTGTCCAGATTGTTGAGGGCCAGGTGCAGAACATAGCTGATGCACTGAGGAGGAGCACCGGGAAGAACGACCTTATCTCTGACGAGGGCGAGGCACAGAGATACTTTGAGGGGAGGATAGAAAGCTATCTCGGCAGCGTAGCGCCGGCTATTCTGGGGGGAAACTGCTCCTCGATATCCAGCATAAGATACGTTGGTGCGGGGACAAGGCACTTCAATTATCTCGCAGATACGGGCGCAGGCGCGTTCCTGTTCCGTTTCAGTTTGAAGAAGGATCCAGAGGAACATACAGAATACGAGCACACCGCGCTCAAGCTTATAAGTGGCCTCGGGTTCGCGCCAAAGTCGCTGGCCAAGGAGACGAGGAATTCATTCTTCGGAATCCCGTTCCTTGTTGTAGAGTTCGTGAGGGGCAAGAGTCCCACAGAGCTGACTCCAGAACTGATAACAGGCACCGCCGAGCTCATGGCGCGCCTGCATAGCGTCGACATCAGCAACGGCATGGCTGCGGCTCTAGAAAAGAGGATAAGCGAAGATGAGATATTCAATCCAATGGCAGAGAAGCTGGCGTACGTCACGGCGAAGCGTGCGGAGTACCAGAGGGATCCGGGGTTCACAGATGCGATTGTTTCAGCTTATGGCGCGCTCCGTGCATGCGGGATTCCAAAGGTCGAGAGTCAGTCGATAGGGCACTGTGACATAAACAGGTCGAACATGGTACTGACGAAGGATGGAGTGCAGCTGATAGACTGGGAGACTGCAGCGATCGTGCCACCGGCTTATGACATAGCCGCTTTCTTCGATAGAGAGACGCTCTCTGAGAGGGAGCGGGAGCTCTTCCTATCGAGGTATCTTGAGGTCAGGAAGGACAAATCCCTCAGGGAAAGTCTCGATGCGATGGTGAAGATCAGGACCTTTGACAGGATGCTCTGGTGCCTGTGGGAAGCATATGATGTGCAGGAAGGTGCGCGCGGAGGTAAATTCCCCTTGTGGAGGACTCCGGAGCTCTACATCGAAGACGCAAGGAGAAGGTTCGGTGCATGCAAGGAGCTTGGTGTCATACCAGAGGACGTTGAATGGGATCCTCCGCTGGTATTAGAAATGAGCGTGAGCAAATGACAAGAAGAATCAAGGTAACGGCAAACGATGCGGATGGCGGACCAGTTGCGGGGACAAAGCAATCTATGTACAGCGGAAGGGTCTTCGGAGTGTACGAGGAGGACATGGTCTACCCCGACAAGACGGTGCACCATGTCGGTGTTGTCACCCACAGGCCATCAGCGGTGATACTCCCAATAACGAAAGAGGGAAAGATTATCCTCCTAAGGCAATTCAGGGGTCCGTTTGCGAGGAGGATAATAGAGCTCCCTGCAGGGAAGGTGGATGAGGGGGAGGAACCAGAAGCTGCAGCAGTCAGGGAGCTTGAGGAAGAAACCGGATACACAGCAGAGAGCACAAAATTCCTCTTCAAGTCGCTCCCTACTCCAGGCTATGTCAACGAGGAATTCCACTGCTATCTTGTAAGATGCGGCAAGAACATTGGTCAGAAGCTCGAGCCGTCGGAAAGAAGTATAATAGTGATGGAGACATCTGTCGCGGAGGCGCTGCTGATGATAAGGGACGGGATAATAGAGGACTCGAAGACGAGGGATGCAATCATGTACTATTACACATTCCTAAGCCACAACCGCATAAGCCTGCGCAAGGGCCAACAGGGTAATATGAACGGAGAAGCGATAGAAATCAGCCACGGCCAGCCTCTACTTAAGTAGGATTGTGCCTGAGCATCTCCGAGTACGCCTCTGGCGGAAGGTATCTCCTTATCGCATCCCTCCATCCCTCAGGCCCTATCAGGCTCTTTACCAAGCTGGAGCTGATCTTCGCCACTTCCGGCGGCGGCGTCAGCGAAAGAGTGATGATTTCAGGTTCGAGGTCGCTATTTATTTCTGCGATCGTCTTCTCGTATTCGAAGTCGGTTCCGTTCCTTACTCCCCTGAGAAGGTATCCCGCCCCGACCGCCTTCGCGAAGTGTGCTGTATACACGTTCTCGAACGACGCCACTTCCACATTTGGAAATCCTGAAGTCATCGCCTTCAGCATCGCCACCCTCTCCTGCACGGTGAACGTGCCCTTCTTCGCAGGGTTCACTGCGACCGCAACGATCAGCTTGCTGAATAGCCTTCTCCCACTTTTAATCACCCATTCGTGTCCGAGGGTAGGCGGGTCAAAGCTTCCCGCATATACCGCAATCTTCGGTGATTCGTCCTTTGGTGAAAGCTGCTCTATCGCCCTCTCCACATTGTCCCTTGCCCTCGCTTCGTATTCGCCACGGAAGAACTCCGTAGAGAATATGCTCTTTCTGTCCTTGCTGATGAAACGCTCAAGTATCTCCCTCCTCTTAGTATTGTAGACTTCGCGCGGAACCCAGGAATATTCCTGCGCTACGCTCCGGTCATAGATATCAAATGCCTCTGCCGGCTGGCCGAGAATCGCAAGGTCTATGTCCTTAAGGAATTCAGCGTCGCGCTCTAGGTCTGTTGCATGCCTTGTCGAAAGTATGAGGTCCCTAACCTTCTCAGCGAACTCCTTCCCAAGGCCAGCTCCTATCGCAACATCCATCGCCCACTTCGCGCTCCTTACTTCGCTGTCCTGCGACCTTGTGTCATAAACCGCATCGTGGAACCAGAGAGCGAAGGCAACAGCATTCGGGTCCTTCACCTCCATCCTTACTCTATCCAGCTGGTCAAGGCAGAATTCAACGTGTGTAAGGTTGTGATACGCCCTTCCCTTCGAGTACTCCTCGAGCAGAGATTCGAACACAGCATTCGGGTCCCCCTTCGCCCCAAGCTCATTCCAGAGCGCAGCCCATCTCGACTCCATAGATGCCCTTTGGCTCTGCCTTGTATTTTCCATGTTGAGGGAGAGCTTCCTTCTCATATTTAAGGCTTCTTCTTTCCGTTTTCCAAGGTGGAAAAAGCAAGATATTAAGATGCAGTCCCAAATAAAAGCATGGCGAGGGAATTCCTTGTGGTGCATGGTATAGTGCAGGGTGTTGGCTATAGGCACTTCGTATGGAGGACTGCGCTGAAGTTCGGGATAAGGGGATTCGTAAGGAACGCAGAGGACGGCAGCGTAGAGATTCTTGCAGACGCGGAACCAGACAAGCTCAAGAAGTTCACAGAAGATATAAACGTTGATTTCCAGAACGGCCCGCAGGTCTTCAGCATAGAGATACAGGACCAGAAGTTAAAGGATTTCGAAAAAAGGAAGTTCGCCGACTTCTCTATCGAGGAATGATATCATCGAACTGATGGTGCATGGGCTCTGTCCTAAGTATTTCGGGAGCCGTTCCATGGATTGGAATTTCCGTGCGTATCATCCCTTTTGGTTCTGAAACAACCGCCTCTTCTGGCTGTTCGCTGGCTTCCGCATTCCCCCTCTTCCCCATCGCCCTGAGTTTCAGCCCCGCCAATCTCAGCCGTATGTTGATCCAGCTCTCATACCTGTTATTGCTTGAGGGCCTCCAGATCTCGTCCGCAATCTTGTGGATTTTTATCCTGCATCGCCTGCTCATTCTCTCGATCAGCTGCTCGCTCGCATCTGTTACGAGGACGCCGTAGACCTCATTGCCGTGCTGTGAATAAAAAGTGGAGAATTTCTCCAAGTCATTCGGCATGAAGATCCTCCAGCTGTGCGGTTCGAAGATCACCCTTTTCCTATCGATGAAAAGGTCTGTTACAATATCCGGCCGATACGTGTATCTCGAGTACATGTCCTGCCTTACCGGATACCTGACAAGCTCATAGAGGTGCGGTATGCCAACCTCAGTCAATGCAGTCGATAAACGTCTTTCAAAATTAGTCTTGCAGGAGTTCTCCACCATCTTCGCGAATTCGGGCCACTGGAGTTTGTTGAATACCCTAACGAGGTCGCTCTCCCTGTTTGTGCTAATCCCTCTTATCAGCCTTCTCATCGGAGCCCTTGCCCCGTCGACCATGGGATACGGTGTTTGCTCCCGATGACGTGTTGGCGCCTGCACCCCAAAAGCGAGGCCGCTGGTCACAATATTGCATGGACTGCAAATTATTTATTACTTACCCGGGCAGCTGTGGCAGTTGGATGCAACATATTTAAAGCAATCGCTCCAATAATTATCGGTTTTTCGTCTTGAAAAGCAAGAAGGGGAAACCGGCAAAAGCGGTGATTTCATGGTAGATCTAATATTGGTACCGATAGTAGGGGCTCTGCTAGCGCTCCTTTATGCAGCTATAAGCGCAAGCTACGTCGTAAAGCAGCCAAAAGGCAACGAGAAGATGAACAAGGTTGCCGCAGCCATAAAGAAGGGCGCCAATGCATTCCTCAAGAGGGAATACAGGACTGTGCTGATATTCGGGATAATACTTGTCATAATATTCGCGATTGCGTCCTACTACGATCCGGCAGTAGTCCCAGCGCCGACTCCAATCGCATTTGCGTTAGGTGCTTTGCTGTCTGCTCTTGCGGGATACATAGGAATGGAAATATCCGTCCGCGCCAACCTAAGAACGGCAAAAGCGGCCGAGAAAGGCCTCAAGCACGCCCTCAATGTTGCGTTCAAGGGTGGAGCTGTGACTGGAATGGCTGTCGTCGGTCTTGCGCTCCTTGGATTCTCCGTAATGTTCATAATCTATCAGAATCCGGTCGTCCTAATCGGATTTGGGTTCGGGGCAAGCTTAGTCAGCCTGTTCGCCAGGGTAGGCGGCGGGATATACACGAAGGGCGCCGATGTCGGTGCGGATCTAGTTGGTAAGGCAGAGATAGGGATACCGGAGGATGACCCGCGAAACCCTGCCGTCATCGCAGACAACGTAGGAGATAATGTCGGTGACTGTGCGGGAATGGCTGCAGACCTATTCGAATCATATGTGATAACTGTCCTTGCATCAATGCTTCTCGCATTCTTTGCAGGGCTTACCGGAACAGCTCTGCTCCTGCCTCTGCTTGTTGGCGGGGTTGCGGTAGTGGCGTCGATACTTGGAACCTTCGTGGTCAAGACAGACGACAAGAACAAGATATGGACAGCGCTGAACAACTCTCTCAAGGTGTCGGCTGTCCTTGCAGCAATAGGGTTCGTGGCGCTTACATACTACACCGGCACTGTGCAATACCTGATGCCGCTCATAGCAGGGATAATAGTCGCCGTCCTTCTTGCTGAGATAACCGGCCATTATACAAACAAGAACACAAAGTCTGTCCGCGAGATTGCCATAGCATCAAAGTCCGGCGCTGGCACCAATATAATATATGGCACTGCAAACGGAATGCGGGCCACCATGTATCCAGTGCTGGTGATAGTAGCCGCAATACTAGTCTCCTATCTCGCATCCGGAGTGTTCGGAATCGCGCTCGCGTCGATGGCAATGCTGTCGCTGACAGGGATAGTGGTCTCAATCGACAGCTATGGCCCGATAACCGACAATGCTGGCGGGATAGCTGAGATGTCGGGAATGGGCAAGGGCGTCAGGGAGATAACTGACCCCCTTGACGCGGTAGGCAACACGACGAAAGCGGTCACAAAGGGATTTGCAATTGGAGCGGCGGCTCTCGCTGCACTCTCATTGTTCGTCGCCTTTGCAAGCGCAGCCCATCTGACAAGTATAGACATACTCAACCCTCTCGTGATAAGCGGGCTCTTCATAGGTGCAATGATACCATACGTATTCTCAGCAATAGTCATGAGAGCGGTCGGTTCAGCAGCATCCAAGATAGTAGAGGAGGTTCGCCGCCAATTCAAGACCATAAAAGGCCTGATGAAGGGAACAGCAGATCCAGACTATGCGAAGGCGGTCGACATAACTACAAAGGCCGCTATAGCGTCGCTAGCTGCTCCGGCTCTCCTTGGAATACTTTCGCCAATACTTGTTGGATTGATACTGGGGCCTCTAGCTCTTGCGGGGCTCCTCGCAGGCGTCATAGTCTCGGGGCTTGTGCTTGCACTTTTCCTGACTACCAGCGGTGCAGCCTGGGACAACGCCAAGAAATACATAGAAGAAGGAAGGTTCGGCGGGAAGGGATCGGATGCGCACAAGGCTGCAGTTGTAGGAGATACAGTTGGAGATCCGTTCAAGGACACGGCAGGCCCTGGGATCAACCCTCTGATAAAGGTGATAAACATGGTCTCGCTGCTGATTGCGCCTACGATCATAGCATTTTCGCTCCCCGCATTTTTGCACTTAGCGCTCTAAGTGCATCGATGCACAGCGATACGCGAGAACCAGTTTAGTTGATCTTGTTGTCCTTGTCCTTTACCGGAGGCTCCTTCGCGAGCTCCTCCTGCATGCACTCTATCGAAAGGTTCTTGTCAAACCTTTCTGCGATCGCACCATCCTCGTCATATATGTAAGCGGTAATCTTGAACTTGTAATCATCAGGGTAGTTATTTGGTCTCGTGTAGAGCTTGACAATCTTGCTTGCGTAACCCATCGGCTTGAGTATCCCTATCCTAGTCTTGCCAGTGTTCATCTCGATGTCGTGCGCAAGGGAGAGCGGCGAAGCGACAACAATCTCGCACTCGCCCCAGTATACGCTGCTCTCAGTCAGGTTCTTGAGATTTATCTCCATCCGCACTTCGTTCCTAGAAAAGGCCCTGAGTTTCTGGGGAGTAAAGGAAACATCCATGTCAACGTTCATTCTGGCACCACTGTAAAGAATTGAACACTAATCTTAATAAAGGTAGCTAACAGAATTATAGAATTGTCTTACATCAACATGCATTTTACTTACCAGTGTTTTCGATGGAACTCAACGAATCAAAGCTTATAGAGAGGGAGATAACCGTCAGGAACCTTGTGCTCACAAAGGAGGTTACTGAGACCAGGAGAAGCCTGATAAGATGGCTTGCTCTGTCGATGGGTGTGATAAATCCGGGCGAGTCCAGGCTGGGTGCGCTGTCTGTCCTCGACTCTATTCTTTACTTCCAGTTCAACCAGAAAAAAGATCCGACAGTCAGCGAGATGATGGAGTACATAGGCAAGACATGGGAGCCAATCAATGAGAAGACTCTGAGGTACCACCTCCTCCAGCTCAACAAGTCGAACATAGTGCGCCACGCGAAAGGCCAGTACTTCCTCGCGCAGCCGGAGGGAGGGGAGAAGTACGATGAGGCTGGATGGGTGAATCATTACTTCACGGTTGAGATAAACCCAATAAGGGACAAGATAATTTCCGCTATAAAAGAGCTCAAGAACAGGCAATAAGAGCATAGTGCAAAACAAAAAATAGGAAAAACAGAACAAAAAACAAAAAACAGAAGACTGGTTTTATGGTTTCGAAAATAGAACTCGGGATATATGCGGTCGTGATAATAGTGGTGGCTCTAGCCGTGGCATTCGCAGCGTCAAGCTTCTTTCCAAAGTCTTATGACGTTTCGGTGCAGTTCCAGCAGCTCTCGCCGCAGGCCATCACATACCCGTACCAGACAGGGAACTTCAGGGTACTGGTCAACAACACTGGTTCGAGCGGGATATCGTCTATTGTAGTTGTTACATACATGAACAACAAGCAATTGCACAGCTACACGATATCGAATCTAGGATCGCATACTGGAGTTGCCCTGAACATAAGCTACATCTATCCAGCAAATGGGACATACAGCTTCCAGGCGGTCGCGGATCCGTCAGACCTCCTTCCGATACAGGACAGGGCATCGGCGAGCAGCGGATTCACGGTAAACGTCAGCGCGCCGGAGACTCCAAACGTATACACCGCCGTCCCCAACAACAACATCAGGGGCACGGAGAGCTTTACGCTCTTCCCAGGGGGGCTCGCGCAGGCGCTTTTCATATCTCAGTTCTTCAAGGTGCGCCAATACGACTGGCTCACCGGGAACAACAACGCAACGATAAAGCTGTTCGGTTCGCTTATCAGCTACATATCGTCGGTAAACGGCGCATATGTTGCATACAATAATTCCACATCATCCTATGTTGCATGGTCGCAGACGATAGCCAACCAGTCGGTCATCTACAAGGCGTTCGAGGGGCTCGGCGTTCCAGTGAGCAACATAAGCATATCCGGCAGGAGCGTAGTATACGCAAGGCTGGGCAACGGCACCAGCGCATGCGAGCTCTATGACAGGGGATGGACAAAAGTGCTCGAGTTCACAAATACAAGTGCCGATACGCAGACCTGTGCATCCCTTCTCGGCAACACGTACAACGCAACAGAGCCAACCGCATTTGTAAACGCGCTCAAGGCGAACGCGAACCTATCGCGATACCAGTCCCTGTTCAAGTACCTAAACTCAACTGCTGGAGGTTCGGCTCTCATAATGGAGAATTCTTCCATCGCAGCGTTCAACCTGTTCCAGAACCAGTACGGGTTCTTCGGCAGCTACGTAAGAAAGAACAGCCAACCAATAAACCTCTCATCCATAAATTCAACCTGTATCGGCTTTGTCTTCTCGCTAAATGGGACGAGTGTGTGCTCGAACCAGGTGAGAGGGAGTGTGCAGCTGCCGAGCCAGTACCTGCTCGCAAACTCGACGGAGATAGCACAGGATTACACAGCTACGCTCTACTCCCTGGTCAACAGGACACAGTATGGCTTCTCTGCGCAGACCAGCGGCTCCGACCTGATATACTACCTCAACATAACGAGCGCCTCGCTGCAGTGGAACTCGAACATAAAAAACAGCTGCGCATTCTCGAAGCAGATCGCCTGCAAGGTGGTGAGCTTCAACAACCTCAACAGCACAGCAGTGCTCAACCTGACTAATAGGCTGGGAAGCACGATAACGGTAAACAAGATAGGCTGCTTTGTGCCCGGCTTCGAGACGAACTTCACGGTCAACAGGACGATAGCGGGCAACGCAAGCGCTGACGTGAATGCATACTGCATAGGCAGGATTCCGGGCGCTAACTTCGGTCCACTGCTCAATTTCAACCTCACCATAAATTACACAGAATTTGGAAACCTCCAGTATGCAGGAGGCATCCTCAACGTATCTAATTCGGGAGGTTAGATGGAAATAAGCGAAACTGCGAGGAACGTGCTCGCGCAGGGAAGCATAAAGATAAGAGTGAGAAGATCCGGTATGCTGCAGCAGATGACCTTCACAGTAAAGAAGGTACCGCTCGGCAAGGACTACTTCGTAGAGCTCTTCCTAGACAGGGTTATAGATATAAGCGAGCTGCAGAGGCTGGCCAATGAAACCGGGCTTCCCGTCGAGACGCAGAATGGAAAGGCGTTCCCGGCAGGCAAGGGGGCGAAGGATTTCCTAAATCTCTGAGCCGTCACCGGAACTCGGCAAGCCTACTCCACCACTTCACTCTTTTCTCTATCCATGCATCAATCGAGTATTTGCTTGGCCCATATCCAGCATTTATCACCATTAGGCAGACGAAGACGAGGCTGTAGATTATACCAGTCCCTATGTCTGTAGAACCAGGACCGTACGGGCCGCCAAATCCCTCCGGAACCGCCCATATAAACAGACTGAGGACCATGCCAACAGTGTAGGTAATCTTCCTTATCCCTCCGACTATCAATCCTATCCCGATGAGAATCTCGCCGACACCAACAAGCGTCGCCCAGAAGAATGGATCAGGACCAACGACGCTGCTCCAGAAGTCGAACCACGGGATGAGCCAGCCCGGCTGCCCGTTTCCTGCATTTTGGATCAGCTGCGGAAAGGCCGCCGCAGTTCCAGGAGTGAACTTGAGAAGGCCGTCTATGAGCCAGACTATGCCAAAGATAATCCTTATTGCGCTCTTTAGCTTGTCCCTGTGCCTATAGAGCCAGTGGCCCTTTTCCTTCATAATCGCACCTGATAGCTATCCTCAGGAAACTTTTAAAAGAGCTTCTTCTCATATCTACAAGTGGTGCGATGGCGATAAGCTCTGGGTTCATCAGCGGCTTCTTCAATTACTTCCAGAACGCGCTCGGCAGCTGGCCCCTTTCCGGTCCTGTCTCTCTCATCCTCTCCTTCATCGTCTACCTCATAGCGCTGTCAGTAATCTTCATGGCCTTTGCCTATGTGTTCGGATGGATCGAGAGGAAGGTCATGGCGCGTGCACAGTCCAGGCACGGTCCGACATACGTGGGGAAGTGGGGATTCCTGCAAAACCTTGCGGACTTCATAAAGCTGATAGCAAAGGAGAATATAATACCGGACAGCGCTGACAAGCCTCTCTTCCAGACTGCGATACCAGCGCTGTTTGCGGTATTTGTCCTGATGCTCGTGCTCATACCTTTCACAAACTCTTTTGTAGGGGTCGGGACAAGCCTTTCCCTGCTGCTTGTTTTCATGCTGCTTTCATTTACGCCGCTTCTCATCTTCGTGGCGGGCTGGACCAGCGGCAACAAGTTCTCATCGATAGGGGCACAGAGGTCGGTAGTCATGCTTCTAAGCTACGAGATCCCAATCCTGCTTGTGATTGCAGCGATTGCATTGCTCGCCAACGGATATGGATTTACATCAATAGTGAACGCACAGTCTAGCATGTGGTACGTCATCCTCATGCCGATAGGCTTCGTTGTTTTCTTCATCGCTCTTCTCGGAGAGCTGGACAGGCCGCCGTTCGACCTTAGGGAGGCGGACAGTGAGCTCATTGCGGGCTGGCTTACAGACGTGAGTGCACCGTACTATGGGCTCGTGCTATTCCTGGACTACACCAGGATGCTGGTCGGCACACTGCTGCTGGCGCTCCTGTTCTTTGGCGGATGGCTCGGTCCATCATCCATACCGCCGTTTGTATGGCTGATGGCAAAGGTGGTGATTCTGGCGATATTCATAATATTCATACGTGCGACAACGGTCAGGATGAAGATAGACAGGCTGCTTAGGCTGGGATGGAAGTACCTGATGCCTCTTGCAGTCGTTAATTTAGTTGTTACATTTGCAATATTCATATAGCGTTGAGGCAAAGGGATGAAATGATACTGAAGCCCATAGCAAAGGTAGCCAAAGAGGCGTTCAGGAAACCATTTACTGTGGAGTTTCCGGAGCATGTGGAGGAGCTTGCCGACAACTACAGGGGCATACACAAGCTTGACATGAACACCTGCATAAACTGCCAGGCGTGCGCAAGGATCTGCCCGAACCAGACTATACAGATGGTAGAAGCCGACAGCCCGACGGCATTCCACGCAGACAGCAAGCCGAAGCTGTTCCCCGAGATTGACCTTGAACGCTGCCTCTTCTGCGCGCTTTGCGAGGAAGTATGTCCAACAGACTGCCTCATACTTACGAAGAACACGGAGCTGGAAGCATATGACAGGAGGGACCTCGTGAAAAGGCCGGAGAAGCTTGAGTGATGGCGCATGAAGAGATCACAGAGCGCAATCGAGTACCTGATGACCTACGGCTGGTCGATACTAGTCATAGTGGTCGTGCTCGCGATACTGTTTGCATTCAACATATTCAATCCGAAATCCCTTTCTACGAACAACTGCAGGTCTTTTGAGAATTTCGTCTGCACAAACCTCGTGCTGAACACTTCCGGATACCTGAGCGTCAACATCGGTGCCTATGGTCCGACAATAACAGCTACAGGAATAGCGTGCACAAACAGCAGCGCACCGGCACCTGTCTCGTTCTATCCCCTGCCAAACCTCACGATCCAAAGCGCATTCAACTATTCGTTTGTAGTCCCATGCCCAGCTCCTGGGGCTAAGATAGGCAGCAGATTCAATGGAGTGATATGGCTGCGGTACAACTCTGGCAACACGCTTGGCCTGATCGCGACGATAGCCGCGTTCAGCGCTACCGCAAGCACGCAGAGCTCCGTCTCTCCTTCAAGAACGACTAGCACAACCTCTTCGACTACAACGGTAAGTTCCTCCTCTACCTCCACCACAACGATACCTGCTATATCCTATGTGCCAATAACGTTAACCAACAGTCAGAGCAGCCCGACCCCAGCCCCATTCCAGCAGTATCTCGTCGTGTCAAGCTATGCGTATGTCAATTACATAAACAGCAATTGGGACAATGTCGAGTTTTCCACAGGCCCTGGCGCGACCGGAACAATACTAAAAGCGTGGGTAGAGTGGGGAGCTAGCACCGCATCCACAACGGGGGTATGGATAAACCTTCCTAGTGGGATAGGTGCGAGCAGTTCCTATACAATCTACATGAACTTCATGCCATCGAATGTGATGAACGCCACATGCGCAGCAGGCGCTAATCCGGAAACAAGCCCGTCCACATGTGACACCGGAGAGGCCCCGAGCCTATCCTCCACATATGCGCAATACGACACCGGAGCGCAGGTGTTTAATTTCTACGATAACTTTGCAGGGACTAGCCTCGGCAGCGAATGGACTGTATCAGGAGGGTGGGGGTATTCGGTAAATGATGGATTAACGGTAATTTCATCGCCTGGAAGCGGTGGCAGCATACATTCTGGTGCCACGTTCAACTATCCTTTTGATGTCGACTTCTATGGCAACCCTACGAACAGCAGCGGATGTTCTCCCGTTGGCGAGATGGGAGTTGGAACAAGCGCATGGACCAGTGGAGGCAATGCTGCTGAAGTGACGTTTACCAACTGCGACATCCCCTCCCTTACTCAGGCTGCATATGGCAGCAGTGCGACAAACGGCAATACATATACTTCAGGTGCATCTGTGTACACCGTGGAGGTCGTGTCTGCTAGCGAAGCCAACTTCTACAAGGGGACATCTGGCCCGCTCATCGGCAGCATCTATAGCAATATACCGCCTAGCCCCCAGCCTGTTGCAGCTATCATCGCAGCGTGTTGCGGTGGGACATACTCGCCAACACCCACGTTGAGCTGGATCAGGACCAGGGCATATCCGCCATTAGGCCAGATGCCAACTCCGAGCTTTGGCAGCGTAGTGTAAGAGCGAGCCCACAAGGAATTTAAACTCTAAAAGAGATGTGCTGTGGGCTATCTGGAGGGTTGAAATGATAGATTTGATCGTTTTCACTGTTCTGACAATATCTGTATTGGTGCTGTCAGCCCTGATATTTGCCCTCAAAGATGTTCTGCACGCAGCCATCGCACTCGCATCCCTATTCCTGTTCAATTCGCTGTTCTTCCTGCTGATAAACCAGCCACTGCTTGCTGTCGTGCAGCTGTTCATAATGGTCGGCGGGATAGCCACCTTCCTGTTTGTAGGAGTTGGATCTGCCGCGTACTCGAAGTTCTGGCATACTAAGAAAGTTGTCCTTGTCATGCTATGGGCGGCGCTGTTCGTAGCCCTCGCCAGTTCACTAAACGGAGTGAGCTTTACGGCTGAGCTGACGCCTACTACGTTCTGGTCCAGCAATATCGCATCGTCCCTGCAGTCGAGCGCAGCGCTCTTCTACGTTATGGCTCTTGCGATGTTTGGCGTATCTCTTGGGGCGATTATCCTGCTGAAGAAAACGAAAAGAAACGTGAAGAAATGATACCAGTGGAATATTTTGCAGTAGTGAGCTTCGCGCTCTTCGCGATCGGGCTGGCCGGAGTTGCGGCAACGCGGCACTTCGTGCTTATGATCTTCTCGATAGAGGTCGCCCTCACCGCAGCGACTCTCATCGCAACGGTTTTCTTCTATTTCAACACGGATGGGAACATAATGCTGCTCCTGTTTACAATCTGGACGATAGCAGCCAGCGAGGCGATTGCGCTGGTTGCGTTCTACAGGTACATATCGAAGTACGAGACGAACATGGACGTTGCACAGCTTTCGAAACTGAGGGATAAATGATGTTTGCACTTATTGCGATACTTCCATTGATTATAGCCGCCTTTCTAGCGTTGCTTTTCAGGAACAACGGAAGTCTGGTGAAGTACGCCGCCTTTGCGGCCAGCGTTGCTTCGCTAATGCTAATCATTTATCTATACCTCAGCATCAGTGGCTGGTCTAGTCTGCAGGGCTTCCAGTGGTTCAGTCTGGGCAGCATCTCGTTCAACATTTCCATAGCAACGGCTCCAATCAACATGTTCCTGCTTCTGCTGGTAGGGATAATGACGCCGCTGATCTTTCTCTATTCCATAGGGTTCATGGACACGCAGAGCCAGCAGGCCCGCTTCTATTTCGAAATGAGCATATTCGCAGCGGCGATGATGCTGTTTGCCATATCCGCAAGCCTGATAACGATGTTCATAGCGTGGGAGATGCTCGGGATAACGAGCTATCTGCTAATCGGATTCTGGTACTGGAAGGAGAAGCCCCCCGCAGCAGCAAGGAAGGCGATAACAACCATACTGATCGGCGACATGCTGATGTTGGCTGGAATACTTTTCATCGGCGTCACTTACGGGACATTTGAGTTCTCGGCCCTATTCTCCGCAGCACCAACGCCCGCCCTAGACGCTGCGCTGCTGCTGATACTGCTTGCAGCGTTTACCAAGTCTGCGCAGTTCCCATTCCACGAGTGGCTGCCCGATGCGATGGAGGGGCCTACACCTGTCTCCGCGTTCCTCCATTCGTCGACAATGGTAAAGGCAGGCGTATTCCTGATCGCTGTGCTGTTCCCGCTATATGTATCTGCTGGATTGCTTCCAGTTATCCTTATATTTGGCCTGATAAGCGCAATCCTCGGGGTGTCAAATGCGCTGGCAGAGCGCCACATAAAGAAGATTCTCGCGTATTCCACAATAGAGGACCTAGGCCTGATGTTCGTCGCCCTCGGTCTCGGTTCGCTGCTCGGAGCAATGCTGCTATTCTTCGTGCAGACATTCTACAAAGGACTACTCTTCATGGGTGCCGGCTCGCTGATGCGCGCCAACGATGAGCGCGAGGACATCTTCACAAATTACTCTTCCGCAACCAACAAGCTGATATTCATTCCAATTGTCATAGGCGCTCTGTCTATGGCCGGGGTATTCCCTCTCAGCGGCGTATTCGGAAAGAGCGCCATAGCAGGCGTGGCTGAGGACACGAACGTGCTCGCCTATGCCGTGATTGTTCTCCTTGGTCTCGGAAGCAGCATCTACATCTTCAGGTGGCTTTTCATTCCAATGAGCAAGCCGTTCAAGAACGAGAAGCAGGTAGAGGTCAACTACAGGACAATCCCGAAGACGATGATAGCGGCAGCGATTATACTGGCGATCCTGGTGATAGCCGCGCCAATTTTCAACACCTACCCATCGCTACTTACGCTTGAGCTTTCCTCTGGCTCACCAATCCCAATTAGTGAAATGGCCGAGGTTAGCGTGATAGCGTTGGTCGGGCTCGCTATAGCGTACAGGGTATACAGGCAGGGACACCAGCTGCACGTCGCATCTGCGAACAGGCCGCTCTACATTGCATTCTACAACAGCATCATAGTCAATGGATTCTACATGTACCTTACGAAGGCGGTAGCGATAGCTGCGGATGGACTGGGATACTTTGACCTGAAGCTTGACAAGCTCACCTACTCCGCGTCGAGCGCGATGCTCTCCGTAGGATCAGCCCTAAGGAAAATCGTAAACGGGCAGACAAACGTCTATGTTGCCGCGTTCGTCATAGGGATAGTGCTGCTGCTCGCACTTTTCATCTGGTGATTATATGGTCCCTTTCATAGGAATATTGCTCGCGCTGCTCTCCTTCGGGGTAGTGGCAACGATGTTCTCCAGTGAAAAGACGAGCAAGACGTTAGCGAGCGTGTTCTCGCTGCTCGCCCTTGTCGTGGTTGTCGCCGCATTCTTCTACATGGCGCAGACCGGCAGCATGAACTATACTGAGAACTACTCCTATTACATCATGCAGCCGAGCATATCTTTAGGATTCCAGTTTTCGCCCATATCGTTTGTTCTTGTACTGATGGCGTCGATCGTCTCATTTGTCACTCTTCTTTCAGGCAACGTGGAGAACGAGAGCAGGAAGATATCGAGCATACTCATCCTGCTCTTTGAGCTCGCAGCGATTGGTCTGTTCACTTCAGGAAACCTCTTCCTGTTGTTCATATTCTGGGATGTTGGAGTGATATCGCTGTTCTTCATGATATACATACTAGGATCATCCAACAGGAGGAGAGCAGCGGTCAAGTTCCTGATCTATGAACTTTTTGCCAGCCTCGCTCTGCTATTCGCGATTATGCTCGTGTACTTCTACACGCCTTTGCACTCATTTGACATACAATATATAATAGCGAACGCAGGTCTCATCTCCCTGCCTGTGCAGGCGCTGATATTCTCATCGTTCTTCATCGCGTTCCTGATCAACATGCCCGTGTTTCCTGTGCACCTATGGCTGCCCGATGCGCACACGGAGGCGTCGACGCAGGGATCGATGCTGCTCTCAGGCATTCTCACTAAGTTCGGTGGCTATGGCATGATACTCACCTTCTTCATGATGCCGATAGCAGCTCACTTCGAGGTGCCGATAGCAATCCTCGCCGGGTTCTCCGCGATATACGCGGTATTCGTACTCATGACACAGCATGACATAAAGAGGATAATAGCATACTCAACAATAGTCGAGATGGGCATAATCCTTGTCGCAATAGCGTCGTTCAACCAGTTCGGCATAAGCGGTGCAGCGTACGGGATGCTGGCGCATGGCCTCACAATCGCAATGCTCTTCCTCGCCGCAGGTTCGATCGGCCATATGTTCGCAGAGCGGGACATAAGGAACCTTAGGGGAGTTGTAAGGAATGCGCTGTCCACATCGTACACCTTCCTTGCAGGGGTTTTCGCGACAACAGGAGTCCCCCTCACCGCGGCGTTCATTGCAGATGTACTGATATTCATTGGCGCGATAAAGACCTTCTCGATATACGGCGCAATACCGCTCGCAGCCCTTCTCCTGCTTGGCGCATTCCTTTATTACGTTGTCAACAAGTCTATACTCTCGACAAGTGAGTATTCCAGCAATCCGCGGTTCATTGGCAGGAGCCAGAAGGCTGGATACGCAATCCTGCTTTCATCGATATTCATCTTCGGCGTGTTACCTTTCCTGCTGCTTAATTTCTTCTCCAACATATGAGTGATAAAAATGTACGACCTTAGTATGGTGCTGGTTTATGGGATAATCCTGCTTCTTGCATCAGGAATGGCCAGCGTGCTCATAAGGAAAAAGGCAGCGCAACTGGCATCGAGCAGCATACTCCTGGCACTCATTGCTGTGTTCTCGATGTTCCTTCTGCTGACAGGGCAGAACGCGACGATAGCAGGCATGATAGCGGAATATCCGTTCTCGCTGCTGTTCGTCTTCCTCTTCTCGATAACCCTGCTCCTGGTCAACCTGCTCTCTTACAAGTACTCGAGCGATTACATATCATTCTCTCTCCTGTTCTCATTTGCGGCGGCCGGCGCGTTTCTTGTAGCGCTCTCTGCATCGCTCGTAACCATAATACTCGGCATAGAGCTAATGTCACTGCCGACCGCGTTCATGATAATGATCAACGGCAAGAAGTTCATAGAAGCGGCTGTCAAACTGTTCATCCTAGCTGCCCTCTCGATTGCGATATTTGCGTTCGCACTGGCTCTTGTGTTCCCCTACGACCCATCCCTTGCACTGACAGCGCTCACGCCAAATGCTGGGATAGCCGGAGGGACGATAGTGCTACTAGCATTGTTGCTCTTCATAGCTGCTCTCTCATTCGATGCATCCCTCTTTCCTTTCAATCTGTGGGTACCAGATGTCTATGAAGGTGCGCCAGCCAACATCACCGCCATGCTTGCTGGGGTGAACAAGAAGGTCGCATTCGTTGCCCTGTTCGAGGTGCTCTTCATCGTGCTCTTGCCGCTCAGCGCGGTGTTCTCACTTGTCTTCCAGGTTCTTGCGGTAGTCACCATGTTCTTCGGCAACATCGTCGCCCTCGTGCAGACGAACGTCAAGAGGCTTTTCGCCTATTCCGCGATCTCGCAAGCTGGCTACATCGCGATAGGCTTCTCCGCCGCAAGCCTTTATGGGATAGAGGCTAGCATATACCAGATATTTGCGCATGCGTTCATGATAATCGGGACATTCGCGATAATCCTCTGGCTGGAGTCGAAGAATATAAAGACGATAGACGACTACGCCGGCCTTGGGAGCAGGAACAGGATCGCCGCGTTCTCACTGACTATATTTATGCTATCTATGATAGGGATACCTCCGCTCATGGGATTCGTCGGGAAGTTCCTGCTGTTCACGAGCGCGATAGACAAGGGTCTGCTTCTGCTTGCGGTAATAGCGATATTCAACAGCTTCCTTTCGATCTACTATTACGCGAAGGTCATACTCTCAATGTACTCGAAGAGGGAGAAGAGCGTCATTGAACTGGATTGGGCTGTGCTCTCTGTTGCTGTATTCTGCCTTATTGCGATAATCGCATTGGGGATATACCCTCAACCCCTCATTAACCTTTCGCAGCTGGCTGGGGCATCGTTGTCTTCCCTGCCAGTCTGACCGCTTTGGGTCCTGCCGAATACTTCTGCCATCTCTCTGGCAGTCTGGCTTCCTGACCTTTCGGCTTCTGCCCTGGCTTTCATCTCTCTTAAAGTTTGCTCCAAGCCGGATATATGCGAATCGTCGAACAGCTCTGGTTCTGATTTCTCTATTTCCAACGTTCTTTCCAACTGTTCGATATTCAATCTTATGAAGGGATCCAGGCCAAGGACGAAGACCTCATAGGTGAGCCTATTCAGCCTTGCATCCAACGATATCCTTTCTGCCTCAAATATGGGGTTTGATTCCTTTTCCAAGAGATGCTTGATCTGCCTAATCAATTCCGCAGCCAACCATTCAACCACTATCTCCTTTTTCATCTCGTACAAATGCGCTTGCTGCGTCTCGAGGCTCAGAGCTGCGTCCCTTTCAGCCTCTGGCATTCTTTCAGTCCTCGCAAGGGCAAAACGTTCCTGTTTGATAAGCGCAGCCGCCTCTCTGTCGCCGGCAAGACCTTCACACACCAGTATCATGTCTGCCTGCTGCAGCGCATCTTCCAGATCTGACGCGCTAACCCTGCGCTTTCCGTCTGCTTTCGCTCTTTCCAGCACGGCTTCGTACTCCTTTATAGCCAAGGCTTTTCCGCGTCCATCCCAGCTGCTGTCCGCTATCTTGCGCGCAAACGTCAGATTCACCCTGCTCCTGGAAAGCCTGCTGCCAAAACGAAGTCGCTCTGCTTCCGCTATGTGCTCCATCACCCGTTGCAGCGGAGCATAATCAAGCCATCTCGGCTCTGTTTTCTGTGCTTCTCTCAATTTTACACCAAAACTAAAGTGGAGTTCAAAATACTTAAAATATGCGTTTTCTGAAGAATTTGCAGGAACCGACTCCTATTTTGACATGCCTCTGAAGAAGAACCTCTTCAGCATCAGCGACGGCCTGTCCATGTCTCCGTATTTGCTGAAGAACTGCTCAAACCCAGCGAGCTTAGCAGCCTTAATCGCAATCAAGAAGCCACGATCCCCCATGCTGGAGTAGTAGCTGTGCAGCATCTTATGCATTCTAAGGTCAAGACCGAACCTCTTTCTCCACGTTTTCTCATATGACGAGAGGGGTGCTCCAATCCTGATATTTCCTATTATCGCATCTGCAGCTACACCTGCGCATGCCGCACCGAATATTATCCCGCCACCCGTCGTGGCCTTCACCTGCCCAGCCGCATCGCCGACAAGCAGGACGTTGTCCATCACCGTCTTCTTCCTTGCGCTGAGCGGTATCATGCTGGCGTATCCTGCCGTCTTTTTTGCGCCGGAGATGCGGTTCTTGATTATGGGATTTTCCAGGAATTCATTGAATGCTGCAGTGCTGGTCTTCTTCGATAAGTTGCTTATCCCTATGCCGATCTCCATCTTAGTCCTTGAATAGGGCACGGTCCATCCGAAAAAGCGCTTTGCTATCTTGTTCGAGAAGAAGAGTTCCACCTTGTGCAGGTCAGGCACATCCACCCCCTCATATTCTGCCTTGTAGGTCAGGATGTGCTCCCCTATGCCAGGGAAACCGGCTGCGCTCGCTACCATAGATACCGCGCCATCCGCCCCTACCACTATATTATTGGTGTCTTTCTTAATCTCGAGTATCTGCTCTTTTGAAAGCCTTTTTCCGAGAACAATCTTTGCGCCTGCCTCCCTCGCCTCCTTCGCACAGAGCTCCGCGAACATTCCCCTATCTAGGACATATGCCTTATCTCCCTTTGTCTCGACCTTAAAGCTCTCTCCCCCTGCAAATATTGTGGCACCATTGAGCGTAGTCACAAGCGCATCCTTCCAGTCGACGTCAAGCCTTGACAGTCCCTCTCTGGAGAATATTCCGGACGCCTTTGCCGTGTTGTCAGAAATCTTCCTCTTTGACTCATACACCGTCGTGTCTATTCCTTCCCTTGCAAGCCGCTTCGCTAGCAAAAGGCCGATTACGCCTGCGCCTACGATTACTACTCTCTTCATGCGATCAAAAACGAGTATTGAAGATATCATCTCCAATTATTAAAAAGGCTTCCTGCGTCAGCGCCTTAGCACCTTCGTCTTCGTTTTTGTCTCGACGAATTCCTTTGCGTAAGCAGTATAGAGTCCCATGCTGGCAGCCATGCTTCCGTGGAAATCGTGGAATTCTATAAGATCATCGAGCAGCTCATCAACGTGCACGAGTCCAAACCTCTCTGTAGCCGCTCCTTGCTCTACGTAACCAACTATGGCCCTTATAAGTTTTCCCGCGTTATCTTCTTCCATTCCGCTTGCAAAATCCTTCGAAAGTGCGGCAAATTTCCCGAGAATCTCGTTCGCGGCTTCCGGGTGCCAATCACGCTTCGGTAAGGCCTGTGACTGCACCAACTCCAGCACAGCGAGCAGTCCCCTTTTCCCGGACTTCTCAAGTATCGTCTCCATCGAACCGGCAGCCCCATAGATCGCTGCTGGGTTTTCATGGAGAAGATAAATAGTATTTAAAGCTTTCTATTTTAAATATACTCTATCGGTGATTGAACGGCGAAAAAGGCAAGCAAAGCTAAGGCACCAGCGCAAAGCGCGAAAAGCAGGGGCGACTCAATTCCTACTCCTTCGATAAAGATACAGAACATAGTTGTCAGCGCCGACCTGCATGCAGTTATAGACCTCTATGCGCTATCAAAGGAGGTAAAGGCCGTGGACTACGAGCCAGAGCAGTTTCCGGGAGCCATATTCAAGATAGCTGAGCCAAAGGCAGTAATAATACTGTTCAAGAACGGAAAGATGATTTGCACAGGCACGAACACGGAAGCGAACATAAGGAGGGTCCTTGAATACGCGTCCAAGGTTATCTCGAAGTATGTTATCGAGCTGACACCCGCTCTGACCGCAGCACAGCAGAAGGCGGCAGCCGCGCAAAAAGTAAAACAGAAGCCAATCTGATCCAGGCTGTCTTTGGGCCATTTTCCGAAAGACAGGCGCAGCCTTTTAAAACACTTTTCCGAACAAACGCAATACCTTTAAATACCATTCTGGTTAACAGTCTATCTGTAAATAACGTTTAAAGTGAGCTTATGAACTATGGGAAATATTATTTTGCAATAGTGTTTACAATAGTGGCGATGTTTGGGCTTACTGGAAGCGCGATTGCAGCCACAACAAGCGTGACCTCAGTTGCGACTGCGGTAACGCCAATTACAGCGGTGCCGGTCATGCCCGCCAGCTCACAAATTACGCTTCAATCAACTAATATTTTCCAGCAGATAATAAACTTCTTCGAAGGTCTGTTCGGCGTAGGTAGCAGAAGCTCAGGCTACACCACTACCGTACCTTATTCGACGACAACAATCTGTCCGCTAGGGACCGCAGGATGTCCTATCAGGGTAACCACGGTGAGCACGACCACTGTTCCACAAGCGCTCAGCTCATGCGTTGCCGCACTTGGCATTGTCTGCGCAGCACCAACGCTTTCTTCCACAGGAGCTCTCTCACTAACATTCGGTCAGAATACAGGCGCAGTGATGTACCATCCTGAGCTAGCGTGTTCTATCACGTCGACAGTTCCATCTACATTCTATCAAATCAACTCAGGAAACCCGCTCGTAAGCGGTGCAACGATCCCAGCATCAGGAATACAGTGCCCCGCAGTGAACGGAAGCCAGTTCAACGGCTATCTGTGGCTCAGCTATGCTTCATCTTCAAATACAGCGATTACGATGCTTGCAGCCACGCTGTCACTCAGCACAACATCAAACATCACCAACAGCTCTGGAGGCTACTCATATACCGGCGTGTACAATGGTACAAACATGGCGCTCACATGGGTGCCAAACCACACAATCGAGAACCTCTCTGATGCGAGGCTCGTTGGTGTAATCACAGACTTCCAGACCACCAACCCTTACTATTCCTGCCTAAACGGCGATAGTATGAACGTATGGAGCGCGTCAAACGAGTACCCAGGAGTGCTCGTAGTGCACAATGGTCTCCAGGGAAGCCAGTGCACATACATAACTGCAACCTTCGTTCCGCTAGGCAACGGAGGAGGCAACAAGTTCCCGAACCCGTACAATTACACATATACGGGAAGCTATAAGGGAGCAGGTGAGACTCTCTCATGGGTGCCAAACCATACGATAGAAAATGATAGTGGCGCGCAGCTCATAGGAACACTCTCTAACTTCTACACAGCAAACCCATACTACTCATGCCTCAACGGTGAGAGCATAAACGTATGGACCGACCCTAACTATCCAAACGAATATGTGATACACAACGGCATGCAGGGACCGCAGTGCACTTACATCACTGCAGTCTTCAGCTCAGGCAGCACCCGCGGATCTACGCCAATAATGACCATTACGGTCAACCGTCCGCAGAACATGCCCACAGGCACGAACTTCGAAACGAATATGAGCTGGACCAACCTCACATCATACAGCAGTGTCTACAACTGCGACTTTGTCTTCCAAACAGCAGGTGGAGTGACTGTGTCAAATTACACAGAATACTGCGGCCTCTCTTACCCAGAACTAGGCTGGAACTACACCGGGGTAAGCATGCAGCCTGGCGGCAACTACGATATAAGAGTTATAATCAGCAACAGGACAACAGGCGGATACGTAAGCGCAAGCAACACTGGGTATATATCGGTGCCATCCAGTGGCAGCACTCCACTATCAGCAGGAATGAACTTGACAGTGAGGCAAACAGGCACACCGTCATATCCGGTCATCTTGGACATGATAGGAATTGCAACGGGCGGCAGCGGGCCATATGTCTATACATACAAGATAAGGAACATGTCACAGCTCTACTACCGCACTATATACACGTCATCACAGACAACGTCAACAAGCTGGACGTATGGCTTCTACAACAACACAGTAATACCGAGCCTGGTCCCTGGAACCACCTACTCTGCAGTGGTCACGGTTACGGATTCGCAGGGCCATACTGCATCTTCACAGCCACAGTCATTCACCATACCTGGCAACAACATCCCGAACCCGTACAACTACACGTACACAGGTTCATGGGAAGGTTCGCAGGTAACTTCGCCTAGCACAATACAGTGGGTGCCAAACCACACAATCGAGAACGATAGCGGCGCGGTGCTTGTTGGCACACTTACGAACTTCCAGACCACAAACCCATACTACTCATGCCTGAATGGCAGAAGCCTCAATGTATGGACCGACCCGAACTACCCGAACGTATATGTAGTACACAATGGTCTGCAGGGAAGCCAGTGCACGTACATAACTCTCGAGCTGCAGTACATAGTCAAGAACCAGATATTGTACGTTGGCCACAACGTGACCTCATCTCCATACACGGTTGAGCTCACAGACCTTGCACAACCGAACAACCAGACCAACGAGTCCGCGGCTGAGATAGATGTCTACTACAATGGTGCGCTGACAAACACGAGCCAGATAAACCCGAACAGCGTTGGAGCTTTCAAGGTACACGGGGAGATGCTGTACGTCTTCGTTCACAACACGTTCGCCAGTCTATATGCGTACCAGAGATGGGCAAACATGTCAATTACATTCCCGTAAGTTTCCGAGCATAATTTAAATATTCTCTGGGATGTATAACTGCATGAAAGTTTCGGCAGCAGTTTCGTTGATTCTTTTTTCTTCACTTATAGCAGTAGCCACAGCATCTTATTTTCCACAGTCATCGCTGAATGTCACGCTCCCCCAGATCAATACAAACGGTCTGTCCGGCAGCATCGGCAACGTAGTAAGCGAGATAGTTGCCTTCTTCAGGGATCTGTTCGCAGCGCTGCTGGGTGCAACTACGACTACGACAACCACGACCACAAGTGTAGCGTCAACAACTATACATTATACGACATCGTTCATACCAACCATAACCACAACCATGAGCACAACGGTCAAGACAACCAGTGTCCAAACAACCACCTCCATACCGACAACATCTATTGCGACAACCTCGGTATCCACGACATCGGTTCAGCCAAGCGGGGCTGTGCTGTGCCATAACGATACCTTCCTTAGGGTGAACCAGACCGAGAACTGCTCCCCAGTATCCCTGCTGCTCATTGACGTTGGGGTAGGGAACACCAGGTATGAGATAGCGAATGCGATAGTCGACATATACCTGAACAACCAGCTAGAGTTCTCAAATGAGTCGCTGCTGCAGAATTTCACGACGCCATATCAGTTCAACTTCAGCAACGGCCACATAGTGCAGGTGCAGGTTTACGTAGCGCACTGGGACCAATATCCTCTCTATAGGTATGCCAACATATCGCTCACCTACAGGTAAGGCCCCGCCAATTTCTATTTCTTAGCTACCTTCGCAAGCTCCTTGTCCATTATCCCGAAAAAGTTGTCCCAAGAATAGTGTTTCCTTATCCGCTTGATGCCCCTCTTTCCCATCTCCTTCGCTATTGACGGGTGTTCTGCCACGTATACCATCTTCTTTGCCATCTCCGGCGCATTGTTGACCAGGAAGCCGGTCTCATTGTCCAAAATGGTTTCCTTCGGCCCTCCCCAGTTTATCGCTATCACCGGCTTTCCGCTTGCCATTCCCTCCAACGGGAAGAGACCAAGATCCTCGTCAACAGGCGGGTGCAAGACAGCTGTGCACCTTGAGTACAGGTCAAGCCATCTGTCATCCGGAGGATTGACCAGTATCATGACATCTCCAACCTCCTTCGCCTTCCCTACCACTCTCTCATAGTACTCTGACAGGAACCTGTCCTTCGAGACCGATCCTGCCAGAACCAGCTTGTATGTCTTCCTTCCCCTGTAGAGGCGCTTGAACCTGGCAAAGGCCTCTATTGCGCTGAGCTGGTCTTTGTTCTGCGAGTATCTTGCCGGATAATAGAAGTAATGGTCGTCGCCCTTGTTGGAAAAGCGATCGTAGTCTATCCCTGATGGAAGGACCGTGACATCCTTCCTCCCGAAGAACTTGATAATCCTGCCCTTCGTGTTGGCGCTGTTAGCCATTATCCCGTCCATCCTCTTTACTATCGATTTGTCTATCCTCCTTATGACAGCAGCCCCAGCAATGTGTATGGGTTTCTGGTAGAACCTCTTGCGTTTCATCCTGTACTCATAGAGGTCCCACACCTCCCTAAGCGGGGTGTGGCAGTACCAGAGCACCCTCTCGTTGTTCTTCTTTATCCAATGCGATGGAGCGATATGCGCGTTTATCACGTCATAATCCTCCTCTATCTTCATCCCATAGAAACCAAGACCGTAGTGGAGGCCCTGCACAGCTCTGCCGTAAGGCAGCATCCTGTACAACGGATTCATCTTTATGACATTTACATTCAGCTCCTGGAATTCGGGAAGGGTTGTGTCCTTGTTGTACTCCCCCGTATAAATCGTCGCATCATAATGCTGTGCTATCTTGAGCACGACCCTCTCAGCGCCCCCCGTAACAGTAAGGTTTGACTGGGTCATTATTACTTTCAAGGAAGCACCAAAAGTATATTATTACTGACGAAAGTTAATTATAAATACCTGGGAAAGAAAGGTAATTAACCTATTTGTATAAGGAATTTTATGGACTTGGGAGAAGGACTTAGGCAGGCTCTTGCAAAGCTTACCAGGTCGACGATTATTGACGCGAAGACGATAAAGGAGTTCAACAAGGAGCTCCAGAAGACTCTTCTCAGCGCAGACGTAGAGGTAGAGCTCGTCCTAAAATTCACGAAGGACATAGAGGAGAAAGCCCTCAAGAGCAAGCCTCCCGAAGGAGTGGCGCCTAGGGACTACATAACGAACCTTGTCTACGACGAGCTCGTCAAGCTCATGGGCAAGACCTACGTCCCGAAGATACAGAAGCAGAGGGTCCTGCTGATGGGTCTGTACGGATCCGGAAAGACGACTAGCGCCGCGAAGCTCGCGAAGTACTACCAAGACAGGGGGCTTAGCGCAGCCGTAGTCTGCTGCGACGTGTCCAGGCCTGCCGCATACGAGCAGCTAGAGACTCTTGCTAAGAACGCCAACGTTGCGTTCTACGGCGAGAAGGGAGAGAAGGATCCGGCAAAGATAATCAAGAACGGGCTCGAGAAGTTCAAGGACAGGCATGTCGTCATATGCGACACCAGCGGAAGGAGCGCGCTTGACGGTGCGCTGATAGAGGAGCTGAAAAGAGTGTCAAATGCGTTCAACCCTGACGAGAAGATACTTGTCATCAGCGCAGACATAGGGCAGGTTGCTGGGAGGCAGGCGCGCGAGTTCGACAATGCGGTCAAGCTCTCCGGAGTCGTCGTCACGAAGATGGACGGCTCTGGGAAAGGTGGTGGGGCGCTCAGCGCGACAAACGCTGCAAAGACATCAGTGATGTTCATAGGCACCGGAGAGAAGCTGAGCAACATAGAGCCCTACGACGCAAACAAGTTCATAGGCGGCCTTCTCGGCATGCCTGACATCGCATCACTCGTTGCCACGGTGCAAGAGGCGATCAAGGAGGCGAACATAAAGCCTGAAGAGATGGAGATGAACGAGCTCAACTTCGACAGCTTCTACGCGCAGCTGAAGACTATGGGAAAGATGGGCTCGATGAAGAACGTATTCGGCATGATGGGAGCTCCCGACATGCCAAAGGAGGCGATGGAGCAGAGCGAGGACAAGCTGAAGAAGTACAAGACCATTATAGGGTCAATGACAAAGGCGGAGAGGCAGAACGAGAGGCTGCTCCACGAACACGGCAGGGTGGCGAGGATAGCGAAGGGCAGCGGCGTCACAGAGAAGGACGTCCACAGCCTTATCTCTGACTTCAACAAGATGAAGAAGATGTTCAATACTCTCAAGAACGACAGGAACTTCAAGAAGAAGTTCGCGAAATTCATGTAAGCGTGGCTTTCTATGGTGCAGGACAAGGAAACTCTTGAGAAGAAGATACAGGAGCTAAAGGAGGAGTACTCTAGGACAAAGGAGAACAAGAAGACCAACTACCACATAGGGCTCATCCGCATGAAGATAGCGCAGGCGAAGCGCGATCTGGTTGTCGCCAGCAAGAAGATCCACAGGGAAGGGTTCTTTGTCAAGAAGATGGGTGATGCGACCGTAGCGCTCGTTGGCTTCCCGAGTGCGGGAAAGTCCTCACTGATAAACGTGATTGCGAATACGAAGAACAAGACTGCAGCTTATGCCTTTACAACAACAAAGATAATCCCAGGCACCATGATACACAAGGACTCGCATATACAGGTGTTCGACATGCCGGGTCTTATCGAGGATGCCCACCTCGGGAAGGGCGGCGGAAGGATGGTCATCAGCGCCGCGAAAGTGGCAGATCTGATCGTATTTGTGATAGACATAAACCAGACGCAGCAGTTCGAGAAGCTTATGAAAGAGCTAAACTCACTCGAGATCCACATAAACAAGAAGAAGCCATATATACAGATAAACGAGCAGGAGATGGGCGGGATAAGGATAGAGGTCAACAAGTCCGGCCTTCCGGAAGAGGATATAAAGGAGATACTGATGGGGCTTGGGATCCACAACGCGCTGATATCTATCTGGGGAAGGGTTTCAGACGACGAACTCATCTCGATAATCTCCGGAAGGGCAATCTACATGAGGGCAATCATGGCGCTGAACAAGATTGACACGAACAGCGATTACAGGAAGATAGCTGAGGACCTGTCAAAGAGGTACAATATAGAGGTAATTCCGATAAGCGCGACAAATCAGACGAACACCGACCTCCTCAAGGACAAGATTTACGAGAACCTCGGAATCATTACAGTATACCTGAAGCACAGGATGGAGGAGGAGCGCATGCCGATGGTGCTGGGAAAGGGCGCGACTGTCGGTGACGCAGCGAAGAAGTTCCACACAAGCATAATAGACGAGCTGAACTGCGCCATGATAACAGGGCCGAGTTCGAAGTTCCCAAACCAGAGGGTCGGGATAGCGCACGTGCTTGCGGAGGGTGATGTCATTACCTTCATAAAGAACAAGTGACCCTATACGAAGAGCCCCGCAAAGACCTTTGCGTCATCGGCCATATTCTTTATCACAAGGAACTCATTCGGCTGGTGGGCTATGTCATCGCATGTGAACCAGACTGCAGATTCAAATCCAGCCCGCCTGAAAAATCCGGCGCAGGTGCCTCCTCCTATTCCTATCGGGCCGGCGTCAATGCCGCGCTGCTCCTTAATGACCTTCTTCAGCAGCTGGACTATCTCAGCGTTTTCGCTTGTAGGCGGAGCTGCCTCCTCCCTCTGCACAGCCTCGAACGATATCTTTACCTTTTTGAAGTCTGGACCATTGGCAATCCCGGATACGTCATTCATCACGTCATCCAGCTTGTATTGCGGCAATACCCTGCAGTCGAGATAGCACACCTCCACCCCCGGTATAATGTTTATGCTGTCAACGTTCTTCTCGTGCTTCGTCATCTCAAAAGTTGAACTCACCGGTTTGAATGTTGCGTTTTTCGCGTTGTACTTTTCGTGCAGCAGTTCGTATGCCTTTGTGAGAAACATTATCGAGTATCTGTATGCGTTTACGCCGTCGTCCGGCGTGCTGGCATGCACCTGCTGCCCGTTGACGGTGATCTTGAGCCACAATATACTCTTCTCAGCGACTTCTATCATCTTTCCATCAGGAGTGCCCCAGTCTGGCACAAGAAACATGTCGCTCTTCTTGAAAATTCCCTCCTCAAGCAGCTTCTGTATCCCATATTTGCTGCCGACCTCTTCATCTGCTACAAGCACCAGTCCGAAATTGTACCTGAGCGCGGTTCCCGACTCTTTCAGTGCCTTAAGTGCGTAGATGCTGCCTATCGCGGACTGCCCGTCGTCTACAGTTCCCCTTCCATATATCTTCCCGTCCCGGACTGTTGCCTTGAACGGGTCGCTTTTCCAAAGGTTCGGGTCTCCTTCTGAAACAGTGTCGATGTGCGATACAATCCATATCGTTCTCTCCATATTCCCGTATTTTACAACGAGGTTTGACCTCACAGCACCGCTATCGTCTTTGTAATCGTAGCGCATGGTGGAGAAGCCCATAGACTTCAGCAGCGATTCAAGGAAGTCAGCGCGCTCCTTTTCGCCAGTGCCGCCGCTGACAGGAGATATCGACTTTATCGCGATCATTTCTGACACGGTGTTAATCATGTCCTTCTCGTAGCCCTCTATGACGCTGTTTAAATCCACCATGATATTGTATGGCCTGAAAGGATTAAAAATTAACCGTGCAGGCCTGCGTCCTCCAGCCGTGGCTGTTACCTGATTTTCCGGATTTTTGGAATAGGGATTAATAGCTTTTATTCCGATTAGTTATTGCGACCGGTGAAGATCATGGCTATAAAGTACTGGGAGTTCGAGGATGCTCCACTAAAGGAAAAGCTGAAGAACGTCAACGTGAGAGATGTTGCAAAAGTCTTCTTCGACAACGAGACAGAGGCTTACAGGTTCTCCCTCCTGCTGACAGAGGTAAAAAAGAAAGGGCAGCTCCGCCTGAAGGAAGCTCCCGAATCCATACCTATAGCGACAGCGAAGAGGTATCTCGACTACGCCGTGCAGATAGGCCTGCTAAAGCACGAGAACAGCGCTTATTCGCTTACAGACAGGTTCTCGAAGCCTTTCAGGAACATCGCAACATACATAAAAGCATGGATGGAGAGTCAGCAGCCTGAGGACCTATCCGTGCAGTTCGCAACAGCGAACATGAACAGGCAGGCAAAAAGAGGAGGCAGGGCGTCTGCTCCACCTGTTCCAGAGCCGAATCCTGATGCGCAGCAGTGATTACGCGAACTTGAATGCCAGGTATATCACTACAAACAGCACTATGACAGCAAGTATCGACAATATAGCAGCAGGGCTAGTCCATGCTGAGCCGTACCCAGATGTGTTGCCTCCGGATCCGTATCCGCTGCCACTCGTCGTTGTCGCGTACACCGATGTTGAGTAAGATGTAGACGCACTTGTCGATGCGCTGCTCGACTGGCTTGTGCTGCTTCCACTTGTTGTGACTGTCGAAGTTGACGACGGCGATGTCACCGCCAGCGTGTAAGTCGATGGGCTTGATGATGGGTCATCTCCAGTAGCAACGAACGTCACGCTGTAGCTGCCTGCAGGTGTGCTTGCGCTCGTGTCTATGGAAGCTGTGCCTGAGAAGGGAGGGTCTCCGCTAGGATTGCTCAGTGTGACCGTTATCCCGTTGGAAGAGAGCGCAGCGGAGTCCTGCACGCTCAGTGTTGTGCCCCAGGTGCTTCCGCTAGCAAGGTTCACTGTATAGTGGACTGAAGTGCCCATCCCGGCAGTCGCCGATCCGCTTGACTGGTTAAGCGATATTGAGGATGTGCCGTAGCCATACTGTGCTGTTGCCAATCCGGCCAAAAGCACGGAAAGGAGAGCAGAGAAGAATATTGCATTGTTGTTCATGCAATCGCCTTACTTCATCATCCCTATATCTATCCAGAGCCAGACTATGTCAGCTATGAATATTATCACGCCGAGAGCCAGCCACGTCGTGTCAAAGTAACTCGTATACGTCCAGTAGATGTCTGCCAGGGCTATGATTATTCCCATAAGGACAGCTATCTTGAGCTTCATCGGAACTGCCATATTCACACCAAATACCTAAGGGAGAGAAGGTTTAAAAGTTGATTTATATCCTTATTTTCTTTTTTAGAAACCTTTGCCTGTGCAAGACCACTCATGGCCTATAGCTCCCTGCGCCTTTTCTCAAGTTGCTCGCGGCCTCCCGCGCTTATCCCTATCATAACAGGTTTCCTGTAAATTCCAGGAGTTAGAGGCTGCGGCTGTCTCCGCCCTGGAAGTTCTATAAGTTCTTTATCGGCCAGCTGCATCACTACTTCATGGACGTCATCGTATCTCAGCCCATTTGATTTTGAGAAGTCTTCCTGAAACCTTGCAAGAGTTATCCCATCTGCCTGCTTGCTGAGCTTCTCCAGTATCGCATATCCTAGGGCAGAGACCTCTTTCGGCTCCGCTTTCTTCTGCGCAGCCTCTGACTCCCGTTTCAGTCTTTCCGCATTCTTTCTATCCTGCTTTTCTTTCTGCGCGCTTCTCTCTTCCTCTAATATTGGAGCTATAAATCTCCTGCCTATCTCAGTTATGCTTAGTTTTCCAGGCCAAAGTATTCCACCAAAAGAGTTCCTGACTCTAATTGACACGTAATCAAAGACCAAAAGCCTTTCAACACACCGCTTCATTTCCGGATACAGTATATGGACAGAGTTGATACTGACAAATCTTAGGTCTATCTCATAACCTTCGGGATGGCTGGCTAGCTTCTTCAGAACTGCCAAGTCCAGCGGGAGCAGCGTGGTGCCGGGAGATTCAGGAGTGCCCTTCCTCAATACTTGTTCCGGCGCCGGGGGTACAGCGGTACCTGTCGGCTCGAGTGCGCTGTCTATTATCCTCCTTGCAGGCGAGTCTGTCACCATGCTTCCTATTGGGTTCAGGAAATATTTATAACTAGTGAGCCCGGCGGGATTTGAACCCGCGACCTACTGATTAGAAGTCAGTCGCTCTATCCAAGCTGAGCTACGGGCCCATCACAGAAGACTTATATCGCCAATATATTTATTATGTGCTACTGCAGGATCTGCTATTTTTTCAGAAGGCGCATTGCTATGTGCTTTACATCATCCGTAGTGTCGCTCATGGCAATTATCTCGTCAAGGCTGAAGAATCCTACATCGTTGGACTCGTCGCTTTTCCGCAGGCTGCCGCCATTCATTTCGCAACGATAGATTAGGTCGAAGTGCCAGTGCGTCCCCAATATATCCTCAAGTTGCATCATGTACGGCACAGGCATCCGGAACACCCTTCCTCCAGCCTCCTGGCGCGGCTTGCCGATTATCTCTACATCGAGACCTGTCTCCTCCTTTATCTCCCTTACCACGCAATCGTTCGGCAGTTCGTTCTCCTCGACATGCCCTCCTGGCGGAAGCCACAGCTTTAGTTTCTTGTGGTGCACAAGCAACAGCTTTCCGCCATTTACAACAATGCCTGTAGCAGTAAGTTCCACCTTCTTCCCATCTTTCATCCTATCAGCCCCTTATGTGCCCAAGCTTCGCGGTCTCTATCCCGAAGAACCTCTTCGTGTTGTTCGTGAGCGTCTCGGCCGCCTTCATGAACGGTATGCCCTTTATGTCTGCAATCATGTGGATGGAGAACTCCACGTCAATCGGCGTTTTCCCCACAACAGGGCAGTCGCTCTCAGCCATGAGCCTGTCTATCGATACGTCCTTTATCACCTGCTTCCTCTTGCTTGACTCCGTAGGAGGTATGGATATCATGTAGCCCCTCTTCTCAGCCTCTTTCGCCTGCTCCACATTTCCCTCGAAGAAGTGCAGCTGCACCTTCTCCATCTTCTTCTTTTCCAGTATTTCTAGAACGGCATCCATCGATTCCCTAGAGTGGACACTCACAGGAACGTCAAGCTCCTTCGCGAGGTCGAGCATGCGCTCGAACACCTTCTTCTGTCTCGCCTTCTCCGTGTCGGTCTTCGCCTTCATGTAATCCAGGCCGATTTCCCCTATGGCAATTATCTTGCCCCTGTTCTGCCTTGCCAGCTCGACCAGCTGGCTAATCTCATTGTCAAGTGCTTTCCCATTGAGCGCCACAGCGGTTTCTGGGTCTATGCCGATTGCGGGGAATATGTACCTCCCCTCTGATATCTCCAGAGCCCTCTTGCTGGTTGCCACGTTTATCCCATCCGTGATTATCGTGTGCACTCCGAAGTTTATCGCATTTATGAGGACCGTCGGATTGCTTATAAGGTCAAGATGGCAGTGCGCGTCAGCCGTTTCCACCTTTTGCCGCTCCTGCTGCATCTGCGCAATCTCCCTAGATATCTGCTTTACGCTGCCTACCATAAGAACACGGAAAAAACCTGATTTGAGCAATAGGAATAAATACGCAAAGCTTATTAAATAAGTTATCTAATACCCTTATCTGCAAAGATGGAAAGAACAAGTGAATCGATGCCAAGGAAAACAATAGATTCTATTCTTCAAAGCTCAATAAGGACGAACAAGATCCTAAGCGTAGCTGTCATAGCACTCATGGCAGTGAACGTGTTCATGATCTACAGCATATCAAACCTAAAGATTTCACAGGCTCCCCCGGCTACCACTACCGTCCCCGCGGCGAACCAGAGTACGTCTTCAGGCACTCTCGGAGGGATAAATACTCCGCTGAATGCAAGTGAGCTTGCGGTCATAAATAATGCGCCGTTGCAGTACTATGAGACAGCCGGCGAGAGGCTGCTCAACGGGACTCTGACCGATGAGGTGCTGGTATCCAACGCGCCGCAGGCGAACGCGCTCGTGCTCAACGGTAAGCCGAGCATCGTATATATCGGTGCGGATTCCTGCATCTACTGCGGTGAGAACAGGTGGGCCATGGCTCTTGCGCTTGCAAAGTTCGGCTCTTTCAGCGCTCTGTACAAGGGATACAGTTCTCTCGGCGACGGGGACGTGCCCACGCTTTACTGGAAGCAGTACAACATAACCACACAGAGCGACGTCTCTTTCGGCAACTACTATTCCAGCAATTATCTCAATTTCATAAGCGCTGACTACGAGAGCCCGATAACTGGGGGATTCCAGATACAGCCGCTTTCCTTCTTCCTGCAAAAATCGCCAAACTCGACATACACATCTGCGATAAGCTTCATGAACTCTACCGGAAAGTTCCAGGGCACACCATTCTCATTATGGGGAGGAGCCCTCGTTCCAGGTGCCGATGCCATAGTTTTCGGCAACACGACACCGACAAGCGCGGCCAGCCTTCCGCTTTCCACGATGTCGCATGCGCAGGTGCTTAGCCAGCTCAAGAACTTCAACGACCAGTTCGCCTGGGGGGAGTATGCGGCTGCAGACGTTTACATTGCATATGCATGCCCATCCATAAACAACACGGCGCAGGTCTGCCAACTCCCAGCAATAAAGAGGCTCGAGCTTGCGGTCTCGACAGGCAAGTGAGCATTTTAAATATCTGAAAATCCCAATTATCTTAAGTCAACTCTGGTAGGTACAGGCATGGGAGGAATAGCAAGCAGGATGTCGAATACGATAGGGAGAGTGTATACTCCGAAGTACGTGCTTCTCAACATAGCAGCGGCCTTCTTCTATTATTTCGTGCTCACGTACCTGATAAGCGCGCAGCAGTACGGTGCGGTGATAATCACGATACCTCTCTACCTCTTCTACGCGCTTGCAATAACAGCATCTGTAGCGTTCACTATAGCGGTATACTCCCTGCTCAACACGAGGAACAACCGCGCGCACGTCTCCGCCAGTATGGCAGGCACAGTAACGACCCTCGTCGGCGGAGTTTTTGCAGGATGCGGGTGCACTGCACCGATTCTCTTCAGCCTAACTGCTATCGGCTTCACAACAACGCAGGTTTTTGCGCTCAACAGCTTCATTTCAAGCAATATCATGCTGCTCTTCCTCTCAATGATAGCTATAAATCTCTTTGTGGTGATATATTACCTAAATAAGCTATCAAATCCGGCATGCAGGATAAAGAAAAAGTAAGAGATTGTAGAAGAAAATCTGGGTTTGATGGTGTATATGCGATAGGGTTATCGCATGGCGACTAAGAAACGGAATATGCACACCGGTTCAACGAGAAAGGCTGACCACAAAAAAAAGGGAGGAAACGAAAGAAAGGAAAGGAAGGAGAGAAAAGAGAGAACGCGACTCTATAACACTTCAGCCATCAGCGCAGGCGCTGCACAACCATTGCAGGAAGAGCCGCAGAGCTTCCACGAGATAATAATCAAGAACATAGTCAGCAACAGCAATGGGAGGAACAACGTCCCCGACGAGGCCATGCTGCTCGGCGCAACAATCTCATCCCTCAGCAGCAGCATGAGAGAGCTGCGCTACAAGAGCGGGATGAACGTCGGAAAGGCGCTCTACAAGCAGTCGTCGCTAGGGAAGAACTACATGTTCCAAGAGGAATCCGTCAGGAACCTGGTAAGCTTCTTCGAGTCTGCAGGCTACAGCAATGTCACATACAGGGCATACCCGGATGACATCGAGATAAAGATCCACGAGCGAAACAATACCAGATCGGAA
>JAKAVF010000018.1 GCA_021827605.1 Microcaldota archaeon
ATTATCCACAGAGTTTCAGGTATGACGAAGAAGAACAGGACCTGCCCGAACTTCTCGGGTCTCTCTGCTATTATTCCCATACCAGCCGCCCCTATTCCCTGCTGTGCCATTCCAGTCCCTATCAAACCGCCTGCGATGGCGATAGATGCTGCAACCGCGTATAGTGGGTCTGCTACTACCATTTTTTCACCATTAAATACAAATTAGATACTCGTTTGATATTTTGATGTAGTAATTTATATTACTTTTCGTTGGCAGAAAACAAAAAAAGGCGGGAGAAATAGAAAAACTCAGTACCTGTTCTGAAGTTCGTGCCCCTCGTACTTCTCGTCGTAGTCATACATCTTGCCCTGCTCCTCGTTCTGGGTCTTGGCGTGGGATCCGTCGCAGAAAGGTTTGTGCTGCGATAGTCCACAGGCGCATAGATGAACCTCGTAGTTGAGGACCTTCTGGTCGTCAGTTAGGTTCTTCAGTCCGGGCAGCTCTCCGAGCTTAACGGCGTAGGGATGATTTCTGTCGTGTACAATTATTCTTGCCATTATATCACAGGAGTAATGATTGCATTAAGGCTTTTATCCCTTTGCGACTCCGATCGGAACCATTCGTGCAACTATGTTGGATATTCCGGCAGCCGCTATGCTGCCAACTACGTCGCTGACGTTCTTGTATGCCCACTCCGCCTCCTCGCTGATGAGCTTCCTGTCCCTCACCCTGAACTCTATATCCTTGCTTTTCATATCAGACAGTGTTTTCGAGGCGGGTATCTCCCTTATTGCCTGGTGCCTAGACATCACCCTACCTGAACCGTGGCAGGACGAGCCGAATGTCTCATTCATCGCCTCCTCCCTGCCAGCCAGAACGTAACTGGAGGTGCCCATACTTCCCGGTATTATGACTGGCTGGCCATAGGCGCGGTATATCTTTGGAACTTCCTCCCTGCCGGGGGCGAAGGCTCTCGTGGCGCCCTTCCTGTGAACATACAGTTTCATCCTTTTACCGTCAACATCGTGCTCCTCGAGCTTCGCTATATTGTGCGCCACGTCATAGAGCAGTTCCATACCGAGCTGGTCTGAGCTCCTTCCGAACACCTTCTCGAAGCTCTTCCTGATGAGGTGCGTCATCACCTGCCTGTTGACGAAGGCGAAGTTTACCGCAGCCTTCATGGCGGCAAAGTAATCGTTAGCTTCTTTGGTGTCCGTGTAGGCGTATGCTAGCTCCGGATCATCAAGTTTTATGTTGTTTTTTCTCTGATAATCCGAAAGTATCTGGAGATAATCGCTGCATACCTGGTGGCCGTATCCCCTAGAGCCGGAATGCAGCATTATCACCACCTGGTCTTTCTCGAGACCATACGCCTTGGCGATGCGTTCATCTACTATCTCGGCCACTCTCTGCACTTCCAGGAAATGGTTCCCAGCTCCGAGAGTTCCCACCTCATGGACACCACGTTTCTTAGCGAGCTGGCTGACCTTGTCCGTATCGGCTCCGGCCATGGCTCCGTTCTCTTCTATTCTGTCGACATCATCCTTGAATCCAAAACCTTTATTGACTATATATTCGGCACCCTCTGTGGTAAGTTTTTCAAGATCGCTAGGAGTAAAACCTAGGTTTACCTTGCTGCCAACTCCGCTCGGCACATCCTTGAACAGATTGTCCATGAGATCGGAGAGACGCGGCTTCACTTCGCTGAAGCTCAGATTCGTCTTTATAAGCCTGATTCCGCAGTTGATATCGAAGCCTATAGCGCCTGGAGATACTATGCCGTTTTCAGCATCGAACGCGGCCACTCCTCCGACAGGGAACCCGTATCCCTCATGACCGTCAGGCATAACGAGCATGTGTTTCACTATGCCTGGAAGTTTTGCGGCGTTCATTGCCTGCTTCAGGGTCCTGTCCCTCTGCATGTTTGCCATTATTGCTTCATTGGCGTAGATGTGGACGGGTACGTTGAGACCATTCCCCTCCCGATTTATCTCCCACAGAAAGTCGCTCTTTTTCTCTATCATTTTCACACTTTTATTATAGTCTTATCAAATGAAGTACGTAACAAAACAAAAATCGCTTTATACATGCTTGGCAATGCATAAAAGGACAACGCATAGAAGGCATAATAGATTGCCAACAAAAAATTTAATTACTTTGTATTACAAGCGTAATCGTGGGCAAGTGGAGGAAGAATTTGTAGCGACAGCTGATTTAAGGTTCATGCGGCTAGCGCTGCGTGAACTGCACGACGCTTTCTGCGATGCCAGGATAAAGAAGTTTGAAAGCGACGATTCGAAGGCCTTATTCCTTATAAGCCATGAGGCGAAAACTTTTAGTCAGATTGAACGAAGGACGTTCTCATACGTCGATAATATACTTCCGGTGTCCGCTGTACTTAAAGACGTGGATCCGGAGTACTTTGTGCTTGCAGAAAACATAACAAACATGCTGGATTTTCTCGGAAAGAAGACATTCAGGCTTGAGGTAAAGAAGTTCGGTTTTAAAACCAATGATAGGGCAAAAGACCTCGAGGTTAAGATAGGCAGGGCGGTTGAGAGCAGAGGTTACACCGCCAGTTTGTCGAAGCCGGAAGTACAAGTGTATATAACGCTAACGAGCAGGGGAGCAATAGTAAGCGTAAGTGGCGAGCCGGACAAGTACGTTCTGGATGCGTTCAGACATTTCAACAGGTCGAACATCAGGCACTTGAATAGGTCCGAATTCAAGCTGATCGAGGCAGTAGAGCACTTCAACGTAGACATTAGCAAGATAAAAAGCTGTATAGACGTTGGTGCTGCGCCTGGAGGTTGGACGCATTACCTTCTCGAGAATGGAGTTAAGGTGCTGGCGATAGACAACGCGCTGCTTGACTATGGAGCGCTTGGGTCCAAGCGTACGCTGGTGGTAGTGAAAGACAGCGAATCTGATGCTGTCAAAGAGAGAGTAAGAGAGAATATTAAAATTGTTCGCGAATCCGATTTCTGGAGCGACAATGGCGTGAGAGGTATTTTTGACGATTATGAATTGGTGCACATAAAAATGAATTACAGCTCAGAATCAGATACCAAGCGGCTCAATCAGATAGAGAGGTTTGATATGTTTACTATTGATATAAACATGAACCCAGAGGACGCTGCAAAAATTGTAGTTTCGCTTCAAGATTCGTTAAAGAACGGTGCGGTACTGATAATGACGGCCAAGATGCCGGACAAGAAACGTGAGGACTACGCAGGGGATATACGTAAAGTGCTTTCGGGATCGTTCACAGATATAGAGTACAAGAAGTTGCCGCACGACAGGGAGGAGTTCACGGTATTTGCAAGGTACAAGGATCGCGGCCCAGGGATGGTATAAATATCTGGTTGAACTGAGCAGATTGTAGTTGTGATTGAATGGCTTCACGCAATGGCGCTACATATATAGTATACCTAGCTAGCCCGCTAGGATTTACCGAAGAGGGAAGAAAGTACATAAAGGAGGTACTCATACCAGAAGTCTTACAGCTTGGTGGCGTAGAGGTAATTGATCCGTGGAAAGCGGTACTTTCTATGGATGCAAAGATGATCGCCGGCCTTGCCAGGGGTATGGGGCACGGCCAGGCTATGCAATACGGTATGGAAAACTTCAAAAGTATAGACATGGCCGACGCTGTGCTGGCGTGCCTGAACGGGTCTGACGTCGACAGCGGCACAGCAATTGAGATAGGTTACGCTACAAAGGCAGGGAAGCTTGTAGTTGGCTACAGGACCGATTACAGGCTTGGTGGAGAAAGCATCGATTCTGGGATCAATCTGCAGGTAGAAGCCGCTATAGAGAAGTCTGGAGGCAGAGTATACGACTGCCTTGATGATGCAGTTAAATTCCTAGCATCGAAGCGTACATAGCGTGAAAATATTAGGGTATAGGTTAGCGATGAAAAATCATCGGTGCATATAAAAATAATACGCGCCCCTGTCGGACTGACATCGTCGAGATTAGCACCCACAGCTTTGAAAAGGTAAAGGAAAGAAAGGGCAGGCTTTGGTGCGGCTTTGTAGACTGTAGCATAAAGATAGAGCATTTAATATTGAGGCTTCTTTCATCTTAATAAGCGCTCTTCGTTTTAGCCGCACTTCGCTTTGGAATAAATTTAAGGAAAGATATTTATTGTTTTTTTAATAGGTATTAGCGAGAGGATGTCCGGCAAAGCGATCGCAAAACACAGAAGAGCGCAAAGCGCCATGGAGTACCTCATGACGTACGGATGGGCGATTCTCATCATTGCCGTAGTACTGGGTGCGCTTTTCCAGCTTGGAGTTTTCAACGCAAACAACTTTGCACCAAAGGCTCCGCCAGGAGCGTGCCAGGTATTCAGACCAAACGGGCCAGGCACAACTTCTTTCATAAACCTTGAGGGCATTTGCAATGACGAGCTGCCGCAGTATGTGGCGCAGTTCGATGGAACCTCACCAATTACTGTTCCAAGCATACCTGAGCTACCTAGCGGCAATCAGCCACGAACTTTAACTGCATGGTTTTTTGTGCCGTCTTCAAGCTCAGATAGCTACAATGGCGTTGTTGGGATCTCTGGTCCTAGCGCAGAGACTATGTTTACAGTATTTGTTGGTGGTTCTACAGTGGCTGTAGATGCTTGGGGAAGTTCAAATCAGGGTGGAGGGGGAAATAATTTACAAATAGGATCTTACGAATTTGTAGCAGCGGTATATAATTCTACCAACTATAATCTTATAGGATATACTGGATATGGGGGCGCATTACATTCTTTTATTGCTGGAAACGTAATACTTAATTTCCCGCAAGTCTCTTCGACCTACCCACTTTTGATAGGGGACCGAGCTAACACCCCTGTTTTAACTGGTGATGTTGCAAATGTCCAACTCTACAACACCCCCCTTTCAGCAAACGAGATTCAAGCTCTCTATCAAGAAGGCATAGGCGGTGCACCCATAGACCTGCAGAACCTCGTGGGATGGTGGCCGCTGAACG
>JAKAVF010000021.1 GCA_021827605.1 Microcaldota archaeon
TCCGATCTAGACGTATGACACCAAGGACCTGATCAAGGTGATAGAGCAGGTTAGGCAGGGCGCTGACCTCGCGCTGGGGGCGCGCGTGCGCCTCGGGAGGGGAGCCATGACGGCAAAGATCAGGTTCGGGAACGGCGTACTCACATTCCTCGCAAACCTGTTCTTCGGGCTGCGGCTCAAGGATTCCCAGACGGGGCTTCGCGCGATAAGGAAACAGGCATTCGACAAGCTGCATCTCAGGGAGACCCACTTCGGCATAGAGGAGGAGATGAACATAATGTCGAGGAAGAGGCACCTCGTGATAAGGGAGGTGCCTATCAGCTACTATGCAAGGAAGGGCACCGTCGCACAGCATTCGAAAAACGTTGGCGGGTTCAAGCTCCTCGGCGTAATTTTCAAGCTTCTGTTTAGATAAGTAGCCATCTGTGTAGCGCACTTCTACGCCAAATCGGCTAGGCATTTTTAAAGCAACATTGCAATATAGAGTACCATATGCAAACCAAGTATGTGGTTGTCCTTGGTTCCCTGCTCAGCGGAATAGGCAAGGGGATCGTTACTTCTTCTATAGCAAAACTGCTCTCTATGTATAGCTACAGGGCAATGCCGCTCAAATTCGACGGGTATCTAAACTACGACTGCGGCACTATGAACCCATTCAGGCATGGAGAGGTGTTTGTACTTGATGACGGCAGCGAGGTAGACATGGACTTCGGGACTTACGAGAGATTCCTGAACAGCGACCTCAACGCATCGTTCTCCATGACTGGAGGGAAGGTGTTCTCCGAGATAATAAGCAGGGAGAGGAGGGGGGATTACTTGGGCAACGACGTGCAGATAATCCCTCACGTCACCGACTACATAGTAGAGAAGATACAGGCGATATCAGACAAGGAGAAGCTGGACGTGATGCTCATAGAAGTGGGCGGGACTGTAGGGGATATAGAGAACAATTATTTCGTAGAGGCGATGAGGCAGCTGGCCCTGAAGAGGAAGGTCGTCTTCGTTGATTTAACATACGTGCCTGAACTGGAGAAGGTTGGGGAGCAGAAGACAAAGCCTACGCAGATGGCTCTTAGGAGCATGCGGCAGGAGGGAATATCTCCAGACTTCATAGTGTGCAGGTCAGACAAGCCGCTGAACGACAAGGCGAAGAGGAAGATTGCGCTCTTCTCGAACCTGGCTCCTGAGCGGGTCATGGACGACCATGACCTGGGAAACATATACTGGCTCCCCCTGCACCTAATGAAGCAGGGATTCGACAAGATGCTGATAAAGGAGCTGGGGCTTGAGATGAACAGCCTTGACGAGGGCAAGCTCAACGCATGGAAAAACATTGTGGACACTAGGACAAGGCCAAAGAGGCCGCTGACGATCTCGGTCGTGGGAAAGTACGTAGACCTCCATGACTCGTATGCAAGCGTGAAGGAGGCGCTCTCCCACGCTGCGCTGGCGCATGACGTCGAGCTCACGATAAACTGGGTGGAATCAGAGACTCTTGAGGAGAGCAGCATAGGTAACGGTCTGGAGGCGCTTAAGGGCAGCGATGGCATTCTAGTCCCGGGTGGGTTTGGGGGCAGGGGCATAGAGGGGATGATAAAGGCGATAGAGTACGCGAGGACCAACAAGATTCCCTACCTCGGCCTCTGCCTTGGAATGCAGCTGATGGCAATAGAGTACGCGAGGAACGTCTGCAACATAAAGGACGCCAACTCAACTGAATTTGCAGACTGCGAGAACAAGATAATAGATATAATGGAGGAGCAGAAGAAGGTAACCATGAAGGGAGCGACGATGAGGCTCGGCGCATGGGAGGCTAGACTCAAGCCGAGTACTATCGCGTACTCTTCGTATGGCGCGGAGACCGTATCGGAAAGGCACAGGCACCGCTATGAGTTCAACAATGGATACAGGGAAAGGCTGGAAAGAGACGGACTCATTGTGAGCGGCACCACGCCAGACGGAAACCTTGTGGAGTTCATAGAATGGAGCGGTTCATTTGGGATAGGGACGCAGGCTCATCCCGAGTTCAAATCGAGGCCGGAGAGTCCTGCGCCGCTCTTCAAGTCATTCATAAAGAGCGCGCTAAACAAGAAAGCTGGAATCAGCGGAGAAAAATATTCGTATACGCTATCAGCGAGCGCATGACGCTCCCGACGAGAGGCACTCCCTCCGTTATCCTTGAGAGAAGCTCGGTGTTCTTCCTGTCTATCGCGCCAAGCTTCGATATTATGATTGGGTAGACGACGAGCTGCTCAATCGCAGCAGCCACCAGCAGGGGTATCGTGTTCCCGCCGAACAGGTATATAAGTGGGACTATGAAGAGGGCGCTCACTGCGCTTGACAGTATAACTCTGGCGAACTTCGCAAAGGCTATCTTCATCTTGAACATGCTGCTCAGCTTGCTCATGTAGAGGATGTTGGTAACAACCGGAACTATCAGGAATAGCAGCACGACAAGGCCAAGACCGCTGTAAGTTGGAACGAGAAATAGCAGGAATGCGATCTGCACTGCTGCAATCATGATGTTGAACTTAAGGAACGATTTTACCTTCCCGGCGCTGACCAGGAGGTTTGATGAGTAAGACGACAGTACGGTCAGCAGAACCCCTACACTCATTATCGATATGTATAGCGGTGCAAGGCTGTACACCCCTCCGAAAACGGTGTATGAGAACGGAAGCGAGAGGAATATTATGTAGAATGCGACAGGTGCTATGGCTAGCAGCGACATGTAGATTGAGTAGTTGTAGAACTTCCCTATGTTCTTGTTCTGCTTCTTGTCGACAAGAGTTGCAGAGAAGAGAGGGAGGAGCGCGAATCCTATCGATCCGACAACTACATCGAACATGTTTGACACCTTGTATGTGATTCCATAGTTACCGAGCACAAAAGAGGTAGCGTAGAGACCAAGGAAAATCGTCGAGAAGTTGCCCGTTATCCCAGTAACGAAGTTCGAGATTCCGATGGGCAGCGAGAAGGCGAACAGCCTCTTTATCTCCTTCCAGGAGAGCGCTGCGGTCATGCGCGAAGGAGATATCCCGAGTATCTTCGCCTCTATAGCAGTTGCGGCGAGGAATCCGATGAAGAAGCCGATGACAACGCCTAGGATCGGCGCAGCAGCGCCGAATCCGGCAAGCGCGAACCCTATGCTGAGTAGTGCCTGCGCGAGAGACTGGAGCACCACCGCAACCGTGATGTATCGCCCCTTTCCTAGCCCCACAAGCATAGAATATGAAACGTTCCACAGCACGCCGACTATTATCGTAAACGAAGCCACCTCCAATACCGGCGTGTAGGATGCGTTGTGGAATATCAGCAGCGCAACTGGACCACTGGCTACGAACGCAATTACGGTGAATATTATCCCGATCAGCGCAGCCGCAGCATAAGCATTCGTAATCGTGGACTTTACCATTGCTGTGTTCTTCTTCTCTATGTACTCTGCTATGAACTTGACAGCGGAAAGGCTGAAACCGAAGTCGCCGAACGAGCCGAAGAAGCCAGCTATGGCGATTGCAAGGGTATATACCCCGTAAGTGCCGGGACCGAGGATTCTCGCAACTATTATAAATGCGATGCCAGCTGCAAGAAAGGTAAAGCTCTTCGCTGCCAGGACAGACGTGGCTATGCGTGCGGTCTTCCCGCCGCGCGCAAGCGCCTCGGCTTCCTCCATCTCCTTCTCAGTCCTTCCGTTTGCCATAGGTTTCACTTAGATGTTGACAGCGGTAAATAAATATGTTGTCTGGAATCGGTTTGTTCCTGCATGAAATAAATATCTGAATGTTTTTGACTACTAGCATGTCTGGGAAGTACCGCCCTGCGAATGACGCGGGGCTGGCCTCGATGGAGCAGTTTGACAGGCGGCCGGGCTGGATGCTGCGTGGCCATTTGCAGAGAAAAGGCAGGGAAGGCGAAGAGGACACGGTAAAGAAGGCGGCCTGCCCTGATTGCGGGGGCAAGCTGATGCTTTTCGAGAAAAGGAATATGCCGCTGTTCGACACGAAGTGCACGAACTGCGGTTTCATGGCACAGATAAAGACTCCTGAAGGAAGGCCGAAAACCAGGGTAAATGGCGCGGGATATGGCGTACTGAGAAAATGGCTTGATGCCGGGAATCCTGTTCCGCCGTTGATCGTTAACTCGAGGTGGGAGACCGGCCAGCAGATACGCCTCTACAAGGATATACCGGAGAGCCACATAAAACCGAGGAAGCTTTCTCCAAACCACAGATACGCAGGATATGGGGTGTTCGCCTATGTGAGGCTTGACCAGCTGCCGTACACGACGCTTTACGCCAAGAGCGACTAGCTAACCAGTAAATCTCTTTCTCACGATGTAGAATGCCTGCGCTATTCCGTCGCTCGCCTTTATTTTCTTTCCCTCGGCATAAGTCCTTCCAGCATACCTTATCTTCACTTCCGTTATCCTATACCCCTTCTTCGCGAGCGCAATCGATATCTCTGGCTCTATTAGGAATCTATTCTCCTTCAGCTTGATGCCATCAAGCATCTCCTTCCTGAATATCTTGTAGCACGTGTTCACGTCGGTTATCCTCTGCTTATAGAGCGCGTTGAAAAGCGCTGTGATCACGGCATTGGCAACCTTTGCAGCTCTGTAGTGGTGGCCTGGGTTCTTCGTTATCATGCGGGTGCCGTATACCACGTTGTCGTCTCTTAGCGCTGCGAGCATCTTCGGGTAGTCCTCCGGATAATACTCTTTGTCAGCGTCCTGTATTATCACTATCCCCTTTTTCACGTGGTCTAGCGCCTCCCTGACGGAAAAGCCTTTCCCCATGTTCTTCGGATTCGAGAGCACTTCTATTCTCCTGTCCTTCTTGGCAAGAACCCTTATCAGTTCGGCGCTCCTGTCTATGGAGTGGTCGTCAACTATTACCAATTTGTCGACTACCTTCTGCGCAAGCACTCTCTTTACAACCTCAA
>JAKAVF010000013.1 GCA_021827605.1 Microcaldota archaeon
ATCTTACTATGCAACAGGCTACACTACCGCAAACCTCTTCGCGTTCGAGTTCAAGGCTGAGAGGATACAGGAGAACGAAGAGGAGAGGGAGCTCGCGGCGCCGGAAGGATGGGAGCGCGCAGTCATGAGCATCAACTTCCCGTTCAAGTTCCATGTGCTTGCCTCTGGCCTTGACCTGCAGTCCACAAGGGACGAGCTGGAGGGCAAGAGGTCGTACCAGGAGTTCAACCTCTCCAGGGCGATGCAGAGCGCCAGCGCGAACGAGGTGGTGATTACCGACATACAGAGGAAGATAAACGTGATACAGGCGAAGATGGACAGGATATCACAGGGAGAGAAGCCTATCGCGACGATCATGTACGTGGAGACTACAGCTGTAGGCGTGACGGAGAAGGCCGCAATGGACATGCTCTCAGCGCAGATAAAGCAGCTGCAGATCGCGCTCAGCACACTAGACCTGCAGCTCCTCAGGGTGCAGGGAAGGGAGCTTTACACCCTATTCAAGTTCAATTTCGCGATGCCGACCAACTACGAGGAGCTTGCCACGAACTTCGACAAGCAGTCATAATTAATGGAGATAAGGAGAAATAGGCGAAAAAGGAAAAAGGAAAAAGAAATAATGAAGAATGAAAGAGTGAAAAAATGACATTGGTAAGATTCCAGCATATACTGAGCAGCGAGATATCAAAGAGGGCTTTCCTCTCGAGGCCGCCAGAGCCCCCTGCCGAGGTGCTGATGAGCGACCCGCTCCACTCTCTCTTCGTCGGAACGACAAAGATATTCAAGGTGCCGTTCGCATGGTCGTTCGTCAACCTCACTAATCCGCACATCTCCGTCGTAGGAATCACAGGCGCGGGAAAGAGCTACTTCGTCAAGACCCTCCTGATCAGGGCTAGCTACGTCTGGAACAGCAACGCGATAATAATAGACTGGGCGGGCGAATACAAGCCGTGGGTGAAGCAGAGCGGCGGCATAGTCGTGTCGTTCGCGAAGGGAGACTACCTCAACATCATGGACCTGACAGGCATGAAGCCGCTCGACAGGACGAAGCAGATAATGAACTCCTTCGACATACTCACAGACATATCCGCATTCCCGGAGCAGAAGAGGCTCACGGAGGAGGCGCTAGAGCAGGCTTACGTCAACATGGGGTTCATAATATCGGAGAAGCCCCCTGCCGGCAAGGAGCCTCCAACCCTGAAGAACGTCATAGCTCTTCTTGAGGAGAAGCTCACCGAGGGGACTTACGAGTATCCCGCGGAGCTGGAGAACGCAGTCTACAGGCTTAGGCAGTTCGCGAGGGAGGGCGAGGACTACTTCGCGAAGAAGAGCACGCTTGATCTCGGCAAGCTGTCAGAGTCTGGCCTTGTTGACATCGACCTCTCCTCGCTTCCCGATGAGAGGTTTAGGGCGCTCGCCGCGCTCTTCATACTGCAGACGCTGAAGGAGAAAATGAGGTCCGAGGGATTCAGCGAGACGAAGGGGCTCAAGGCGATAGTGGTGCTGGACGAGGCATGGAAGGTCGCCAGCGACGACAAGAGCGACGCGATAACCATAGTAAGGGAGGGAAGGAAGTATCAGTTCGGGCTGATCGTCGCATCGCAGAACCCGACCGACATCAATGAGGCCATATTCTCAAACGTCGGCACGACGTTCATGCTCAGGATAAAGTTCGAGAAATTCCTCAACTACCTGCAGGGCTCTCTCAACTTCTCCGACTTCATAAGGGGAGAGATCAGCAAATTCGGCGTCGGGCAGGCAGCGGTCGAGATGCTTTTCCAGACAGCGCTCAGGTTCCCTGGCACCTTCGTGCTCGAGAGGATACACGGCGAGGAGCCTTTGTACGTTTACATAATCGACCTTTCCGACATACTCACGCAGAGCGAGCTCGCTGCCGGCATCATACAGAGGGACTACCAGTTCGAGAAGGAGGAGCTCAAGGCAAAGTTCATAGAGTTCAACGTGAGCACAGAGGGGATAGACGGGCTTTTCGCGCTCATGGACTCGCAGGGCAAGTCCATGAAGATGGTGGCGTTCGTCCAGCAGCTAAAGCAGAACAATGTCGCCACGTCTAACATAGTCGCATTCCTCAAGAGTATTAGCCTTGACGATGCTATAATAACAAGGATCATATCGAGATCCGGTGCATGATATGGCTGCAACAAACACCGAAACGTTTATCATAAACAGGCAGGACCTGAGGAAGATGCTCATAGCGTTTGGCATAAACGAGAGGAGCCTTGAGTCGATACTGAGCACGATGGAAAAGTCGCACAGGCACATCAGCGCCGTTTCCTTTGCAGGCCTTCTTGAGAAGGCAGGCCTTGACCACGACAAGATCGCCAATATCCTCAGGCGGCTCGGGCTCGACGATATTACCGTAAGGTCGATACTCGAGATGGCTGACGAGCAGAAGATAGTGTCAGAGACGGGCAGGCTTTTCGATGCTACTTTAGAATTCCAGTGATTTTATGGCAGAGAGCAGATGCATAATGTGCGGTCAGAAGAAGGCAGGGCTTAGAGTGAAGGAGGACAACGTCATATCCCTTATGAGATGGTTTAAGAGGAACGTCACCAAGAACGAGAAAGGCTACACGCTCGTCGTGTGCAAGGAGGACTACCCGAAGTACTACAAGCAGAGGAAGAGGTTCGAGAGCAGGAGGGCGCTCTATGTGGCTCTCGGTGCGGTCTTCGCGGTCTTCATGTTCGCGGTCGGGGCAAACAAGCCGCTCGCGCTGCTCTACGGCGCAATCATAGTGGCGTTCTTCTACCTTCTCTCCCACCTGACGTACATGCCTGCAGTGGAGATGCCAGCGCAAAGGGCGAGGAGGCGCTGAAATGCTGGTTTCCAGCCGATACAAAAGTATTTATAGAATCATTTAGAGTTATAATGTCCCCGATTGGTAGATAACTTGGCCGGAGAAACACCTACTAATATAGAGCCTACAGTAGAAAACCTGGTGATAAAGGGAACGCTGCTCGGCAATTTCGATATCATGGCAGGCAGGCTTTCCACGCTGCAGATGTTCTTCCTGCGCGCTACGATAAATGACCTGACCATAATAAGGGTCGAGAGCAGGAACATACAGAGAAAGCCGTACCTCTTCATGATATTCAGGTTCACAAAGGACTCGATAAACATAGACTATTCGATAGGATTCGACAGCAGCCCGAAGCTCAGGAGGCTGTACGTGCTGAAGAACCTGATCGCCATACTCTCGCTTATAACCGACGCATATGAGGCCGACAATGCGGACCTGCTGCAGCACCTCGATTCGTCGATAGATGACGTCCTTGGCGGGATGTCGCAGCAGTACAGCACTATATTCAACCAGTACGATTCCCTGCTCAACAGGTACAGGGAGCTCAAGCGCCTGAACATAGAGCTTGCCAATTCCAACAAAAACATGTCTGTGCAGGCTTCGCTCCTCAAGGGCGAGAACGACGACTTAAAGGCCAGGCTGAAGCAGCTCGAGACTTATTCGGATGAGTCGCTCATGGCGCTTGTGCAGGAGTGGATAGAGTCGCACGGCGGCGTGATCGACATAAACGAGTTCGCGTCAAACTACAAGATAATACCTCCACGGGTGGAACAGGTGCTGAACAAGATGGTCTCCCTGGGCTACATAGAGATAAAGGGTTGAACGATGAGGTACAGCATAAGGATAAACAAGAAAATGAGGAACATCCGCGTTTACGCTATAGTCAAGAAGGTACAGGGCAACCCGAACATCCTCACGAAGCTATTCATGAGGATCTTCGCCGGCAGGAAGAAGGAGGAATACTGAGGTAAATAAATGGCTGATCCCGAGACGCTCCCGAAAGTCGAAAAGGAGAAAAAGAAGCTTAGCGTGAAAAAGCTGATAATATATGCAGCGATAGCGCTAGGCATATTCCTTGTCGCGATATCTGTCTACGCTGGCATTACGCTGAGGTCCGTGTCATTGACGCCGCCGTCAAACGCACCTTCGCTGCAGCCGACCCTTTCCGCCTCATTCCTAAAGCAGGACATACTCTACGCAGATAACGGGACGACATTCATACCATATGCGCTGTTCAACTATACGGTGACCAATGCTACTTTCCTTTTTGCGAGTGTGTCCATCCTATCGAGCAGGCCGCCGCAGGAATACTACCTGCTTAACTCCAGCAACGAGTGCATAAGCTGCGGGAACACAACCGCATTCGAGGATTCGCTGAACAAGTACCTCTCTGTTCTAGGGTCCAACGCAGTGCAGGTGCAGGTGGTTTCGCCAGGCCTCGTGAGCGCTATCCCAAACGACTCTGTCCTTATAATACCAAACGGGAGGCTGCCAGACTTCATGCTCAACAACCTAAATGGGAAGACGCTGCTTGAATCGATTCTCGATAGGGGGGTTGTAGTAATATACATAGGAAGGGACTTCTCCCAGCTGGTGAGCTCACAGTCCGTTTTGATACCGGATCCAAATCCGCCCTGGTTCCTGGCGACGGGCGGGACAGG
>JAKAVF010000011.1 GCA_021827605.1 Microcaldota archaeon
CTAGAGCTCATCTACTTAGCGACATAATCAAAGAAACAGAACTGCCAATAAACGCATATTCTCTTGTTGGTGATATAGCAATGCCACAAGGAATTATGTATATTTTACCAACCTTTAAAGATAATGAGTTAGAAATGATTACCGATCTTTTTAAGAGAGAACTTAAAGGTATAAAGATAAATTCTCTTGCGGTTATCGGAATAGTTATAGGTTCTCTAGGGTACAGATTATATAACAATTCTCAATCAGAACAGCGTAAAGTATTAAAAGAAGTGTATAAGTTTTAAAACAATAAAATTAGAAATTACACTAACTTTTAATAGAAGAAGCACTAGATAGCACTCCTTTAGCCTGATCCTCCAGAATCTCCCGGCATTTGTATCACTAATCCAAACTGGGTTAGCAAGGTTTAAATATCTGCCGTAGCACCCTTATCCATATATACGATTGACGTAGTTTAATGTGATGCAAGTGAGGATAAAGGAGCTTTTCCCAGGTGTCTATTCTATAGACGGCAAGCTGGCTACGAAGAATCTTGTGCCTGGGAAAACGGTGTATGGAGAGGAGCTTGTTGAAGAGAGAGGAATAGAGTACAGGATGTGGACCCCTTATAGGAGCAAGCTCTCTGCTGCGATAATGAACGGACTCAAGACGCTCGCGATAAAGGACGGCTCGTCTGTCCTCTACCTTGGCGCTGCAAACGGCACGACGCCAAGCCACGTCAGCGACATAGTCGGTCGTGACGGAAGAGTATACAGCGTGGAGATGTCGGAGCGGAGCATGAGGGACCTGATAGAGGTGTGCGCCGAGAGAAGCAACATGCTGCCGCTGCTTGCTGACGCGAGGGAAGTTGACAAATACGCGAACGTCATCGCCCACTGCGACGTAATCTACCAGGATGTATCTGCGAAAGAGCAGGCGGACATACTCAAGAAGAACAGCAAGTTCCTGAAGAAAGGAGGATACGCATACTTTGTCATAAAGTCGCAGAGCATCGATATCTCAAAGGCGCCGAAGGAGGTGTTCAAGGAGGCGCTCGCGCAACTTGAGGACACGTTCGAGATAGTGGAGCAGTTCGGCCTTGAGCCGTTCGACAGCTCGCACCTCTTCGTTGTGTTGAGGAAAAGATGAAAGCTGAAAGCTATTTATTCCCTTTCTGATGCAGTATAGTGTGGAAGGATGAAGTTCCCAAGCGTAAAAGTGAAGAGCTATCTCTACCTGGTAGACAGGGCATCATCGCAGAAAAGCCTCGATTGCAGCTACTGCGGTGCTGAGAACTTCTCGGACAAAGACGTGTGGGTCTGCTACAACTGCGAGCTCGCCAACTACGGGGCTATGCGCGACATATGGATGAACAACAAGGTCCTCATTGACCAGATTGCACAGGTCAACAAGCTGATTGGGATGGACGACTTTGCAGGCGCGGCTGCCGAATACGAAAAGATATTGACTATGTTAGGAGAGCCGGAATTTCTTTACTCTGCTGCACTCATCCACAAGAGGAATTCTAACCATGAGATCTCGCTCATACGCTATGACAGGATGGGCTTCATGGAGGAGAATGCGGTGCACAAGGAAAATGCGATAAAGGAATCGAACAGGGCAGCCCTCCTGCTCAACAAGGCGTCGGCGGCGCTGGAGGAGCAGTTCAAGAAAGGAATCAGGCAGCCAGCATCGATCTTCACCTTCTTCATGACAAATATAAAGCTCGGGAATCTTAAGACGGCGAAGAGAGGGATCGGGATGCTCAAGGTTTCTGGCAATCTCTATCTCTCGAAGTACGCTGATATGGTCTTCAACGCTGAGCTACTGAAGCCGGTGGAAACCGCGGTCGCAAGTATCGATTGCCTGAAGGTAAATACATCCGTAAATGCAGTCTACTACCTTGGATGGGCTCTCTTCAAGGGTAAGAGGTACAGGGAGGCGACCGATCTCCTCACAGGAATTAGGAAATATGTCGATACGGGCAATATAGATGCAATGCTCCAGAACATCGAAAGCGCGAAGGAGGTCTGACCGCTACTTCGAGATGAATATGAACTGCATCTTCTTCTTGTCGTCCAGTATGCAGTAGCCGAACCTCTCGAACTGCACTATGTCGTGCTCCTTGAGGTTCTTTGCATAGCCCTCTACGTAACCTGAAATTATCTTCATGCTGTTCGGATCAAAGTCACCCTTCTCATCGAATATCGGACCAGGCACGAGGACGGTGCATTCCAGCTTGTCGCTTTCCGGCACCCATTGAATTATCTTTCCTTTTGGATTCTCCTCTGCCTTTTCCGCAAGGAACGTCGTCCCGTCCGTTATCCTGAACCTTATATCCATGAGGTCCTTTAGCCTAACGTTTATCTCAGTCTTATGGATTTCCGCAGCATCCTGCCCGCTTATGTAGAATACATTTCCCGTCTTGTACTCCCTGAATCCGGATTTCTCTGCTGGATGCAGCTTGAGCTTTGCGTCAAACTGCCCGACCCCTTCCACTTTCACTTTTACCGGCTCACTAACGAAGAAGAGGTGCTTTGCAATCGGGTCTATCAGCTTCTTGTTCTCCGCAAGGAGCATGTCAAGCGGGACGATGCTCTCCGTCCTGCTAAAACCGAACCTCATTATGAAGCTTCTTATCGCCTCCGGCTGTATGCCCCTCCTCCTCATCGCCATTACGGTGAGGAGCCGCGGGTCGTCCCAGCTCTTGAGCGCTCCCTCCTTCATCAGCTTCCTCAGCTCCCTCTTGTGAGCCGTCAATCCTCCTTTTATCTGGAGCATCGCCTGGTAGTGGAGCCTCGGCGGTTTCATCCCCAAAAACTTCAGCACCAGCTTGTAGCTCTCGTCGAATATCTCGTACTCCTTTCCCCTGATCACGTCGGTTACGCCGTTCATGTTGTCGACTATCGGTGTGTTGATGTGGTATGTCGGCCACACGATGTACTTCTTCCCCTGCCTGTAGTGCTCTGCCTTCTTTATCCTGAATATCGCAGGGTCCCTGAGCGTCGCGTTCTCCGAACTCATGTCGCCCTTGAGCCTCACAAGCGCCTGCCCCTCGTCATACGCTCCCTTCAGCATACTTTCGAACAGTTTGAGGTTCTCTGCCGGTTCCTGCTTCCTGTGTTTGCACTCTTTCTTCTCAAACCTGTCGCTCTTGATCTGTTCCGAGCTGCACAGGCACACATAGGCATTACCCTGCTGGATGAGCTTCCTTCCGGCGTCGTACTCCTTCTCGACATAATCGCTTGCGTAGTATTCCCTGCCGAACTTGACCCCGAGCCACGCAGTGTCCCGCTTTATTCCATCAACATACTCCTGCCTGCTCTTCTCGGGATTCGTGTCATCGAAGTAAAGGAATATCTGGCCGTTGTACATCTTCGCAAGCTCGTCGCTGAGTATGCACTGCTTTGCATTGCCTATAGTCATATATCCGCCAGGCTCCGGCGGGTAGCGGGTAAACACCTTCCCAGCGACAGCACCCTCAATCTCCATCTTCGGCTTCGCAGTCTTCTCGGCAGTCTCTCTTGCTCTTTCTTCGAACTCCTTCTCGAACGGCTTGTATTCCTTTTCAAGATCCTGCTTCTTCATCTTGTTGACTTCCTTTATCACGGCTTCTGTCTCTTTTTTCAGTTCAGGAACCGGGATTCCCTTGGCTTGCGATATCACCTTGCCTAACACGCTGCCTAGATCCGCTTTGCCGTAGTCTACTGCATTCTTTATCGCGAACTTCCTTATCAGGTCCCTAACCTCTTTGCTAACCGCCACTCAATCACGTTGTGATGGTAATCTGGTTGTCGTATATGCCGCCATTCGCGTAAACTAGCGCGTGCACGACGACTGTCACGTTTGTCCCTATGTCCTGCAGAGGGGACGCCGGCGCTGTGAAGTTCGTGTTTGTGAGCTTCACGTCAACTATCTGGTTCCTGTATGTTAATGGGAGAGTCCTTGGCAGCGAGAACGATGTGCTTGCGTTGACTGACACATTTGCGCTTCCCAGCTTTGAGGCAAGCAGCTGCTGCAGTTTATACGCATTCATGTTCTGCGTGAATATCTGGAATCCATTGCCCTGCGCGACATAGTTGCTGATAGAGCCGTTGTTCTGGAGCTGTGCAAGCTCGTTGCTCGCCAGCGAGGAGAGCGCGGTGTTGTTGGATTCAAGAGACACTGTCGCAAGTTGGGAATAGCCTGTCACGACAGCATTTGCATTCCCGGAGACGAAGTAGGTTGCTCCTCCCTGCACTGTTGTGGTAGCAGTGCTGGTGCTGCTGTTGCCGGAGTTGTTGTTGAAGGCTGCATACGAGCCCACAAACATTATGGCAACGAACAACGTTCCTATGAACGTGACTATTTTCTTCTTCTTTTCCTCCAATCAAGCACCTAAAATTAGAGCTCCAGATAGATATTGATGAATTGAAGTTTTTTATAGGTATGTCCTCATATACTTGATTGATTCTAGTTGATTCTAGTAGAGAAAAGGTAATTATATGGCTTTCAAGGACGGAGATTTTCTGGAAGTGGAATACAGCGTATGGGACACGGCTACGAACACAATCATTGCAACTACTGACGAGAAAAAGGCAAGGGCTGCAAACATATTCGAGGAGAAGATGAAGTACGGGCCTGTGCTGATCGTGATAGGGGCACAGGGAGTTATAAAGGGCCTTGACCGCGAGCTCAGGAACATGAAGGAGAAGGAGGAAAAGAAGTTCACGTTCAAGCCTGCCGACGCGTTCGGGGAGCGGTCTGACGACCTCGTGCGGGTGATGCCGCTTTCCGAATTCAGGAGTAGGGACATAAACCCGCATCCGGGGATGCAGGTCAACCTCGACAACGTGACCGCGATTGTGAAAAGCGTCACGTCTGGAAGAGTGGTTGTTGACGCGAACCACCCGTATGCTGGAAAGGAGATAATGTACGAGGTGCGCGTGCTAAGGCAGCTCACCACAGACAAGGACAAGGTAGAGGCGCTCGGGAAGAGCTATGGGATAACTGCAAGCCAGGTCAACGCGGCGCAGGACAAAGTTGAGCTCTCATTCAATAACGACGTGAGCAAGAATGCCGATTACTTCGTCGGAAAAGCAAGCCTGGTCGCATCGCTGTTCGCGCACATGAAGAACGTAAAGGAAGTTGATGTCAGGGAGCAGTACTTGAGGCCTGCTGAGGCAAAGTGAGAAAGGGAAGTTGATTGGGATTATGGTAGGTTCGAATGAAGTGTTTATCGCTTAAGCAGCCGTTTGCAGAGCTTCTCGCGACCGGGAAGAAGACCGTAGAGCTGCGGAACTGGAACACGAACTTCAGGGGAGAGTTCATAATCCACGCGTCGAGAAGCATCGACGATAAAGCGTGCAGGAAGCACGGCTTTGACCCGGACAGTCTGGTAACCGGAGCAGCGATTGGGAGAGCGAGGGTCACGCATGTGAAGATGTACATGAGCAGGAGAGGTTTCGCTGCAGAAAGACACAAGCACCTTGCTGACTCCAGCTATTTCTCAAAGAATACGCATGGCTTCTCTGTTAAGGGTGCGAAGAAGTTCAGGAAGCCGGTACCGATGAAGGGAAGGCTCGGGTTCTTCGATTTTTGAGGTTTGAGCTCTCATTCTTCCTGGCCGTACAGCCTCAGGAATTCTTCAGGGGTAAGCCTTTCCATTTCCCTATAGGCGAGCCACTTTGTACTGTCGCTCGATGGACCAAAGTTGTCGATGCGCACCTTGTCGGTGCGGTAGTCGTAGTATACGAACCATGGTGCTTTTCCCTCGGCGGGCTTGTCAGCGAGCCTTATGAATGTGTTGTACAGCTTCAGGAATTCCTTCAGTTCCTCATAGAGTGCATCGTCTTCCAATATCCTTTCTATGTGCACACGGAAGACAGGCGCCCTGTACTCAGCGGCATCGTCTGCGAAGTCTATCATCTCCCCGTAGGTGGAATTCTCCACAGGCACAATCGCCAAGCCTGCGACACTCATAGGTATTGGCTCCTGTTTCAGGACCGGCTCCATTGCCTTTTCGGCAGATGAACTCATTCTCCCACGCACTAAGCTTTTATGTTGAGAGCGAAGGTGCTGTTAACCTTCACGTTGAGCCTCTTCGCTATGTCCGACTTATCTGCGTTTAGTACTATTGCATAGCTGCTCCACTTCTGCGTCAGGTCTGTGCCGCCGCAGACGGGGCACTTGTCTCCGTGCGTTATTATCAGTCTGCAGTTCTTGCATGCTCTTCCTTCCATAGTATCACTTTGTTTGCCCTGCTATTTACCTCTTTCCTTTCCTGCTGCCTCCCCTTCTCTCGCCCTCTCTCGGCTTCTTAGCGGATGATATCCACTCGAGCTTTCCGAGACCGTCAGGCTTCATGGTAAGCGCAATCTTCGAGTCCTTGACCGTCTTCTTCATGCTGACCGTAGAGACTTTAGCAAGGACCGTATCCCCCTTCTTCAGGTTCTTTCCGGTCTTCTTCGAGATGAAGGCCGGAACCTTCTTGTCGAATGATATGAAATCGCTCGCTATCTGCGATACGTGCACCAGGCCCTCCATAGGCCCTATCCTGACGAAAGCGCCGAACTCGACGAGTTCGGAAACCTCCCCAGCTACCACCTCATCGACTACAGGCATGAATGTGAGCACATCGAACTTCGCGTCGTGGTGGGTGGACGGGTCTCCTGGGTATATCACACCATCGCTTATGTCCCTTACGTTGAATATCGCTACTATCACGCCCATGTCCTTGTCTATGCTGCCCTCGTATCTGCTGCCGAGCACCTGCGCAGCTACCTGCTCAAGGTTGCTGCCGAAGTGCTCTGGAGGTAGCTTGAACATATCCTTTATCGTGTAGACCTTATACAAATTATCACCATGATTGATCAATACAAATAGAGTTCACTTTAGGTGCCCATCTTTTGTGAGTTTGAAGCTCTCTATATTAATAGTCTTAAGCTTTTTATACAGTTCGGTATCGTTCGTTATCACTACTGAGTGCGGGTACCTGCGGGCTGCACCGTATACCCACGAATCAACGTTGCTGTTATTGTTATCTACTTCAATCTTTTTATACCTTATTGCTTCGAGCGCCGCCTTCGCGGACGCACCCCTTTTGCCCCTGTTCAGCGATATGCCTGCAAGCTCCCTTATCACCCCTTTTGACACGAGAATCGTCCTGCCGGGGAATCTGCCTTTCGCAATTTCGAACGTGTCCTTCATATTGGAAAACCCAAAAAGGATAGAGCTCGTATCGAGTATTGCAAACTGCATAAACAAGATTGTGCCTAGCCTTTTAAGAAGCTTTTCGTGGCTGCGGCATCGGCGTGCCTTGGCGCTAGGGCACCAAGAGACGGCTCTCTCCTTGCCGCGGTCCATGCCATAGCCTCTTTCCTCGCCAGTTTTATTGCGTCTCTCGGGGTCGGCAGCCTGGTCACGCCGTTCCCCTCCTCTATATCTGCGTTGTAAGGCATGGCAGGCATGAGGCACCTCTTGTGGAACTTCCGTTGCTTCAGCTTGTTGTAAGCCTGTATGGCTTTCGCTAGCTTTGGGCTGTCGTCGATGTAGAAGTCGTATGGCATTACTGCCTTCTGCTCCACGGAATCAACAATTAACACCTTCGGCTTTGATGTGAAAGCCCTCTCTACGAGTGTTTTCAGCGCCGGCTCGAGCCTCCTCGGCACCGCCGTCACGAAATCCACATATGTGACCTCTGCAAGCTCATCCAACAGATGTGCTCCAAACCTGAATGGCAGAAATCCATTGCTGCGTATCACGTCTGTCAGCGCGCTGGTGTAGATCTTGTCGAAAGTGGCCTCCTCTGCGTCAGTCAAAAATCCGAATGTATGCCACCAACTCGGGTCTGTGAACATATGCCGCTTGTACTCCTTGCCCTGTGCCTGCCTGAACAGCTCGCTGAAGAACGATATAGAATCGAAAAAGGTATTATCGAAGTCCATGGCTACCGATGGTATGGTCTTGTCATCTGCCAGCCTCAACAGCCCTGGCGCCCCAACACTGCCTCTTTCTACCATTTATCTCAATAAAACCGTCTGTTCTGCCAGATATTTAAAGTTGCCTATTCGTGGAATCCGCAGGATAACATCCTTCGCATTTGAAACCGGATGGCAAGGGATTAAAGCCTATGTTTACGATAGGTCTATCCGGGTGAAAGAATGAAGAAGAGAGTTATAATACTTGGTGCAGCGGGAAGGGACTACCATCTCTTTAATACAGTATTCAGGGACAATCCGGATTACGAGGTTGTCGCATTCACCACCGCTCAGATACCTTTTCTTACCGGGAGGATTTACCCGAAGGAGCTTTCCGGAAAGCTTTATCCGAAGGGGATAAAGTCGTATGACGAGAGCGAACTCCCCGCACTGATAAAGAGGCTGAAGGCAGACATCTGCGTTCTTGCGTACAGCGACCTTAGCTCTGATGCTGTGCTCACCAAGGCTAGTGTTGTGAACGCGAACGGTGCGGACTTCTGGCTGATCGCACCTGAGCGTGCGTACCTGAAGTCATCAAAGCCAGTAATAGCTATCTGCGCGGTCAGGACCGGCAGCGGGAAGACGCAGACGACGAGATATGTATCATCGCTGCTGAAGAAGCTTGGGTTAAAGGCCGTGATAATAAGGCATCCTATGCCGTACGGCATCCTCAAGGACCAGATAGTGCAGCGGTACACAACGCTCAGGGACCTTGACAAGTACAAGTGCACGATCGAGGAGCGCGAAGACTATGAACCGCACATCAGGAACGGGTTTGTCCTCTACGCCGGGGTTGATTACGAGAAAATACTCAGGGCTGCAGAGAAGGAGGCAGACATCGTTATATGGGATGGCGGCAACAACGATGCACCGTTCATCAAGCCTGACCTTATGATAACGGTCGCAGACCCTCTCAGGGCTGGCAACGAGCTCAACTACTACCCTGGTGCAATCTGCGCGCGAATGGCGGACGTGCTGCTGCTGAATAAGGTGAACTCTGCGACAAAGGAACAGATAGGGCATGTGACTGATAACTTGAACAGCATCAATCCAAATGCGCAGATGTTCTCCGCTGACTCTATCGTCAGAGTGGACAATCCGAAACTGATAACCGGCAAGAAAGTGCTGATCGTCGAGGACGGACCATCCATAACCCACGGCGGAATGCAGTTCGGGGCCGGTACCATCGCAGCAAGGGAATACGGCGCTGCGGATTTCGCCGACGCGAAGAAGTATGCGGTCGGCACCCTAAAGGAGACGTTTGCAAAATACCCGCATCTCGAAAGGGAACTTCCGGCGATGGGATACAGCCCAAAGCAGATAAAGGACCTCGAGGCGACGATAAACAGGGCGGATGCAGATTCTGTTGTGTCAGCCACGCCTACGATACTCAGAAACCTGATAAACTCGAACAAACCGATTGCACAGGTGTATTATGACCTTTCCCCGAAAGGCGAAGGGTTTGATAATGTTATAAAGAACTTTGCGGCAAAATTGAAAAGGAGGAAGAAGCGGTAGGTCATCTCTTGAACAGGAAAATATTCTATGCGCTTGCCATAATCGGCATCATAGTCGAAATCTATCTTACGATAGTCAAGTACCAGTCTAGCCTGCTTGTCTGCCCGAATACTGGAGTAATAAACTGCGAATCCGTGCTCACAAGCCCCTACTCCGAGATACTCGGCGTCCCGGTCTCTATCTTAGGAATAATTCTCTTTGCGCTCGCTCCCCTCTTCGTATTCAAATACGGAGAGAACGGCAGGTTTCTGTGGTCGATAGCCGGAGCAGGCGCTGTGCTGTATTCTATCGTTTCGCAGGCGATAATCGGCAGCGTGTGCATCTACTGTCTCACCGCGGACCTTATGATAATCCTGCTGCTTGTCCTGATATTCCTTGATGGGAGGAAAAAGGTGTGAGCTTGGTGCACATACAAGATGCGGTGGTCGGAGACATAGAGCCGACCGAACTAGAGCTAGCGCTAATAAACACAAAGCCGATGCAGAGGCTAAGGCAGATAAAGCAGCTCAGCCTTGGGAACCTCGTCTATCCAGGAGCGAACCACACGAGATTCGAACACTCGCTTGGCACAATGCAGATAACAAGGGAGGTGATGCAGAGCTCGCTGAAGGAAACCGACGAGGAGCTTGAGATAGCCGGCCTCCTCCATGACATAGGGCACTGTGCGTTCTCGCATTACAGTGACGACCTGCTCATGAAATACCTGAAAACGAACCACGAGAAGATTGGCGAGGGGATAATACAGAAGGGCGAGATCAGTGACGTGCTCGGCAAAAGCGGAGCTAGCGTAAAGAAGGTAATAAGCTATTTCAGAGGCAACGGGAAGGGCACAATAATAACAGGTTCGCTCGGCTCCGACAGGCTAGACTACCTTTCGAGGGACGCGCATTACACGGGAGTGGCATACGGGATAATCGACTATAGCATCATAAGGAGCAGGCTTGCATGGTACAAGGGAAACCCTGCGGTTTACAAGAGTGGGATAAACGGCGCAGAATCAATCCTCATCGCGAGGTACTCTATGTTTGCCTCTGTCTACAACCACCACGTTAACAGGATAGCGAGGGGAATTTACGAAAAGGCAGTGATTGCGGCAATCGATTCCGGGAAGATGAACAAGAGCGAGCTCCTGATCCATGATGACTACTCCATCATCGCAAGGCTGCAGCAGATAAAGGAGTCAAGGGAATTGATTTCGAGGATCGTGGAGCGGCGACTCTTCAAAAGGGCGTACAACGAAGGAGTGAACGGCCTTCTGGACCTAGATGCGGTAAAGGACGCGATAGAAAAGACGGGAATTGGGGAAAACGACTACGTCATGGAGGTGATAAAGTTCAAGGGAGCGACGGACGATGTCGACGTGCTGAACAAAGATGGCGAATATGTGGGAAAACTTACTGAGCTCTCCGCACTGGTCAGGACCCTGGTGTCCATGGACACCAAACAGAAACTACTCGTGGCGTGCGATGCATCGAACACCGAAAAGGTCAGGGCCGCTGTCGAAAAGGCCGTTTCCTGAATCACACTCTGTTTTAAATATATTGCAGGTTATATCTCTAAAACGTGGGCTCGTAACTCAGCTTGGCCAGAGTGGCTGGCTCTTAACCAGCAAGTCGAGGGTTCAAATCCCTCCGGGCCCACATACATGCACTCAAGAAAAGTTCAGGAAGTGGTTGTGGTCTTCTTCGCATTGCCGACTAAACAATCTTCTGCATCTCTAGATAAAGCTTCTCCGCCCGTTTCCTTCCAGCGTTCCCGAATGTGCTGCTTGCAACAGGCGCCAGCATCCTGCCGAGCCTGCGGGATTATCCTCAGGTCGTCCGTATACGCCTCTGCCGCAAGTATGAGTCTGTTGCACTTGCCGCGCCATACCTTTCTTCTGCAAGCAGGCTTAAATATTATATGAAATCAATTGATAGTGCTGCTTGGGTGACTCTGTGGGAAAGAGAAAAGCAAATCCTCAAAAATCTAGTCCTAGCATCGAAGAGTCACTGCTCAGAGCCGGGAAAAGCGGGAATGATGTTTACGAACCTGAAAGGTTCAAGCCTGAGGTATCCGCTCACAATGAAGATGGGAACAGGTGGATGCGCGGGGAGGAAAAGCTGCGCTCGCTTTTTTCGGATACAGCCGCAAGAATGGCTTTCGTTATGGTCGGCGAGCTTCAGCCAGTCCCGGAATTTATCTCGATAGGCCTAGCATACGAACTGCAGCTAGATGAAGGTACGTTCATTGGCGCACTGAAAGAGCTCAGGGGCGCGGGACTGGCCAAATCAAAGAAGCTCACGCTTGAGTGCGATTACGGTGCGGTGAGCGCGCAGAGCGACGAGATTTGGCTTCTGACGGAGGAAGGGCAGGAATATCTGGCAAGGCTCTTCCACACTCTAGACAACGATCTTGCAAAGGAACGCGCGGACATCAACAACAGTCTCAGGAAATTATGGAAGGGCTCCCATGCTGAGAACCTTGAACAGTTTAAAGATTGCCAACTGGAGCTAAAAAAGGAAAAATCCGAGCAGTTGCTACCCTATGACATAAAGGTAATGATTCTCTTGATGAAGAGCGGCCAGCAGCTGTTCCAGCTGACGCCTTCCACACTGGCGCAAATCCAGGAAACTGCGGGGAGAGAGAAGAGGGACGTCATCGAATCTATGGTAAAGCTAGTGAACCTAGGATTTATCGGTTTCAGCAAGCAGGTCGCCAAGTCGCTAATGGATGGCAAGGAGGTTGCAAGCGTGGTATTCAGGTGCCTTCCGTACTGCGCTGAGCGGATTGCGACATTGGCAGAGAATAAGGAGGCAAGGGATGCACTCGGCCGTGATGGCGTTGTCCTGGATTCCTCACTTGTTGATTTATTTGTGAAGTCTGTCAGGATTGCAGACTGCGGCACGACACTTGCACATCAGAAGATAAGGCAGAGCAGCCTGAGGGAACTCGCCGATAACACAGCTTAGCGCTCCGCCGGTAATGAGGTGCATTTAAATACCTTTTTGTGATAATACTATTTGCGTTATCTGAAAGCTATTTAATAATGATTCATAGATAAATAAGCAAGCCAAGGTGGCGGAAACCGGTAACGCGTGCGCCTGGAAAATACTGTTCCTGGAAGCGCATGTCCTTCGGGACTTCTGGGTTCAAAATAAACTTTTTCGGAAGTTTATGGATATCCCAGCCTTGGCGTTTATGTTGAGTGATGTATTGGCAGAAAAAGAAGGAAAGGAAGAAAAGAAGGAAGAGAAGAAGCAGCAGTCAGCGCAAGCGAAGGGCGAGAAGAAAACGCCTGGAGCCACCGGGGGACAGAGGAAGCCGGAGAAAGCTCCATTGTCTATAGTCAGACTTTCTGGAAAGGACGTCAACGGTTCACTTAATCTGAAGAGGGCGATAGACCAGGTCCGCGGCGTCGGGACAAGCATGTCGAACGCGCTCGTTTTTGCAATAGAAACAAAGTTGAATATACCGAGGACCTCAAACCTCGGTTCCCTATCGGAGCAGCAGATAGAGAGCATAGAGGAAGTCATAAAGAATCCAGCCCACTATGGAATCCCGATTTACATGCTGAACCACCAGAAGGACATGGAGTCGGGGAAGAACGTGCATTTCGTGAGCAACGACCTGCTATTCGCAACAAGGCAGGACATAAACAGAGATGTTTCTGGCAGGACGTGGAGAGGCCACAGGCACCAGTATGGACAGAGAGTACGCGGACAGCGCACAAGGTCCACCGGAAGAACTGGCACTACGGTAGGAGTAGTCAAGAAGACTGAGGCCGCAAAGGCAATGCCGGCGAAGGCAGGAGAGGCCAAGAAGGAGGAGAAGGCTGCGCCTGCAAAACCGGCAGCATAATGAGATGATATTTTGGGAGCACCGAAAAGGAACAGGAAAAAGTATGACAAGCCAAAAGACATGTGGAACCTCGCAAGGATCAGCGCAGACAATGCGCTGCTCGAGGAATATGGCTTGAAGAACATGAGGGAGCTCTGGAAGGTGCAGACGGAGCTTTCCACCTTGAGAAGGAATGTTAGGTCACTCCTCTCCGGAACATCTACGCAAGGAACAGCGGTCCAGGAAAGGATAATCGGCAGGCTCGCAAGGTATGGGATAGCAAGCAACCAGTCGACGCTCGACAACCTGCTTGACCTCAACGAAAATGCGTTCCTGTCAAGAAGGCTTCAGTCACTCGTATTTAAGAAGGGCCTCGCAAAGACTATAAAGCAGTCCAGGCAGCTCATTGTGCACGGCTATATCTCGATAAACGGCAAGAGGGTAAACAGGCCCGGATACCGCGTAAGCGTTGACGAAGAGCCGCACATAGGCTATTACAAGAGGATAGACCTCGAAGGAGTGAAGAATAACGCCGAGGAGAGGGCTTCGGAGAACAAGGAGGAAGCGGCTGCAAAGGCCGCAGAGGTAAAGGCGGAATAATATTTATGGTGCGATGATGGCTGGAGGAAAGAAATCTGCTGGAACAAAGAAGACGAAAGCGCCAGCCGAAGGAGAGGCCAAGAAAAAGGAGATAGTCTCATACGAGGCAAAGGCTCTCGAAGAGGCGAAGATCAAGGCGAAGCCTGAAAGGTGGGCTGTCGCGCACGTATACTCATCGAAGAACGACACTATAATAACGCTTACTGACATGAGCGGCGCAGAGACGATAGCGGTCGGCAGCGGCGGAATGATGGTGAATGCTGATTCTCAGGAGGGAACTCCACATGCTGCAATGCAGGCTGCATACAAGGTTGCTGCCGCAGCGAAGGAGAAGGGGGTCACCAACATAAATATCGCGATAAGGGCGCCGGGAGGGCACAACTCAAAGACGCCCGGACCAGGCGCGCAAGCAGTGGTAAGAGTGCTCGCAAGAAGCGGGCTAAGAGTAAATAGGATAGAGGACGTAACTCCAATCCCGACGGACACGACGAAGAGGAGAGGAGGCAGAAGGGGAAGGAGAGTCTAATCGTTCTTTTTCCCGAGTTTCTTTTCAGCATAGCCATGCCAGAACTTTGTATGTTTGAGCACTTTCCTTACAAAAGTGCGACTGGCAAGCGGCTTGCGGTGCAGCTTCCTGAATCTGCCTGATATCCGCTCTATCTCGTCGATTCCTTCAATCTTGAGTCCGTGGTCCATGGCTGCAATATTCTCGAGCACATGCTTTTCCGTGCTCGCTTTTGGTATGGCGACAACCGGCTCCTTTGAGATGAGCCAGGCAAGCGCCGCCTGCGCTGGCGTCAACCCATTTTTGTTGCCGAATGCGGCAAGCGCATCAAGAAACGGTTTCCTTTTTGCGTTGAAAAGCGCACCGCTGCCGAACGGGCTGTAGGCGATGAGGGTCACTCTCTCCCTTCTGCAGAAATCAAGGACGCCATCCTCCTCCGGCTCTCTCATTATTATGCTGTACTCCACCTGGTTTGAGACTATGTCGCTGTGGCTAAGGCATGCCTGCGCCTCTTGGAATTCCTTTACCGAGAAGTTGCTCACGCCTATATGCCTTATCTTCCCCTCTTTCTGGAGGTGCTCCATTGCCGACATCGTTTCCTCTATTGGGATTGTGTAATTCGGCCAGTGGAGCTGGTAGAGGTCTATGCACTTAACGCCAAGCCTCTTCAGGCTTGCGTCGCAGGCCTTTATGACGTTGTCATAGTCGAAGTGCGAAGGCCAGACCTTTGAGGCTATAAATATATCATCCCTCCTCATTATCGCCTCGCCGACGAGCTTCTCTGTCCCGTATATCTCCGCGGTGTCTATGAAGTTGTCGCCGAGCTCCAGGCCTTTCTTTAGCGCGGTTAGTGTCTCGCTGTTGGTATCCAATTGCCATGTTCCCATGCCGATAGCAGGAATTTTCTCCCTCGTCCTTCCGAGAGTCTTGAAAATCATAATTATGTTTATGAAGCTACAAAAATAAATACGCTGATGCACAAGGCATACGCAAAGCAATAAATAGCCTTTGAGCTACTTCCTATTGTACAATTTCGTACGCTCCGTGAATGGGGTTGGGTTGTTACAGTTTCTTTATGTGCTAGTATGTATTTTCTCATTCTTGACTCAGAGAAGATTCTATGGAAGAGCTCGACAATATTGAGATAACAAGGCAGACTTACGACAAGAATGCTGCATCGCATGCGGAGGCGCACTGGGATGCCTCTTTCTGGACCGAAGAGGAGGAAAAGTTTGAATCGTACCTCAGCAGCGGGGCAAAGATACTCGATGTGGGGTGCGGATCGGGCAGGGATACAAAGCACTTCATGGAACGGGGCTATGATGTAGTCGGCATAGATTTTTCTTCTGGCCAGATTGCAGAGGCGAGGAAGAGAGTCCCTAATGGGAATTTTCTTATCATGGATATGAGGGACCTGAAATTTGATCCCGAATCATTTGACGGTTTATGGTGCTGTTCGAGCTTGCTGCATTTCAGGAGGGATGAGATTCCCAGTACACTCTCAAGTTTAAATCAGGTTCTTAGGAAAGACGGGGTTATCTTCATCTCACTTAGAAAAAGGGAAGATATGGAAGAATGGCGAAAGTACCCCGACGGCACAGCGCGATTCTTTTCGTACTATGATGATGCCGGGGAGTTCAAGACGATGCTCGAAGAAAGTGGATTTTCGGTAATGGATTATAATCTGAAAAGCATGACCAAGGACTCAGCCCCATATGACTGGCACTGCTACTATGCTAGAAAATCTTAGCGCTGACAGTCCTGATGAACGTCATGAAGGTCCTTGCGTTCTTTATGTAGGTCTTGCTGCCCTTCGCTTCTGTGTGGATGCCTATCTTCTCGAGCAGCATCGCATCCCCTTTGTCCAGGTGTCTTATGTAGAGGCCGTTGGAATCCGAGCCTCCCTTCATTTCGAATATTCCGGCGAAGTAAGCGGCGGAGTAGTCGTTCATGTACTTGAAAAGCCTCTCCTTCCGCTCGAGCGCCTTGTCAAACAGCTTCTTGAGCTTCGAATTGTAGAAATAGGCCTGTATCTCATCTTCTTTTGCCTCGATCAGGATCTTGTTCGGAAGGATCTTGAAATCATCGAGAGCGACCTTCACGAACCTCTGCACTATCTCGTTGCTTTTAGTGACAACGCCGATTGTAGCCTTGGTCCCTTTATTGTAGGCGTAGATTCCGAGAACGTACGCTACTCTTGGATTCAGCTTCAATTGCTTTGACATACTTTCACTTGTTGTACTTCGCGCTGATCCTCGATATGTAGAAGATTGCAAGTACTGCGACTATAGTTATCAATACCGCATAGCCGAACATCGCAGCTGTATCACTGGCCGTGCCGAATATATCCTTGAATAAGCCCTGTATTGCGTTGTTCCATGCGAGAGCCGCAACGAATCCGAACGCGGTGGTCATCAGCACAGTAGTTTGTGTCAGAAATGCCTTTTTCAGTTCCCTTGCATGCGCTTTTGCGTCTACCATAAAATCAGTAGTATATTGAGGGAAAGGAATAAAAACAGGACCATTGCTCTATCAAATACTCCTTAGATCTGGAATCAATGCGACTACAAAAGAACGTTAATCGCAGAATAATACATAAGTATTAAATATGTTTTTAATGCATAAGAAACTGGTGAATTGAATGTCGAAATGCAACCCAGGAAAAATGATGATGGATGAAGTGACATTGGTAGAATTAAAGAAGAAAAGACAGAAGAGGGCTTGAAAAAGAAGCAATAGCAATGTCATATTTTGGGCGTAAGTGCACCTATTTTTATTTTTCACTAATAACCTAGTAAGTTATTTCCGGTTAAATCGTAAGAGATTACTGATAGCAACGCGGTCTCTATCGCAGGCTACTTGTTTAGCACCAAGAAGATTTCCTCTTTCCTGGTCCCTTCACCGTCTATTACAATGTTACCAGAGAATCCTACATTCCTAAATACTCTAGAGGAAAAAGACAGCTCCTCTTTGGTGCGGGGGTAATACTCTATCACCACACGGCCACCCTTTTTTAATACTCTCCAGAACTCTTTTGCCGCCTTCTCGTACTCGAACCTAACTCCGGCATAGCTTGAGGCACTTTCATTAATAAAGTTAAGCGCGGATATGGAAACTATATGGCCAACTGATTCGTCCCCAAATGGCATTTCTCTCAGATCTCCCACCTTTACATCGAATCCTTTCTTTTTCGCAATAGCTGCCATTTCCGATGAGATATCCAAGCCGATCACTTGGAACCCTGCGTCCCTTATCACTTCTGTTGACCAGCCTGTCCCACAGCCGACATCTAAGATTAGCTCTCCCTGAGCCGGCTCCAACAGCTCTAGTGCACGGCGCGTCGCTGCGACTTTTATCTTCTTAAGCCATTGATGGCTCTCGTAAGTCTTAGCATTCCCGCGTAAAAAGGCGTCCATGGACGGCACTTTCCTTCCCCTTCTAAATGCCCCTATAGGATGACAGCTAATTTCCTGGGATGGAATGCATACATCAGCTAAGGCATTACTATCCGAATCCCTCATTGTCCTAGTGCGTGCCATGATACTCATCTGCGGTCTTATATGGGCAAAAATCTGATAGATAAACCTGAGATCAGCTCACTAGAAGCACTGATCATTACTTGTTCGAACCCCAGTTCTTTTGCATAGTCAATAAGACTAAGTAGCTCTGCACCCTGAGCGCTATGACAGATTAATTCAACTTTTTTGTATCCTGCATCATATCCCTCTTTGAGAATTTGATGGAAATTCAGACCAGTCGACTCTACAGGCGAAGTCCTTTCCAACCGTCTGGCAACGTCCACCGCGCCAGAGGTGCTGTTGCGCTTTGAATTCCAGTTCCCCTCCATGCTCATTTGATCACTACAATAAGTACCGCTTTGCCAGATATTTAAATCTAGCTAGTGTACTAGATTAGTCTACCAATCTTAGCAGAATCGTTCGGCATCTAACGTAGCGATGCTAAGCTTTTATATCTAAATGGGAAATAAGGCATGTGATAAAATGCGTATCGGTAATAAAGAAATTCCGTATTTTCTACAGTACGAAATAACCTATGCATGCCAGGCACACTGCTCCTTTTGCTACAATCCAACCCGCAAGGAGTCTACTCCGCCGATGGAACTCGTATGGAAGATAGTAGAGAGTATCAAAAACTCGAAGATACCTCATGTTCAACTGATAGGAGGGGAAGTAACGTTAATACCGGAGTTACCGAATATAATAAAAAGCTTGTCTGAATCTGTTGGTGTGACCGTAGTTACAAATGCAATAAAAAAGATACAATTCCCCGATGAACTCTTGGCATTGTTTATATCATTGCACGGTAGTAAGAGAGAGGTACACGAAGGACTAACGACAACGGATGGGACCTACGAGAGAATATGTAAAAATATAACGGCGTATGCTGATGAGGGACGGGATGTAAGTGCCGACGTTCTACTCTCCTCGAAAAACTATTTTGACATTTACAATATAGTGGAAAAGGCATATGATCTTGGAATGAAGAGGGTCTTTATAAATAGGTTTGAGCCTGGCGGCATAGGCTCAGAATCCTTAGAAGCTCTTATGCCAACGGTTGAACAATTCAGGGAGGCCCTCACGCAGATAATAAGAGCACGCGATGAGCTTGGGGCAAGGATCGAACTCGGAACATCGATACCTTTCTGTGCTGATTCCAGATTGATAACCGAGGGATTTAATTTCAATTGCGGTGCTGGAACTTGGTTCGGCGCGGTAGACCCAAGGGGAAACCTAAGAATCTGCAATCAATCGAGAGTTCCAATAGGAAACGTGCTGGAAAAGCCAGTAGAGGAGCTCTGGAATGCAAATACCAAATATATGGAGTCTTTCCGAAACCTTGAATGGGTCAATAAACCGTGCTCGGATTGCCCCCTACTGAATGAATGCCTTGGAGGCTGCAGGATAGATGTGACTTGTAACAGCGAACGTGTCGCTCAAATCGACTATTACCTGCGCTCAATGAAGGTAAAACCAAATTTTGAGGAATTGGATGCCCTTAAGAAGGTGCTATACTCACGTCAGAAGGTCAAGAAGAGGATTGGTTCATTCCAGGATATGACCTTGAACGAGCACATTAAAATAGTAAATAGGCGAGACGCATCATTTCTTCTCAATCAAGAGATTGGCGTAGTTAAGATAGACAGGGAAGTTGAAGAGCTGGTAAGGCGAGTTTATTCCGATCAGTACTATGTAAATTCATTGGATCTGGACTACAAAGACTTCTTATATAATCTAGGGATTTTGGTGCCGAAGGAAAGGAGATCGCGCAAGTTGGTTGAAGATAAGGTGATATAATGTTAACTTCTGGCGTACTGCAGATTGAGGACGTAAGGTTCGAAAACCATATTTTGTTAGATCGTACTAAGCACTGCAACTACATGTGCAAGCACTGCTTTACTTTTAGTAATTCACGTGCCGAGGAGATGTCAACTGAAGAGGTTTTCAGTGTGCTTGAGGAAATCGCCGCATTAGGCATTAGGCACATAACTCTGTCTGGCGGAGATCCCGCTCTACGCGACGATCTTCCAGAGATAGTAAAGGAGGTCAAGAGACTGAACATGACCCCCCATGTATTCTCGACCTTACTCAAAGAGGACCAATTAAAGGAGATTAAAGACGATGTCGGGATATTTGCAACCAGCCTTGACGGACCTAAGGAAGTGCATGACAACATACGTTCGCATAAGGGAGCGTATGAGGATACGATTAGCCTGTTAGGCTTGTATAAGTCTTATGGGGTAGATTTTGGCATACAATCCATGGTAACCCCAAAGAGCCGGCAGTATATCGATTGGCTCGTGGAAAAGGCGCAGGAATCCGGCGCACATTCCATACGTTTAGCGCATGTGGCTTCACAAGGTCGCGGACTGTTCAACAAGGATATACATCTGGACAAAAAGCAGATGGATGACTTATATTCAACGGCTATGGAATTAAACAACAAGCTAGGCGACAAACTGGCTGTCTTTACGAATATGGTTGACATAAACGAATTGAGGAGCAAGCCGAACATCTATAAGTCTTTGACCTTTCACGTCTTGCCGAACGGCGATGTGCTTCCCTTCTTGGGGGTTACAGACCTAAAGTTGGGCAACCTTAGGAAGGAATCTGCGTATGATTTCATGCAAAACCTAAAGGCATCTAAGCAGTATCATTATCTAACAAATCTGATAGAAGAAATCTACACGAAAAGCATAGCGTCTAGCAGTGCTTGGGTCCCCTACGAGGATATTAGGATAGAAAGGTTCAGGGAAACAAACTGGGCTGGAGTTACAGTAGATTTATGAATCAGTCAGTCTTAAGTATATCAAGCAGACCGTATTTTGCGAGTTTGAGCGCACGTATGCGCTCCATATTTGCGCTGTTTTTGTCACCTGTGCTCGCAAAAGCCGTCAATTTTGCCCCCTTTTCCGCCAACTTAAGTATCTCTAGAAGAGAACCCTTTTCTAATGCTGAAATAGATGGTATAGTGTCCCAGCTGCCATCGGCGATGTATGACTCTTCCGGAAATAGATATTTCACGTTATCTTTGTCTAGAAAACTCTTTCCCAGCTTACTCGTGCGAACCGTAATGTTCTTCGCGTCAATCAACTCACTTGGATAGTGATCGAACGCCTTGCTCAAATCGATCATTGGAGTCAGATCCAAATTACCCGAGGCAGCGAGTTCGCTTTGCCTTCTCCATAATCCCAAATACTTATTTATTGCGTCTTCCCAGCCGCACTTCTCCACAATAAATCTCCTCGCCGCAATTGATAGTTCCTGCCTAAGGCGCTTATCTGATACCAGGAGCCGAATCTTTTCGATAAGCTGATAAATGTCAATAAGTGTTGCACTGCTATATCCACCATACCTCCCAATTACCTTGGTATCCAAAAGTGAGCTATCTGTATAGGTTTTAACCAGCATGCCCGTCTTCCCGTCTTTCACCAACTCGCGATAACCGTCCCAATCAGTTGCGATGGTAGGTATACCACATGACATAGCCTCTGCAACTACTAAACCAAAGCTCTCTTCTATGTGGTCGCTGCACGAGATAAATATATCTGCTGAATTGTATAAGACAGGTTTGAGCTCGCCCTTGAAATCGGGAAAGAATTTTACATGCGCTGACAATTTTAATGCACTAACGAGCTTCTTTAAGAACGGCAGGTAAGTCCGCCATGCAGTCTGCCCCCCGGCAATTATGAGCAATGGCTTATTAGCGCGCTCAAGCCGCACTATTTCACTAAACGCGATTATTGTAGGAACAAAATCGATCTTGTACGCTGGGGAGAAGCGGCCGATTGTAAGAAGGACTAGGCGGTCTTCTGGGATTCCGAGCTTTTTCCTGCAAGCCTTTTTATCAATTGGCTTTAGCTTTTCCGTATCGATCCCATGTTGTATAACTTCAATCTTTGGACCCAGATTCCAACCCTTAAAGAGGTGTGAGAACTGCCTAAACAGCTTCTCTACCACAAGCTTCCCCGCATTTGATGGCACGACAATCGTGTCAAACCTTTTCAAACCTCCATAAAGGTAGGAATTCACGATCTGCTCAAATGTAAATATGTAATCGTGTGCGATTGAACATAGGGGCAGAGTTTTGTCACTGTACGTCAATCGTAAACGGTTCTCAAACCATCTGTCTAAATAGTGCCCGTAGCATACAAGATAGCCCTCTGTCAGATGTTTTGACAGCTTATATGAGGGTACGAAACGTATCCTTTTTTCCTTTAGATAGGGCAAATATTCTCGAGGGAGATTCCTTTTACCGCGAACAGGTTCCCAATCTACTACATCGATATTTGTTTTCGTATAGCGTAGCAAACTTATGTCAAGTTCCTTGGCTACCGTGCCGTAGCCATAGTAGCCATAATTAAAGACGGAGAAGTACTGACCTAAAGTAAGCACTTTCTCGTTTTCTGGCATTTTATCATCTGATACATTTTTACTTATTAAAGGTAACATATTTATGTATAAAGACCCTTCGACGCAATGGAGCCAGAAATCGATTGATAAGCTATTTCGCAGCGCTCATACCCGTAAAACAAAAAAGAAATGGAGTGTAGTCTTGAGAATTAATGTGAAAGAAATCCACTGCTTTATCTATGCACACTAAATGTTCGAGGTGATCTATCCGCAGGTTCCCCTACGGATACCTTGTTATGCCTTAGCCCACCTCGCGAAACCTTAATTCGAAAATGCCCGAAGACACTGCCTCATTAAGGCCTCACTTGGGTGGCTTGGCAGGCGGTGTGTGCAAGGAGCAGGGACATATTCACCGCTCGATGGTGACAAGCGATTACTAGGGATCCCAGCTTCATGAGGGTGAG
>JAKAVF010000020.1 GCA_021827605.1 Microcaldota archaeon
AGATTAAGGACTATCTGAAAAATAAGTTCCAAGACCGTTCACTTACGCGTTATTGATCTTTCAATTGCGGCTCGATTCCACACAAAATCGCACCCGAGGCTTATATAAATTCTAAATTTTATAAAGCTAGTATAAGTGGGTTCGATTAGCTTGGAGAGAACAAAATTTAATTCAAATTTTGCGGGGGGAAAGAGGGTTGCGACCCGGGTTCGAATCCCGGCCAAGGCGTTTTTTGTGTCTACACCGCTACTTTGGATTTCTTAATCTGGGATTGAAGAGTCAGATTTAGTTGAGGGTTTAGATTAAGTACTAGGAGACTCTGCTTGGAGCTCCTTCTATGGCAAGCCAGATGCAATCAGTATCGGCATAGTACGCATGCCAGGGATACTTTCCTTTGGCGTTGTAGAAGGGCTCGTGGGTGTATCCCGGGCTCATAAATACTTCTTGATAGATTGAAGACTGCTTATTTTCGTGGAACTTCTGCATTCTGCCTACGCCAAAAATCTGAGTGTGTATCTCCTTGAAGTCGTTTGGGTGCTTATGAATCCTACAGTCAGTGCCTGCTGAAGCAAACCACAAATAGAAGATAAACCTGCCTGCTTTGTCAGTATCAGATCTCCAGAGGTTGGTATTCTTGAATTTCTGGAGTGGATATAGCTTGTAGATGCGGGTCCATTTTTTCTTAGCTTGAGCCGCATACTTGAATGACTTTTGAGAAATATAATCGGGCTTGATTGTAATGCTAACTAGTTTCTGTGCTTTGGGAACCGTCGTATTTGCAAAGATTGAAGAGTGCCAAGGCTTTAGCGCCTTGCCAGCTATTAACACTGGGTTCTCGCCTATATTAAGCAGAATTGTTCTAGTTTTGATATCGTAATCAGTAACGTCTTCTAAGTATTGAACTTTTATAAAAGGCCCAGAGAACTTGAGCAGTTTGCGCTTCATAAAGAGTAATAGGAGTTAAAGATATAAATCTGGTAGTTTCTAAACCGTTCTGCTTGCGCAGTTGCTGGTTTATCACTACAGATTTTGTGGTTCGATTTCTACAAAATCGCACCCGAGGCGTTTATAAATTGTTATTTTCATAACAATGATGTAAGATGTGGGTTCGATGAGCTTGAGAGTTGGGAAATTTGGAGCCTCAAATTTCGAGAGCAACAGCGTTGCGACCCGGGTTCGAATCCCGGCCAAGGCGTCTTCTTTATTACCTATAGAAAGGTTTTTATATTTGTTAATTTCATATTAATATGGTGTTACTATGGTAAAAGCAATCATCACGATTAGCGATCATGCGAATAGGATACTAAACATAATAAAGGCAGAGTACGGACTTAGGGATAAATCAAAGGCAATTGAAAAGATGGCTGATGAGTACGAGGAGATGGTTTTTGAACCTAAAATTAAGGCTTCTTATCTAAAAAAACTCAAGAAGATACAAAAGGAGCCCCTAGTGCACATAGGTACGATAGAGGACTTCGATAAAAGGTTTCACATAAAGGTGAAGCGGTGATCCTGTGCCAGAGCCTTATAAGCTGGATTACAGGAAACACGTAGACAAAATATTGAGAAAGTTGGAAAAGAAAGATAAACGGCAACTTTTAGCGATACGTAATAAAATCGTTGAGGTACTTGATAACCCGCAAAGATTTAAACCACTTAACGCACCGATGCAGGGCCTTAGAAGAGTTCACGTAATGAAGAGCTTTGTATTAACATATTCTATAGACGAATCAACGCATACTGTCTGGATAGAGGATTACGATCATCATGACAACATATATTAGAGCAACCAAGGTTCGAATCCCGGCCAAGTCACATTCTTTTTATAATATTACACAGAAATAATCAGAGATAGTAATGAAACCTAAAAATACGCAAACCTGGGAATGGAAAGGCTACTACGAGTATATGCACAACCGTGCCAGGAAATCAATGCCAAAAATTGCAAGTCTCTTTGAAAAGAAGAGAGCCGTACGAATCCTTGATTTTTGTTGCGGATCAGGAGGAAACGCAATATACCTGGCCAAAAAGGGTTTTGAAGTATACGGATTTGATTTAAGTAAGGATGGGATAAAGATCGCTAAGGATGGTTCTAAAGGACTCAAAACGCACTTCAAAGTTTGGAGCATGGAAAGGAGACTGCCTTACAGGAGTGCTTTCTTCGATGCAATAATAATCTATCGCGCACTTTACCATGCAAGGATAGCCACAATAAGAAAAGCAGCAAAAGAGGTTGAAAGAGTAACTAAACCAGGTGGCTTAATCTACATGGAAAGCGATCAAGGTCCGCCCGTAATATTTGACAGGATCAGTAAACGCGTTGGGGTTAGAACTTACCTTGTTGATAGGGGCAAGGACGGCTTTGTGTATTACCATTATTTCAACAAGAAAGAACTATTATCACTGTTCAAAAACTGCAAGATAAGGCGTTTTTATTTTAAGGGTAAGAAATATGCCCTTCTGGCTGAAAAATTGAATGATAAAAATGTTTAAACGAATCAGAGTAACCGTTTTGATCCTGGAACAAGGCGCTTTTCTTATGTTGCAGCCTCAGCTTCTGTCTGCGCCCTGACCTGCTGCCTTATCTCTATCAGCTTCAGTATCCCGCTTCCAGACAGATCAGTAGCTGAAAGATAGCCTTTCGATATTCTCGCCAGTATCTCATTGTCACCCTGAATCATTATGCTTATCAGCTTCGCCCTCGCGGTTGCAAGCTTCGCAGACATTGCAGCCTCGTCGATTGGCGCAAATCCATCTGTTATCAGTATTATTTCGCCGACTCCAGCAACACCATGGCTTATTATATCATTGCACGCTGTAAATACTGCTCCCTGTATCACCGTATCGGCGTCCTCTCCCCGAACTCTGGCAAGCCGTGTCACCATCTCTATCTGATCCTTCCTAGATGTTTTCGGGCTGGCAATCCTTTCGTAGGTGCCCTCACCAAAGAATCTCACATAAAAGTCCTTCTTTTCCTTCTTCGCAATCTGGTAGAATTTAATAGCGACAGCCTTTGCCCAGGTCATCTTTATCCCCATCATGCTTCCGGATTTATCCAGAAGCAGGTAGATAGGACCCGTGCTCCTTTCCTTGATCCCTCGCATATAGGATGAAAGCTCGCCTTCCGCCATCCTCTGGTAGAATACCTCGTCAGGCATAGCAAGCTCGATCACCCTTGCCTTCTCCGGATTGCCTGTCGTCCTAAGCCCGAGCCGCTCTCCGCTTGTGAATTCCGTATACTTCTTCTTTGACGGCATCCTCATAGATGGTATCGTGTTTAGGATGTCAAGTATATCCATTATGTCCGTGTTTTCCGCAAGCTTCAATACCTCATCCATGTCTTCGCCTGCGGCAAAGTTGGTGCCAGAGCCGCCACCCGCCTGGCCTCCCCCATATGGATCGCTATTAAGCACTCCCTGTATTTTGTTTGTTGTTTCCGCTTTCTTAAGCGCATTCGGGGCTGCCTTCTCTCTGACTATCTTCTGCAGAATCTTGCTGGTGAATTCGTCGTTGAGAAGCTTGGCCTCCCTTTCATATTCTTCTCTCTCCGCCCTTGTCAGCGCCCGCCTTGGCCCGCTTTTCTGTACCTTTGCATCTGGAGAGATTTCTGCGCCGCCCATATCGGATGAGTTGCCTGCTGCCCTGCCTGCGCTGCTGCGTTCGCCATCTGTATTCCTTGTTCTGGCGTCATGTTTGATTCTGCCTGCGCTAGCGCTTCCAGATAAGCTGCAAGATTCGCAGGCGTTCCATTGTTGAGGACTGCATTGTATGCTTTCTGCAGGCCTGTTGCTGCTGGTGCTGCCTGTTGTACCGCTGGCCGTGTAGTTGAAAGCGTGAATAGGGTAGGGTACTCGGCAGCCTGAGAGTTCATGACGTTGGCATAGACCTGATATGGGATTGCTCCAGCCTGATACATCTGCTCCAGGAGCTGTGCATATGGCGCTATGCTGCCGGGCTGATTGAAGTTGTAGCCACTGCTGAAGGACCGCAATATCTGGTAAAGAGGCGAGTTCTGGTTTATGTTGGCGTTGCTGTTGTAGAATCCTCCGTTTAAGCTATTGGCATAGACATCTGATGGATTGAGGAAGCGGGCTTCAGAGGGTGTAAGCCCTGCCTGTTCTGGATAGCTAAAGCCTGGCCTGCCCCTTCCCCTTATAACGCTTGACGGCGTTGTCGGGTACTGGAACATATTGCCGCCCACGTTCTGCGCATATTGATTGTTAAGATAGTTCGATATGCTCTGCTTAGCCTGGCTGTTCATCAGCCCCTGCAAGATCGCCTGCTGGCTTCCTGGGTTTTGCAGATACTGGTTGTATATTGCCATCTGCTGCGCTGGTGTCAATACGTCATAGATAGGCTGGTTTGTAAATGGATTCAGCGTTAACGCCGGCTGTGGTGTGACTACTGCTGGTGCTTCCGTTGTTGCTGCCATTGTGCCTCTTGGCGTCGCACCCCTATATTCCAGAGGTGTGGCTATGACTGGCTGGATAGATGCACCTGCAATCTTTCCAGCTATCGTTGTCGGGAATATATTTTCCAGCACCGGGACATTCTTGAACGCACCCTGATTCGCCCCCGATAAATAAAGATTTATATTTTCCCCTGTTCCCTGTATCACGCCGCCCTCAGGCACAGTTATCTCGGTTTCAGACTCTGGACGGAAGGCACTCTTAGGGGATTCTATGAGTTTTGCACCCTGATTCGCATACTGCCCATATTGATGGTAATAGTCTATCGCCTGCCCACTCTTCTTAGCTGCATCTGGATTGGCACGTATATCATCGAGCTGCGCCTGTGTTCCTGTCAGCTTAGCATAATCGTCTATCATCAGGACATCAGAAGGCTTGTAATTTATCTTCACCCCAAAAAACTTGTTTCCTGCGTTCGCAACGCTTTTAGTTGCCGCTTCTGGAGGCTGCCCAAAAACACCGGCGAAGTTGTAACCCCTGTCAACTCTTATCGGGTTGCCCAGCTCGTCATAGATTACTTTGCTTGGCGCCATATAGAAGCCCTGGTCGAAGCCCTGCCTGAAGCCCGCAGCTCCCGCACCTACCTTCTGTATCACAGATGCCTCTCCGCCTTGTAGCGCCTTATAAATGTCTGCTGCTGATGTTATGTGCAATCCTGCACCGCCTCCTGCTGCTGACGCTCCCTTTTCTATCTCCCTTTCTATCTCTTGAACCGGTCTCTCTATGCCCCCGTTCAGTCCTGGTTCAGAGAATGTGTTATATAGGCGCACATTTACGGGCGATACCAGTCCTGGGTTGCTTCTTACGATTGATTCCAATTCCTGCGGCGTCATGGAGACTATATCTCTTGTTGGCAGTATGCCCTGCAATGCGGCAAAATATGAAGGAAACTCTGCGAAGATATCCCCCGCCTGCGTCCCCTTAATATATTCTACTGGGTTCACATCCAGGCCTAGCTGTCTAATAAGCAGGTTGTTCCTTAGCAACTGCTGCAGATATGGATTTATCCTGCCTACTGTGCTACCTATCGCTTCCTGGGCATAAGGAGCAACTGCGCCAAGACCGGCCATAAGAACGTCCTGCTGCGGCGTTGCCAGCTGTCCTGTCGTTGCCAGAGAGTAGATATTCTGCGCACCGAGGCCTGTCGCTGCGCCGCCTATTAGTCTTGCTCCTGGAAGACCCATTGATTTTGTTATCGGACTTATAAGTTCCCCAACTCCACCTGCTATGCCGCCGAAGAGTGCCCCTTGGCCTGCTGCTGTGAGTGCTGGTTCTGGCGAACCCATAATGTAATTGAGTCCTACGTTGCCAGCTGCTCCGGCCGCTGCATTTCCTAGTATGCTTGCGACCACAGACGGGGCGGCTTCTGGCAGCAACGAGGCGATTGCCTCTGGGGCCACAACAGCTGTTCCAGCTGCTCCGGCCGTAAGCAGAGCATCGAGTGCTGCCCGTGCCATTGCTGTTTGAACGTCTGTTGCATAAGGATTAACCTGGTTGGATATTACCTTTGCCGAGAAAGGAGATGCGCTGCCATTCGGCGACGGAGTGTTAGGGAAGTTATAAATATTTTGCCCGCTGTAATTTGAATATGGTTGTAGCGATATATCTTCGGTCGAAACACGATATGGAGGTTTTTCATATAGGGAATTCAAAATGGTATCTAGAGCTGGTGAAGCAGCACCGGTTGGAGACTGGGCATAAATGGTATTGCCATTGTATGCACGACTGGCTGATGGAGCAACTTCGGGCAAAGTGGAAAGAAGAGGATAGGTTGAAGGCTGCTGCCCGAGCGGAGATGATGGCTGCTTTATGGAAACGGGTACGGTCATTAAAGCCGAGTTGGATAACGTTTGAGAAGATAAAGGATTAACAACATTGTATGCCTGCCGGCGCCTGCGGAGCCTCCTGCGTAGGCATTCCGCCTGAAATCCCGCCGGTTTCCGGCGCGCGGTTGGTGTTTTTATTGGTGCCTTTTTTTGTTGGCTCGCTCTTCTTGCCGCTCATTTCGCCATTGTCTCCCTCCTTCTTTCCGGTCTTTCCATCTGACTCTCGTTCCTGCATTGATGAAGAAGGCCGCGCGCCGCCTGGCATAGTTCCTGCCCGCTGACTTATGCCATTCTGAGTGGCGCCGGTCTGCTCATCCTGGAATTGGCTTTGCTCCTGCTCCTGTTGCTGACCTTCTGAAGAGCCGCTTGCGGAGCCATCTTGTGCGCTCTGCTCGCCATTTTCATCTCTATTGCTATTTTTCCCAAATGGCAATCCTACCGGAAGATGGAATGGTAATTCCGATTTTCCCTTCTTGCCCTCGGCATCATCGCTTTCCTGCGGTTTGATCCCTTTCTTTTTTCTTTCCTGCCCGTCACCCTGATCCCCATCCTGCTTCTCCACCTTCTCCTCCTCCCTCTTCTCTTCCTCTCCATCTTCATGCTTTTCTTTGTCGTCGCGCGACAGCTCTTCTTTCTTACTGCTATCCCCTTGGCCCTCTTTTCGCCATTTCTTCTGCTGCCTTTTGACCTGCTCCTGAAGCTGCTTTGAAACATCGTCGCCTAGCTGCGCGCCCTTCTTTAGGGAGTCTAGGAGCTGTTGTGCTGCTTCCTTCTGAGATTGATTGCCGAACCGCGCCATGTTCTGCAGTTCATCCAAAAGAACGTTTGACATTTCTATGGCAGCAGCCATGCTCGTGGTTACATTGCCAAGGCACTCTGCCCTAAGCTTATCCCTATAATCCGAAGTGTTCGCCGCGTCGACTATTGCGCGGTGGAGCGGAGACGCAGTCGTCTCTTCCTGCACCTTTACTCTAGAATAGGGCAGATAGTTAGAATAAAATAGGTCTGTAAGTATCAACGGGTCTATGGGCGCTTTGTTGCCAGACGATTTCTTGCGCGTTGCTTCGATTTCTCTCTGCCTGTAAGAGGTAGTTGGGCTGTTATAGTTGACAGTCCTTATGACACCGTCCCTTGCTACAGAAATCGCGTCGCTGGCATTCTTTGGCGGTCCTATGTTTGGTGCCTCCTTGATGAGCCCGAAAACCTCACGGAACTTGCCAGCTAGGGTCTCCTGCTGCTTTTCCTTGCTTTCGCCGCCCATATCTACCGCTTATTGTGTTTATACCTGTATATTTAGGCGCTTTGCCAGGGACATCACAAACTTGTCTATCTGCGCGTTTACCTGACCAGCTCGCTCTATAACGCTCTGCTCGTCCGTTTGCGCCTCCAGCTGGTTGATCTTAACCTTTGTCGTCTGCATGTCTGTGAGGACCTTGAGCCATCTCTCCTGCCTTTTTGCGTCTTCGTCGACTGAAACGGATGTTAGCGCCCTCTCTGCTTCGGATATCGACCTTGCCCATTCGTCAAGCTTCTCAAGATAGGCGTCTGGACCGGGTATCTTTGAGATCAGTAACTTTTCTACTTTGGCGAAATCTTCCATCTCCTTAGGCACTAGGTATTTGAGAACCATGAGGTCGCGCTCCTTTATCTCAAACCTGCCGTCGAGCAAGGCTCTTGCGGCAAGCACTTTTAGGATCTTCGGCTCATTTCTGTCGCTTACGCTCAACCCTTCCTTCTTCATTTCAAGGAGCAGCATCTCCATCTTAGTCCTGACTTCTGGGGATATGTGCGCTTCTATCTCTGGTATAATCACTCCAGTGATCAGTTTCAGCTGCTCTGCTGTCATGACCGGCGCTATTGAGCTGTTGATGTACGCCTCTATTGTCTCCCCGGCCATTTCCTCCGACCAACCCTCATATTGGAGTATTTTGGATATTATCCCTCTGTTATCGATGACAAACTGCTTTATTGCCCTGTCCTTTAGCTCGCCATCGCAGTCGTTTTCCCGCAGCTTAGGTTCGCCGTTCTCTATTTCCTGCTCGTTTGACAAGACTGCATCATCGTACATAACTTCTGCTACGCCCTTGAATGCCTTTGTCCTCTCTATCAGGTCTCCTGCTGTGATCAAATCGTCTATCTTGTCCTCTCCTATCGGCTTGACAAGCCTCTTGAAAAGGAATCTGTCACGCACTGCATCAAGGCGCTCATCTGGCTCTGGTAGAGCGTTAGTCGAAGCGAATGCGGTGATCAATTCGACTTCTATCACACCTGGGCCATCCCTGAACTTCCTTTCGTTGAGTATCCCGTTAAGTACCGTCAGGAAGTGCCCTGCATTAAAGAATTCATCGAATACTGCCGTCTGCGCTTTTGGCAGGTATCCATCCATTACTCTTTTCCACTTCCCCTCTTTGTACGCGTTGACGTTCCTTGGACCCAACTCGTCCTCAGGCTCTGTGTACCTCGTAAGCAGGTCCTCAAAGCATTTTCCTCCCATGAGCTTTGCTGCGCGCACCGCTATAAAGGACTTCGCTGTTCCAGGTTCCCCTACAAACAGGACGTGCTCCTTGGTAAACACCGCAAGCGCGGCTACAAGTGCTTCCTCTTTCCTTCCAACAAGGCCTGACGTTATCTCAGTTAGGTAGCGCTGCGGCAGGGACATAAGTGTCTTGGGATTCATGAGCGTCTGAAGGTGATGGGCCTGCTCCTGAGTAATCATAACAGTCGGCCTGATGAGTGAGTGGGGCGTATGCGGCTGTCCATTCTGTTGGTCAGGCACCTGTTTGGAAAGCGCTGGAAGGGGCGATGTCCCATGCCAATCTCTGCTGCTGTCGCGTCCGGCGCCTGGATCCTTAAATTGTTCGTCCGTCATTCTTTTCACCAAATATCAAATCAACATTCATCCATAATTCCTATCGGTCTAAAAGCGTGGCGATTATCACGACTGTAGAGACTATCGCCACCGCGCAAAGCGCTAAAACGCCGCCCCATAGACTGGCACCGCCAACAGCATTGTTGGCAAATACCTGCACCGTTGCTGTTCCGTTCGGTGCGATGCTGATGAAATGTACCTTTATTGAGTCTTGGCATGCGTTGCTATCCGTAAATAGGCTTCCCACCGCTATATTATGCCAGTTTGTGATTGGAGTACCGTTAGCATTAAGCTGCTTTACCAGGAATCCCCAGATGCCGTTCACTCCAGCTCCAGTATTGGTCACAGAGCAGCTGCCGCCATCTATTGTCTTTGAGCCATCAATAGGCAAATTGAAAGTTCCTTCCGATGAATACGTGCTGTAGTCAGCATCCGCTGCCGCTTTGAGCCTGTAGGCTCCGTAGACGCACGATGCGGGTATCAAAAACAGTGATAGCTTGCCAACTCTGCTGCCTGCACTCTTTAAGCCGCTGATTAACTTCTCACTCATTGTCGGTCTTTTGGGCTCCGGTATATCGCTGATAAAGCTGCCTTCATTTCCGTTCTCTCCAAGTGAGGTCGATGCTCTTTCTCTATCCTTTCTCCTTAGCTCTTCAAACTCGGTCTGATGCCTTTCATATTCTTCACTTTGACGCCTATTGAACTCTGCCCTTTCCTGCCTTTCCTTTTCCTCTTGCGCTGCTATCCTCTTGGCTATCTCCTCCTTTGTCTTCTGGATTTTTGGATCATCCTTTTGTGGTAGTCCATTTTGAACGCTCTGCTTTAGCATCTCCAATAGGTCATCGGTGCCTTTGCCTTCCTTCCCCGATACCACTTTTGGTTTTTCTCTGGTCATGGAATCGATAAGTTTAAACACTTTTTTTTGATATTTAAATGTTCTGAAATCCACAAATCTGGGGATTGTTTCTATTATTTTTGATACTGGCCTGCGCTGACTGCAAACTAAAGAAATAAATTCGGCGCTTGTAAATCTCTGATGGTTGAGTCAATGGTTTACCCGAACGAACCTCTTGCAAGAACGCCTGAAGGAGTCAAGCCTGTGAAGAAGGTAGTCAACCCCTCTTCAAAGAAGATAGAGAGGATATACAGGAACATAGAGGACGAGCCGCTGATAAATAAGATAAAAGCGCTCGAAAGCAAACTGCTTGCTGCCCATCCTGACTCAAGCAATCTTGATTATACTGATGCGGGCAAGCAGATGCTAAGCTCTCTCCTTAGCTGCTTCCAGAGGCTGATCCGCGTGGAGTACGGTCCATTAGGGTATCTCGTTAAATCCGATTCGGAATCGATAATAAGGCTTTACGGGGTTGATACCGATGAGGACTTCTACGCCATGGTTGAAGGCAGCAGGATAAGGATATCTTCGCCGAAGCTTGAGCAGATGGTGGTGGCAGGCGGGGGGAGGAGATTCATCGGAGAATACGGGCTCATAGCGAACGACCCTGCTGAGACTCCGGCTAACGCGCGGCTGAGCGACGAAGCGATAGAGGAAATAATAGAGTCTATAAAGAAAAGGCTCAGATGAGGGCAGGAGTCACTGGCAAGGTGGGCACGTTGTACACGTAGCCGATCATATTGCAGGAGTATCTCTGGTTCGTACACGTGTAAGAATAGTCGTTTATCTTCGATCTGCCCGCAGAAGATGAACGGCTGCGTGCCGGCCATCTGCGCACTGGCGGCACCGTAAGCCAGACCGCTAGGACCTCTGCCTGAGCCCTGCGGGAAAAAGCGGACAAGGTAGCCAACATTCAATACAGTTGCAATTATAAGGAAGGTTATCAACAATTTTTTCTGTGGATATATATCACACCATGGACTCCCTTTGCCCGCCGCATATGGGAATTAAAATCGGAAATTAATAATATTTGTTGCTCAAATGTGGCGCCCGAGAAAATATTAAATATCAGGTTCCACCCAACACATTCATGTCGGTTTCTAGAATCGCAGCGGCCCAGGAATATTGGAGTAAAACTTGGGGCGAGGTGGACCGCGCAATAGTGCGTAGTGCAGAGATCCTAGGCGCAAGCAAGAACGAGATAGAGGAACTGCTAGTTTCACGCAACCCGATCTCTCTGGAACTGCTCAGAGGCAGGGTGCTGGATGTGGGGTGCGGACCCAGGTCGGACCTCCTCAGGAAAGAGGGTGTGGAGCTAATAGAGTGCGATGCACTGCAAAGCGTTCTCTCTGTAGCAAGGGAAAAGTCATCTGAATGGCGCCAGAGAATCTGCAGTGCCGCAGAATGGAAACCTGTCGGCTTAGTCGCTTCAGATGTGCTTTATCTCCCTTTCAGAGACAGTTCGATAAGGACGGTTGTGGCTTTCAAACTGCTCAGTGTGCTCGAAGCGCACGATTTCGAACCGGCGCTCAGGGAGCTTTCCAGGGTGGCAGAGAGATACATTGCATTCACGGTCCACTGCCTTGGAAGCGCACAGGAGGAGGGATCGTCAGTCGGAAAAAAGGAGGGATACGTTTACACAATCTACGGGAGCGAGTCGAACAGACAGGACAGGACCGCAGCGACCATGGCAGATATGGAAAGGCTGCTGGCTGATTTCTCCTTAATGAAATTGCGGCTGGACTTCGTATCCGGAAGGATTTATGTCGAAGCGGAAAAGGGTTAGCGGAAACTTCCGCAAATGAGAAACCTTTTAATTCTTAGTCGTGGCAGTTCTATCAGGTGAAAAAATGCTCTTCATATCCCTTACGAAATTCAAGACGAAGCCTACGCTTGAGGTCACCAACAGCTGGCACAAGAAGGTCGATCCGGTCCTGAAGAAGAACAACATAAGGATGGTGGCGGCTTTCTGGACGCTAGGCAAGTACGACGCAGTCCTTGTCTTCGATGCGCCTTCCGAGGCGAAGCTGCTGAAATTCTTGTACGATTCATCAGACTTCATAGACACGGAGACGATGTCGGCTGTAACCGAGTCTAACGCAGAGAAGCTGCTCGGTTGAAAGCTCTTTATATCTTGGATTCCATTCAGGACTATGCTATTTGTCGGACTAGACCTTGCATGGTCTACTAACAACGCAAGCGGGATAGCGTTAGTAGAGGGCGACAGCAAGAAGGCGAAGCTCATCTCATCCGGACTTGTCCGCTCCGACGACGAGATACGCGACTTCCTCAGGGAAAACGTCGGCACCGCGAATGCGCTCGTCGCAATAGATGCACCACTCGTAGTGCCGAACGAGAAGGGAAGGAGGATAGCGGAGGTGATAGTCGGCGACCTCTTCAGGCAGTACGACGCCGGTGCGCATCCGGCGAATAGGAGCCACCTGGCCTCTTTCTATGGAAGAATAAGGGGAGAGACGGTGGCGGAGCTTCTGAAGAAAGAGGGATTTGCGCATAGCCCGAACCTCTCCGTGCACGAGCAGACCAGGAAGTTCTTCGAAGTGTATCCGCATCCTGCTATGGTTGTTCTCTTCGGCCTCAACAGGATAATCCGCTACAAGGCGAAGCCGAACAGGGAGTATGCTGAGAGGTATGCGGCATTCAGGGAGTACCAGAAGCACATGTCAGCGCTCGCTGATGCAGATCCACCGCTGAAGCTGCCGAGCACCATCACAAAGGTGAAGGTTGACGAGCTGAAGGCGCAGAAGCTGAAGGATTACGAGGATGAGATGGACGCTGTGTTCTGCGCATACATAGCGTACTACGCGTGGGCGCATCCGAACAGGTGCGCTGTTCTGGGCAACCTTGATGAAGGCTACATACTCACGCCGATAACGGATTCGATGAGAAGGAAGCTCGAGGAGACGAAATCGCAGAAGAAGCTTTAGAGCGGCTTCGGGGTCCTGACTCCCCGCTGGCCAAGATAACTGCCTGAGTACTGCTTGCTGACCCTGTTCATCGTTACCGCAAAGATGATATGCGCGAACCTCACATTAGGCTTCAGCGCAATCGCATGGTTTGAGTGGTTTATGACCTCTAGGGTCACGTCGCCCTTGAAGCCTGCGTCTATTATCGTCGGCGGCATCGAAAGACCATGCCTTGCCCAGCTGCTCCTCAGTTCGACGAATCCCATTAAGTTATCCGGCATCTCCAGGAATTCCTGCGTAGTCAGAAGAACCTGTGACTTTGCCGGCAGCACCAGTCTGTCATTGTTCTTTGTGATGATGTACTCCCTTTTCAGGTGTTCCTCGTCCGAAGGATCGAGCACGAAGTCCTCCTTAAGCTCTGGGTTGTGGACTCCTATCTCGTTCCCAAGCTTAAGGTCAAGGCCGTTCTCCCTTATCTGCTCCTCGTCGAACGGCTTTACCACTAGCCTATGGCTGCTTATGTAGTTCCTAAGGTCGAAATCTGAGAGTATCATACACCCACATATGGATTTCGCGCTTGGAATAAAAAAGGTTTGCGTGTTTTGCATGTAGGAAAGGTATTAAAGCTGGAAAACCAATCCTTTGCAGGTGATGCATTGGACGCTCCAGGGAAATCTGGATTGCAGGTAACGCTGAAGAGGATGGATAACTCTTTCACTGTCATGAACTGCAGGTATCCGCTTCCGAACTATGTTGGAGTTGGAGTCGTTCTTCCTTATGGGACCGCGCATGCGCTGAAGCAGTTCGATGTCGATGTCGCGCACTTCATAGAGCACCTCTTTTTCTCCGGAACAAAGACAAGGACAAAGAAGCAGATATGGGACGAGATGCGCTCGTTCTTCATGTACAACGCGTTCACAATGCAGGAGAGCATGACCTGCGTCATGGGTTTCCATCCGAAGGATATCGAGCGGGCGACCAGCCTGGTCTCTGACATGGTGCAGAACTCTGCGTTTCCTGAAGCTGAGCTCGAGAAGGAGCGCACGCCGTTCAAGGAAGAATACTCTATGTACAATGACAGTCCGAGGATGGTGGCCACTATGAGGCTCATGCAGGAGCTTTTCAAGGACCATCCGATTGGAAGGGAGAGGATACATACCGAGGCGGACATAAACAGGATCAAGCGGGAAAACGTGCTCGACGTAAATAAGGGGCAGTTTGTCCCCGAGGACTCCGCCCTCATATTTTGGGGGAACGTAGAGGAAAAGCGCGCCATGGAGCTTGCTGAAAAGAACTTTTCCGGATTCTCGGGAAAGAGGGAGAGAGTGCAGCTGCCAGTCGCACAGATAGCGCAGAAGCCGGAAACCGTGCGGATGAAGAAGAAGGGAATCTCGCAGACGGCAACTGTAATTGGCATGAAGATTCCGCAGTTGAATGGAGCTGGCGATGAGTTTTTGCTTGTCTCGTCTGGAGTCATGATGAACATACTCAACAGCATGTTGCTGGACAAGCTCAGGCTTGAGAAGGGACTCGTTTATGGAGCTGGCGCTACAATGTCACCTTCAAAGACCGCAGGTCTGCTGTATGCAATGGCGCTCTCGTCGCCGAAGAACGCAAACGAGGTGCTCGACCTCGCAACAAAGGAGATCGAAAAGCTTGCTGGCGGAGAGGTCACGAGCGAGAGAGTTGACAGGGAGAAGGAGAAGCTTTGGAAGGCATCGGATTCGGGAAACAACGACGCATTTAACAGGGTGATAGAGTCCGGTCTTTTCTACATCAACGGGATGCCGCGCTACAGGGAGATGTACAACGAGAACATCGCAAAGGTGGACCTTGATAGCGTCAGGAAAGCTGCTGCCACCATGTTAAAGATGGACAGGGCTGTCAGCGTGATAGTCGAGCCCGAATGATTTGCCATCTGCACCTTGTTTTCCCCGCATGAGCTTGGCGTGGCCAAGCATTATGCCACCAAGCCTTGTGTAAAGGTAGATTTTGAAGCTCCCTATCCTATCCCTAATGTACTGCTCTTCTACGACACCGTAACCCTTTTCAAGGTCCATAAGCGCGTTGAGTATTTTTGCAAGGGCCGCCTGCTGCCTCTCTATTGAGAGCTCCCTGATGTGGGACTCTATCGCCTCCTTCGCATTCCTGAGCACCGCGGCGGAGCTGCCAGCGTAAGCCAGCCTCTCTGCAATATATTCCATATTCCCCCTAGCAAGCATAGAAGAGTATGTGGCTACGCTGTCCCTGTGCGCGTCTGCATCTCCCACCTTAATGCTTCCCATAATACCTAGAAAACCATACGCTTTGGATGATATTTAAATCCTCTTTTTTCCTAAACTTTGCGGAGTTTTTCCCTCACTTTTATAAAGATTGGGAACCATCTTCTTATGTGAAAAAGGCAGACTACCTGTTCAGGACAGATGGTGAAAGGCATGCTGAGCCAACGCTGCTCTCGAACTTCATCCTCGGCAGCCAGGACGGGCTCGTTAACGTTCTTGGAATAGTCCTAGGTGTCAGCGCAGCTACCAGCGAGTTGAGGATTGTTTTCGTTGCTGCGCTGGCCGCGCTTGGCGCGGAGTCAATATCAATGGGTGCGGTTGCCTACACTTCCACTCTCGCAAGGAGGAGACACTACCTGAAGGAGATAGAGAGGGAAAAGAGTGAGATGAAGGAAATCCCAAAAGTAGAGCGCGAGGAGGTCCGCAGCATATTCAGTAAGTGGGGCTACAGAGGCGACGAGCTCGAACTTATGACGGAGAAAATCTGCAAGAACAGGAAAGCATGGCTCGAGTTTATGATGGCGCATGAGCTGAACCTGTCTCCGGTCAAGGAGAACGAGGCGAGGCGAAGCTTTTCTGTAGTACTGCTTGCTACCATATTCGGCTCAATCATCCCTATACTACCTTTCTTATTCACCGGGAGCATACATGAAGGGATAGTTGCATCGGTAATACTCAGCGCTATAACGCTATTTGTAATCGGGTACTATGAGGCAAAGGTGACTATAGGATCCTTATGGAGGAGCGGACTAGAGATGCTGATGATAGGAATGGCAGCAGGAATTGCCGGATACTTGATAGGCTACTTTGTTGGAGCCGTGCCGGTCTGAGCCTTTGCTCTCCTGTCGAACAGCTCTTTTATTGCAGCTTCGCGCTCTTCCAAGTCGAGCTGGATAAGCCTTAGATCCGACTTGCTCTTTCTTCTCAGCCTGCGGAGCTCGTCCGCTACGAGCCTTTCAAAATCAGAGCTGCTGGTCATGCTGTTTATGCGGTGTTCCTGCAGCGTTGCCAAGACCGACCTTTGCGCCAACTCATCAGGAGGCACAGAAGCTTTGGTTGTTCCGGCTTTTCCCTTGTCTCTTTCCGCCATCTAATCACAACTCGTATGGAATTGTCCAGATATTTAACGCTAACGTGACCATCATTCTGGGAAAGCTATATATAGTTTCTTTCATCTTATATTCTCTATAAAACAACCCAAACCTATTTGGGAGACAAATAAAAACTTTTTGTAAGTGGTGATACGATGGAAGGCAACGATGGCAAGCTAGCAGGAGAGATTGAGCAGATCACCAAGATGATGGACATGCTCATAGCTGACACAAGTGTTCCAAAAAACGTGAGGAGCGCGGTGAGCGAGGCAAAGGCAAAACTCAACGCACAGGGAGAATACACGGTGCGGATATCAGGCGCCATATACAACATAGACGGGGTAAGCAACGACATAAACCTGCCTCCGCAGGCGCGCACTGTCATATGGAACATATTGGGGAAGCTTGAAGCGCTTAAGGAGTAGGCGCATGGAAAAAGCGCAGTGTGTCCATGGCGGATGAGGATTCTGTAAGGGAACTGGTGAGGGTACTCTCGCAATCGCGTGTGGTGATATCGGGAGATGTCAAGCCTGAGATGTTGAATGACGTAAACCTCGACATCCTTGCATCAAGGATCCTTGAAGAGAGAGAAAAGAATCCGGACTCTGCTCTGATCATCGTAGATGCAGAGCGGATAAGGAAGATGATAGATGCGATGAAGGTCGAGAAGGTGCCTGTCCCAATAGAGGTATCCAGGCCGGCAGACTTCAAGCCGATCGCGGCGGAGTACGACGCAGAATACAAGGTGTCGAACAGGCCGATAGAGAGGACCGAAGGCACGGCTACTGATTTTGTCAACTACTTCAGGAGCAGGCTGAGGAGGATAAAATCACTTATAGAGAGCACGCGTCACGATGCCTTCGGCCTCATCCCGAATCTGGAAGTGCTGAAAAGCTTCACCGCGGGGAGGGAAGTGGCGATTGTTGGGCTTGTCAAGGACAAGATAGCGACAAAGAAGGGCAACGTAATGGTCGTGCTCGAGGACGAGACTGCCGAGGTAAAGGTGATGTTCATGAACGGGACATCGCAGGCTGCGCGGGAGCTGTTCGAGAAATCGGCAAACGTGATAAACGACGAGGTCCTCGCGATAAAAGGGAAGATATCAGGACCGTTCGTCATCGCAAACGAGATGCTTTGGCCTGATATCCCAATAAGGCAGAAGAAGGAGGTTGAGCAGGATTTCGCAGTAGCGTTCATGTCAGACATACACATAGGGAGCAAGAAGTTCATGGAGAAGAGCTTCTCCAACATGGTACAGTGGATAAACGGGAATGCCGAGACAAGATACAAGGAGCTTGCTGGAAAGATAAAATACATAGTGATGGCAGGCGACGTCGTTGACGGCATAGGGATTTATCCTGGGCAGGATAGGGACCTTGCGATACTCGATATCTATGAGCAATACCAGGAGCTCTTCAACTACATCGATGCAATCCCTGACTATGTACACGTGTTCGTGCTTCCTGGCAACCACGACGCTGTCCAGCTTTCTGAGCCGCAGCCGCAGCTGACAAGCGACCTCCTCAGGGACTTCAAAAAGGATAATGTGCACTTCCTTTCCAACCCAGCCGTAGCAACGCTCAGCGGAATAGATACTCTTGTCTACCATGGGAAGTCGCTAGACTCGATGATAGCCTCTATCCCTGGTCTGAGCTATGCGCAGCCGGAGAAGGCAATGATAGAGCTGCTCAAGAGGCGGCACATCTCCCCGATATACGGAAACGACGTGAGCACGTCTTTCGTGCCAAGTAGGGAAGATAACATGGTGATAGACAAGGTCCCGGACATACTCCATATGGGCCACGTGCACAAGAACGGGATATCGAATTATCACGGCGTCGAGATCGTGAACAGCGGCACTTGGCAGTCGCGAACAGACTACCAAATAAAGCAGGGGCATATCCCGACTCCATGCCTGCTGCCGATATATGAGATGAAGAGGCACACCTTTACCTCGGTTAACTTTGCTGGTGAACAATGATGGAGATAGAGGAATACTTCGAGATGTTCACAAGGAGGTTCAACGAAGCCAACGCTGTTGCTATGGCGGCAAGGGCAAAGGGCTATGACCCCGAGACATTTGTGGAGATAAAGGCTGCGCCTGACCTTGGATCGAGGGTGGAGGGGCTGATTGGTCTTGAGGGAATCGCCGACATCATCAGGGGCAAGGGAGAAGCGAAGTCGAGGCAGGAGCTTGCGTTCGAGATGGCGAGGGAGGTATGCACAAACCCAAGGTTCGAGATGGAGACGTCGAAAAGGATAGCGCTTGCCGTGAGAGTAGGACTTGCCATACTAACGGACGCCGTGCTGGTCGCGCCTACAGAAGGAATGCAGGGGGTGGAGCTCCACAGGAACCAGGACGGCACAAGCTATGTAGCGGTCCTGTATGCCGGACCGATCAGGGCCGCTGGAGGAACGGCTGCCGCGCTCTCCGTTGCATTGGCTGACCTCTCAAGGAAGATACTCGGTGTAGGTGCGTACAAGGCGACACAGACGGAGGTTGAGAGGACAATCGAGGAGATGCTCATCTATGACGCGAGATGCGCGAGGCTGCAGTACAAGCCCAGCGAAGACGACATGAGGGTGCTGCTCGAGAACTTCCCGGTCTGCATAGACGGAGTCCCGACGGAGCAGATAGAGGTGGGGATACACCGCAACGTGAAGAGGCTTGACGCAGAAGGAAAGGAGCAGGCGATAACCAACAAGATAAGAGGCGGGGTCGCGCTGGTGGTCTGCGAGGGGGTAGCGCAGAAGGCGAAGAGCGTGCTCAAGAACACGAAGGCGGTTGGCCTGGACTGGGGCTGGCTTAACAACGTGATAAAGGTAGACAAGGGAACATCGGCCTCTCCTGCAAAACAGGTGAAGGAGGAGAAGAAGGAAGCGGTATTCCTGCAGGAGCTCATAGCTGGAAGGCCCGTGCTGGCGTATCCATCGCATGCCGGAAGTTTCAGGCTTAGGTATGGAAGGTCCAGGATGACCGGCATTGCTGCGAAGGGCTTCAACCCGGCAACGATGTACGTACTTAAGGAGTTCATAGCGGTTGGCACGCAGGTCCGCGTAGAGAAGCCAGGGAAGGGATGCATAGCTACGCCGGTAGACAGCATAGAGGGGCCGTTCGTCAAGCTGGTTTCCGGGGAGGCGCTCAGGATAAACAGCGCGGAGCAGGCCAAGGCAGTCCTCGGTCAGATAAAGAAGATAATTTCAGTCGGGGACATTCTTGTCACGTACGGCGACTTCAGGAAGTCGAACACGCCGTTGGCGCCGACAAGCTATGTCGAGGAGTACTGGGCCGAGCAGCTTAAGGCAGCTGGATACTCCGAACGCGTGGAAGGAGTTCCCTCATTTGCAGCAGCTTACAAACTGTCTAGGGACTTCAAGGTTCCAATGCATCCAAGGTACATCTATGATTATTCAGATGTCAGTGGAGCGGAGCTGTTCGAAATTGCGAATGCAATCCTACGCGCCGACGTGGAGAACTCTGACGGAGAAAAGAGCGTCTTCACCACCGCTGGAATCGAAGTTCCTGTAAGCGAAAAGGATAGCGTAGTCAGAGATGCGCTCGAGAGGCTTTGCATACCGCACCTTGACGAGGGATCCTCTATATTGATAAGGGGCGATGATGCACAGAGCCTTCTCATGTCGCTTGGCTTCAGCAGCGGGGAGCGGATAAACCTTGATGCGGGCGTGCTTGACAATTACACAGTGACGAAGTCTGCGCTGGACATAGTCAACTCTGTTGCCCCGTTCAAGGTGATGAAGAGGTCAACCAGGATTGGCGCAAGGATAGGAAGACCGGAGAAGGCGAGGGAGAGGCTTATGAAACCTGCGCCGCAGGTGCTCTTCCCGATAGGGGATTATGGCAGCAAGGACAGAAACATCTACAAGTCGTATGTCGACGACAAGAGAAAGTTTGGAAAGCGGCTTGCCGAGATAGAGGTGGCGCGCTACAGGTGCATGATAGGAAGGGAGCTGCAGATGTTCCCGTATTGCAGACATCACGCATCCCGCGCGATAGTGGAAAGGATATGCAGGAACTGCGGAAGGGTAACAGCCAAGGACGTATGCAGCGTATGCAACATAAAGACCAATGGATACGACACGGAGAAAGTCAGTCTCTCCACTGTGATTGATGAGGCGCTGAAGAACCTTGGGGTGCATAACCTGCCGAAGGTTATGAAAGGAGTAAGAGGCCTTGTCAGCAGGGATAAGATTCCAGAGCCAATAGAGAAGGGAATACTCAGGTCTATGCACAACCTCTTCATATTCAAGGACGGCACAGCGCGATTCGATGCTACAGATGCGCCGATGACGCATTTCTATCCAAGGGAGATGGGAGTGAGCGTTGAGAAGATGCGGGAGCTTGGCTATACGCACGATTACCTTGGAAATGAGCTTAAGAGCGACGATCAGCTCGTTGAGATGAGGCACCAGGACCTTATAATCAATGAAAGAGGCGCGAGGTACATGCTGAACGCTGCAAAGTTCATAGACGACCTCCTCGTAAGGTTCTACAAACTGGAGCCGTTCTACAAAATCGAGACCGTTGACCAGCTGATTGGGCACTTTGTTATAACGCTTTCACCGCACACCTCGTGCGGCGTGCTTGGAAGGATCGTAGGTGTGACCGGCGCACACGTGGGGTTCGCGCATCCATACACGATTACGGCACGAAGGAGGAACTGCGACGGGGACGAGGACACCACAATGCTGCTTATGGATGCGCTTATCAACTTCTCTAAAAGGTATCTTCCCACTACAATAGGAGGGACAATGGATGCGCCGATAATCCTCACCCTAAACGTGCATCCGGACGATGTAGACGACGAGGTACACATGATGGAAACCCTTAGCAGCTACGGCCTCGACTTCTATGATAAGACATTCTCTATGCTGCCGCCCGGAGACGTGCAGGTTGAGATTGTGATGAACAGGCTGAAGAAAAGAGAGGCATACCAGAACATAGACTTCACCCACTCCGCCGGCGTAGATTCGCTGAACGGCTCTCCGGCGCAGAGCGTCTATACGAAGCTGAAGTCTATGCAGGAGAAGATAGACGTGCAGTTCGAACTGATGGACAGGCTTTTCACCATAGATAAGGCTGACGCAGCAAGAAGATTGATAATAAGCCATTTCATCCCAGACCTGATTGGGAACATGCACTCATTCTCAAAACAGACATTCAGGTGCGTCGCATGCAACGCGAAATACAGGAGGGTCCCTCTCATCGGGAAGTGTACGCGCTGCGAGGGAAAGATTGTACTCACGATATCAAAGGGCGGGATAGAGAAATACCTGCAGATGGCCACAGACCTTGCGGACAGGTATCATCTCGAGCCTTACATAAAGCAGAGACTAATGCTCGTAAAAGATGAGATAGAAACCGTGTTCGGAGGAGTCGGTGGCGGCGAGAGGCCGACAAAGCAGTTCAACCTCGCCAACTATATGTGATAAACTTTAGTCCTTCGCTTCCCTTATGTCAAGCACGTATTCTCCGTTGTTGCTGTGCTCAGAAGCCACGAACTCCTTTCCAAACCTGTCAGAAATGAGTCCCTCTATGAGTGCGAGCGCCAGGTCCACATTCTGCCTCCTCGAGTCTATCCTGCTGAACCTGACCTGCATCTGGAGTGGGTCTGCGCTCTTTACTTCAGGCTCCCCAAGATTCAGCAGCCTTATCGCGTTCTCTATGTAGGAGAAGAATGAGCGCTGTGACCTTTTCCCTTCGAACAGCTTGGCGCTTATCTCCCTGCCGGTGTGCGATGCAATCTCCTTGAGCGGCTCCATGTAGCTCTGGTCCAGCAGCTGGGATGAGGAAAGCAGGCAGTAAGCATCGGATACATGCGCTGTGCGTCTGCTAGAGTTCGGGCCCTTCGCCATTGCAGAAACAGATGCCGCGAACTTCTTCAGGGACGGAACAGCGTTGGATCCGTTGCTCTGTGTATTTTTTATTGTGAAAGTGCAGCAGTTGCCACCGTTGTTGCTGCATGTCGCTTCATGCACCCCGGTATATTTCCTCTGCATCGCACTGAGATAGCCTGAGATTATTCCAGCTTCGAAAGAGTGTATGTTTGCCCCTACATCGGTATTGTTTCGCTCGTGGATCTTTATCTCGATGTCATCCGGGTATGCCCTGTATGTGACATTGCTGTAGCCTGCAGACTCGAAGAAGCTTACCAGGTTCCTGACGGATTCCTCTTGGAACATGTA
>JAKAVF010000050.1 GCA_021827605.1 Microcaldota archaeon
CCGATCTGCCTGCTTATCTCCTTCTTGATAGCGACAAGGTCGTTTTTTATCTGGTTTCTCGTCCTCATGAACACCAACGTGATTCTGTCCTGATACGGTCACATTTAAATCATGACCGAATCATGATTCTTTTATGACTATTAAGATTTAAAAACCTTTCTGAATTGTGGAACGCAGGCATGCGCACTTTATTCCGCAAATATTTGGCAAAGAAATATAAACTTTAGACGAGAAAACGGACTGGGCTGTTGAAATGCTGCAAGTTTACATTCCTGCCGAGAGGGCAAAGGCGCTGAAGAGGGACAAGAGAATGCTCGCATCGATGGCAAAGGCATGCAGATGCAGGATCGAGTTCACGGAGGGCGACGCTCTTGAGATAAATAGCGAAGACGCTGACGCGTACGCAGAGTTCAATGCGAAGAACGTAATCTACGCTTACGGGAGGGGATTCGAGCCCAGGATAGCAGAGACGCTGGTGCACGACGACAAGTACTTCTCGACAATAGACCTCGGCAACATCGGAAACAGCAAAAGGATTGGCCAGATAAAGGCGCGTATAATAGGAGCGGGCGGGAAGACGAAGAACTACATAGAGAGCGTGAGCGGCGCCAGGATCGCAGTGCACGGGGATACGATAAGCTTTATAGGCACATACAGCGAAATAGAGGAGGCGGAAGTCGCCGTGAAGACCCTCATTGAGGGAGGGATGCACCGGGTTGCGTACGCAAAGATGGAGGCGGCGCACAGGAAGAACAAGGCGAAACCGTTTTGACCTGATTTGATCGTGAGAAGATGGCGGAGAAGGAAATAAGCTCAGAGGAGATATTCAAGGAGTTCAAGGAGCACTCGATAGCCGAGTTCTTCAAGAAGAACAGGCAGATGCTGGGCTACTCCGGGATGGTGAGGTCGCTCGTCACGGTTGTGCACGAGTACGTCACCAACAGTTTAGACGCATGCGAAGCTGCAAACATACTTCCAGACATAGATGTTGCAGTCACAGAGATCGGAGAGAACAAGTACAGGGTTAGGGTGAAGGACAACGGCCCGGGGATTCCAAAGAAGTTCGTGGGAAAGGCGCTGGGCACTATACTCGCCGGAACAAAGTTCCACCAGTATGTCCAACAGAGAGGGCAGCAGGGAATAGGCGCGGCTGGCGGCCTGCTGTTCGCGCAGGTTACGACAGGAAAGCCGCTGTTTGTGAACTCATCCGAGAAGGGCAAGGCATACTCCTGCAAGATTGCAATCGATACGCAGAAAAACAGCCCTATTGTAACAGAGATGACGGACCTTACCGAGGAATTCAAGGGGCTTTCCATTGAGGGAGAGTTCGCAGACGTGAAGTACGAGAAGAGCGAACACGGGATATACGAATACCTCAAGAGGACTGCGCTCTCCAATCCGCACTGCCAGATAAAGTTCACTGACCCGGATGGGAAGGAGAACGTCTTCCTGAGGGCAGTGAGCGCTATGCCGCAGAAGCCGGTGCCGACGCTGCCACACCCGCTCGGACTTGCAATCAACGATCTCCTCGAGTTCGCGCATGCGAGCCAGAGCAGGAAAATATCATCGTTCTTCGTGGACACTTTTGCAAGGACAACCTCGAACAAGGTAGCGGAGCTGAGGGAGATTGCGAAGACGGTCGATTTCGACAAGCCGCCGAGGTCGCTGACGTGGACCGATGCGGAGGAGCTTATAAAGGCTATACGCGCCGTAAAGTGGATAGCACCCGACGCAACAGCCATAATCCCGATAGGCGAGGCCCAGGTGAAAATCGCACTGAAAAACATACTTGATCCTGAATTTATGAACGTTGTCGAGAGGAAGCCGCGCGTCTTCAGGGGAGGGATCCCGTTCGTCGTGGAGGCCGCGGTAGCATACGGCGGGAAGGCCGGCTACCAGACAGATGAGGGAAGCGCTGGCGCAATACTGAGATTTGCAAACAGGGTGCCGCTGCTGTTTGACACCGCGAACTGCGCGATCACCGAGGCGGTCAAGACTATAGAGTGGAAGAGGTACAACATAGACATGGAGACGCAGCCTGTAAGCGTGTTCGTCAACCTGTCCAGCGTCCACGTACCTTACTCTGGAGTGGGCAAGGAGGCGATATCGAAGGAGGACGAGATAATCGAGGAAATCAGGCTTGCGGTCATGGAAGCTGCGCGGGGAGTGCAGCAGTTCATAAGGGGAAAGCAGCACGCCACCTTCGAGGCTGGGAGGTACAAGACAACCATGCGGTACGCGAAGCAGCTGGCGAAGGACCTCAGCGAGCTCACCGGGGCGAACGAGAAGGAGCTTTTCGACTCGCTCGACAAGATAGTTACGAAGCACTACCCACACCTGAAAAAGCAGGATGAGGAGGAGAACGCAAAGGCCGCGAAAGGGAAGAAGGAGGAAGCGGAAGAAGAGGAAGGAGCTGTTTCTGAGTAGTTTGCTGCACCGCTGGCTGCTTTCCCGATTTCAGGTGAGGATGTTCTCCGGATTGTCCGCGTCTATTAAGCCGACTGTTCCTATTGATATGTACATCTTCAGCTGCTCGTTTTCCTGGGAGGCTATGCTATAGAGGCGGCTCTTGAACTCCTCCATCTTGTCCGCGTTCAGGAAGACGAGGTATGTCTTTATGTTGTTCTGGATCGGCAGCTTGCCCATGAACTTGCTGGTCTTGGAGTATATTACAAGATACGCCTTCTCGTTGTGCAGCGTCGTGACGATATCAGCCATGTCGCTCTTGTCGAGGTCGGTGAAGATGTGCGCGTGCGCGACAAGATAGACCCTGAGCTTCTTGAACGTTGCTAGATAGTCTATGTCGTGCTTGCTCTGCTCTATCCATGATATCGGAGCATACAGGTCATCGGCGGAGATTAGGTAGCCCTTCTGCACGAGGTTGTCCAGAAGCAGCTCGACGTTGTTGTTCGTGAGCATTGCCGGCGTATTGCTTATGCGCACGTTGCTCGATATCGCGAACCTGACCTCGCTCCTTGATAGCGGCATGTACTTCCAGTGGTAATAGAGGTTGAGCTTGTCGAACACGCCGATAATGTCGTTGTACTTGAGCTTTATGCTAGTCTTCGGCGGTCCTGGAAGGCTCGAAACATCGATGAAGAACTCGTCCCTGTTCGGTGCCTTGACTAGAGTTACCTCGAGGATGACTATAACGAGCGCGATTATGAATTCGATGTACTGCTTGTTTACAACGACTGGCGCTGCTGCGTTGACCGTGGTGAAGAATGCAATGGTATGGAACGTCTCTACGGAGAATGTTATGTTGCCTTCTGGCACAGTTGCGCCTTGCGGCAGCGCGTACTTGAACGTCCCGTTGTCTATCGTGAGATTTTGCGCGTACTGACCGTTGATCGATACCTGTGCTGTAACGTTGGTAACCGGCCTGCCGATCGCGTACGCGTCGAAATAGAAGGTCGCATTCGAAAAGTTAGCGTTGTAGAGATTTATGTAGAGCGATGGAACGGTGAAGTACGCGGATGCATAGTGCTCTCCGGCAAATCCGTTGACCTGCGCTATGTAGCTGCCTGTCCCCACAGGCATCTTCATGGTTGTTAGGAATGTGAACGGCTGCGAAAGATTCCTTGAGAAGAAGGGTGGGAGCGACGTAACGTACTGCATGTCCTTCGTGTAGATGTCGATGTGCGGCTCCACTATCTGCTTCGAGTTTATCAAAAGGGTTATCGTGGCATTCAGCAGCTGGCCAGGGAATGTGCTGTTCGGCATGTCAAAGCTTCCGGATACGTTATACTTCGGCTGGAAGCTGAACTGCTTTGAGGCTGTAGGCACCTTTGTTGTGCTGGACGGCTGCCCGTATGTTGCGTATACCTCTGCGTATGCATATCCCCTGTCCAACTCCTGCAGAGTTGCCGGATCTGAAGGCAGGCTAGTCATGTTCAGGAGGACGCCGAGTGTGTTGTGCAGCTTCGATGCGGACGGGAGCTGGAAGTAGGTGATACCCTGCGCGATCACGTTTATCCAAAAGTGCTGCGCGATCGCACTAACTACATCGCTGCCAGCGGCAGATTCGTTCGGCCATGAAGTGAGATAGTTCGAGAAGGCTATCATGTAGCCGGCGCCGACAGGCTCGTAAGTAATCGGTCCTATAGTTCTGCCGCTGCTGAAGGCGAAGGAAGGTGATGAGAAATAGTAGCTGCTGTTCGCCTGCTGGCCTGTCCCGCCCGTCGCCAGGAACCAGGGCGGATTTGGATCCGGTATCAAAACGGACTGTGAGCTCACCAGCTGGGAGAAGTCCCTTCCTATGTATATTACTACAACCCCCCTATCGAGAATCGATAGATCGGAA
>JAKAVF010000041.1 GCA_021827605.1 Microcaldota archaeon
CCCGCACTGTAATATTAAATGTGCGGACACGAGCCCCATAAAGATTTGAGGAGAGGGACCCATGGCATTGCTCGTTGTGCGACTCTTGAAAACCGGCGGGTCCGACGATGAGCTCCCTCCCTACATTTGTCACTATTTTGATTGTTTTTTCTGGGTCTGACGACGTGTCGCCAAAGTTAAAGCGCAACCATATGCCACCGGTTTCTTCTGTTTTTTGACTTGGTCTTACTTGCGCCCTTGTTACTGATTCTGTCATACTTTAGGCTTTATTTTTCAAATATATAAAGAGCGTGGATAATGCAAAATACGAAGTTCTTGGAAAGATATAAAATTAGGAAAGTGATATAATGTCAGCAATAGACGTGCTTGGTATGCCATCAAGAACTGAAGACGCTAAGACATCCGGACCGGTAAGGGCGGATCCGAAGATAGTCTCCGGCCTATTGAATAAATGCAAAACCCCTGCACAGGTAATGCAAGTCGCAAGAAAACTCAGATTCGAAGGTGGATGGAGGGAGGAATTCGCATTGTACGGGGAAGCTGCCAAAAAATTCCCGGAATACGACGAGCGCTTTAAACTCGCACAGCAGGACATGGCGACTCAAAGAAAGGTGCATACTTTTACTGCGATGGAGCAGGCCGGCAGAGAAATGCCAAGAACTGAAGAGCTCTTGAGGATAGAACCAGACGTCCAGGGTTAATAAACAGCTGATTATCAACGGCAAGCAATATCAAAGTATATCGATCAATATGGTTTCTACCTCGACATTTCTTCCCGACTAACGCCCCCGCCACCTAATTTTGTTCATTGACAATGAATACTAGTGTTCATTACTAATGAGAAGATTTAAATACCTTCTCGGCGAATAATAAGTTATGATACTCAAAGAAACGCTAAACGAGATAATAGCTGTCCAGAAAAAAGAGATAAAAGCGCAGAATAAAGGCATTAAACGAGAGCTGCTCAGTGAGATAGATTTAAGACCCAAATTCGCTTTAGTGATCTCCGGGATAAGACGGTGTGGCAAGAGCACTCTACTTCGCCAATTGATTGAAAAGCTACCAGATTTCTATTATTTGAACTTCGAAGATACACGGCTCTCTGCATTCGAAACTAGTGATTTTGAGAAGCTCGATTCAATATTTGATGAGGAAGGAAATAGCAAGTTTTACTTTTTTGATGAAATACAGAACATAAAAGGATGGGAAGTCTTTGTTAGATCCAAGCTTGACAAAGGGAGAGTATTCGTCATTACTGGATCAAACGCCTCATTGCTTAGCAAGGAACTTGGCACCCGCTTGACAGGCAGACACATAAACGTTGAGCTTTTCCCGTTCTCCTACAATGAAATGCTGTTATTCAAGAAGAAGGAAGCGGGTGTTAAAACATTCGACGAATACCTAGTGAATGGAGGGTTTCCAGAGTACTTGCTTTATGGAAAGCCAGATATACTCCAGGAGCTGTTCGTTGACGTGATTCAGAGAGATATAACCGTCAGACACGGCATAAGGAACTCAAAAATATTAAGAGAGATGGCTCTTTATCTGCTAACTAATATTGGCAAGGAATTTTCTTATAACACATTGAAAGAAATCTTTAATTTGGGTTCGATAAACACTGCCATATCCTTTGTTTCGTACTTTGAGGACAGTTACCTTTTGTTTACAGTACCAAAATTTGATTATTCGTTGAAAAAAAGGATTGTAAATCAGAAGAAGATTTATTCTGTAGACAATGGACTTTCTAATATGAACTCCGTCTCGTTTTCTGATGACAAAGGCAGAATGCTTGAAAATGTAGTTTTCATGCATCTTAGAAGGAGGTACAAGGAAATTTTCTACTTCAGAGAAAAGAAAGAGTGCGATTTCCTTTTAAAGGAAAGCAACAAGATAACCGCAGCCATTCAAGTTACTTATCATCTAAATGCAGATAACAAGGAGAGGGAACTCGATGGATTGAGCGAAGCAATGGAGAAGTTTGGCTTAGACGAAGGATTGATACTTACTTATGATCAGGAAGACCACTTCAGCGTCAAAGGCAAAAAGATGATTGTAAAGCCGACCTGGAAGTGGATATTGGAGAATGCATCTTGGTCAGCAAAGTGAACAAAATATAAAGTATGTTCTCGTACTTGAGAATCCCGCTGCTCGACTCACCCATAAACTAACGTTAAGGCTCGCTCGCAGCGACCGCCTCATGCTTTGTTGTAACGCAGCGCAACAAAGCGCAAATAATTCCTCCTGCGTTAAGTCGATTAATATTATCCACACCAATACACAGCGGGATAAATACAAGCATTTACTTGTGTTTTTACAGCGATATTTAGAGCTGACTAACGCCCCCGCCATCCGTTTTTACAGCAAATTGAAGACGGATTTAGGTGGTCTGTAAGCGCGGATTTCACCTAATGCGAAAATTGCGGAGGTATTGATTGAGCTTCAGCGCAAGAACGAAAACGCTAAATAATGAAATGAACACAGAATGTGCGTGAAAGAATGAAGGTTGGAGTAGTAGGTCTCGGTTATGTCGGCCTTAGTATTGCGATAGTGTTTGCGGAGCAGGGCAATACCGTCATAGGTGTCGAGGTAGATAGCGAGAAGGTCGAGAAGCTGAGGAAAGGGATTCCGACGATGTTCGAGCCTGGCATAAAGGAGCACCTTGAAAGGGCATTGCCGAACCTCCACGTTTCATCTGATTACTCCACGCTTTCCGAGGCGAAGTTTATCTACGTGGCTGTGCCGACGCCCACAGTCGACAACAGGATCGATCTTAGCTATGTGGAGCAGGCAGCGCTTAGCATCAAGGCGGCGTGCCCAAATTCCGTCATCGTCATAAAAAGCACGGTTGTGCCGGGAACAGCCAGGAAAATCTCGGCTCTTACAGGCATGGAAGTTGTGTCAAATCCTGAGTTTACACGGGAAGGCCACGCGATAGAAGACACGCTGCATCCCGACAGGATAGTGCTTGGCGCTGTGCGCCAGGAGCTTATGGATGAGCTTGAGGTGCTATTTGAATTCAGCGGTGCGCAGGTCATCAAGACGAACAATGAGAATGCAGAGCTGATAAAATATGCGAGCAACGCTTACCTCGCAACCAAGATATCGTATGCGAATGAGCTGGCAAAGCTCTGCGAAAGAGTCGGCTGCGACGTAGACGTAGTTACCAGAGGGATGGGCCTGGACAAGAGAATAGGGCCGCAGTTCCTCAAACCTGGGCTAGGTTGGGGAGGCTCATGCTTCCCAAAGGATACGCAGGCTTTAGTGGCGTTTGCGGAGGACAGCCTGTCAAGACTCACGATAGTAGAGACTGCAATCGAAGTTAACAACAAAATGGTGCAGCATGCGATAAATCTCATAAAGGAGATTGCGGGAGGCTGCCTCTCCGGAAAGAGGATAGGGGTCCTTGGTGTGACGTTCAAGGAGGACACAGATGATGTCAGGAGCTCAAAGTCGATAGAGCTGATTGAAAGGCTATCAGGAGAAGAGCACGCGCAGGTAAATGTTTACGATCCGATTGCAAGGTATTCCAAAAACTGCATCATGTATGAATCCCTAAGCGAATGCGTCGCCAACTCTGACATAATCGTGGTCGCGACGGAGTGGGATGGCTTCAGGAGCGCGCTTAGAGGGGTGGAGAAGCCGGTACTCGACATGAGGAGGATATTGGATCTCAAAGAGCATCCCGGAATATATGCGATCGGCCTTGGACGAAGGGAAAGTGGCAATGGTCAGATGCGTTCGAAGGCGACGTTATGACAAGAATAAGAAAAGCGGTGATTCCAGCTGCGGGTCTTGGCACGCGGTTCTATCCGCTAACAAGGTCGCAGCCAAAGGAACTGCTCCCGATAGTCGACAAGCCGGTCATACAGTACGTAGTCGAGGAGATTGTAGCCAGTGGGATAGACGAGATACTTATAATCACTGGAAGAGGGAAAGAAGCGCTTACGGCATATTTTGAAGACCATCCACTCGATGAGGAGAGGGGGGCAAGCTTTGGCATAGACAGCCTTCCTCCGATAAATTTCGTTCACCAGAGGCAGCAGCGGGGCTTGGCCGACGCAGTGAGGTACGCAAAGCACTTCGTAGGAGATGAGCCGTTCGCGCTCGTGCTCGGGGATACGATATACACAAGCAAGACTGATGTACCGGTGACCGCGCAGTTGCTTGCTGCCTACGGCAGGCTGGATTCTCCTGTGATTGCGGTGGAGAAGGTGCCGCGGGAGAAGATAAGCGACTACGGTATAATAGGCGGAAAAGAGACGGAAAAGGGCATATGGAAAATAGATGTGTTGGTCGAGAAGCCGGCGCCGCAGAATGCGCCAAGCGACCTGGGCATCACCGGAACATACATGCTGACAACTGAGATTTTTGAAATGATAGATAGGATAAAACCCGGCAAGAATGGTGAATATCAGCTCACCGACGCCCTCACGCTGCTGCAGAAGGAGCGGCCGATGTACGGCGTGGAGTTCAAAGGCACAAGGTACGACATAGGCACGAAGGAGCTCTGGATAAAGGCGTTCGCAGAATTCACGAGAAAAGACGTGAGATTCTCAAATTTGATTTGATCTGAGCTGCAGATGAGGGCATGAGAGAAAAAATGCTTGTATCAGGCGGGAACGGCTTCCTTGGCAGCCACATCATTGACATGGCTCTTGGCAACGGCATTGATGTGACTGTCGTTGACGACTTCTCCACGTCAAAGGAGAGGCAGGTGCCGAAAGAGGTAGAAGTCATCCAGAAACCCGTGGAGAACGCGAGGGAACTGCTGGACCGCAGGTTCGATTTCATCCTGCACCTTGCAGCAAGGCCGAGCCCAGAAGATTACCTAAGGAACCCGCTGCGCACGATAGATTCAAATGACATCGGCACAAGGCTGATGCTTGAGATAGCGCGCTTGAGCAATGCAACATTCCTCTATACCTCTACATCGGAGGTTTATGGAGACCCAGCTGTTGTCCCAATACCGGAGAGCTATTTCGGGAACGTGAATCCCAATGGAGTCAGGAGCTGTTACGATGAGAGCAAGCGCTTTTCGGAGGCGCTGGCGAAAGCGTTCGAAAGGACTTATGGAGTCGACGTCAGGATAGAGAGGCCTTTCAACGTATTTGGGCCAAGGATAAGGGAGGATGGGTTCTACGGCCGCGTGATACCAAGGTTCATAGACCAGGCGCTGTCAGGGCAGCCGCTCACAGTGCATGGCGACGGCCTGCAGACGAGGTCATATCTATTTTACACCGACTGGGTCAACGCGACATGGAAGTTTCTGTACGAACCGAGTGCAAAGGGTGCTGTCCTTAACATAGGCTCTAGCGAGGAGATAACAGTAATCGACCTTGCGAAGCGCATTATACGGATGACAGGCAGTGCATCTGAGATAATCCATACCAAACCGCGCGAGGAGGATCCAAAAAGGCGTGCAGCAGATTCTGCAAAGGCACGCGAGCTGCTCAGGTGGAAGCCAGAAGTGAGCCTTGATGAGGGCCTGGAGAGGACGATGGATTGGCTTAGGGAAAAAAGGGAGCACGGTAAACTATAGGGAAATGGTTCCAGCGGTTTTACAAAGGCTATGGCCCTCTTCCTGATTTCGACAAGCCTCGGGGCACTCTGCACTCCTTTATCTTGAACTTTGTCAAGTCTGAAAGCGGAGTTTTGATTATCTGCGGCCGTATTGTCGTGACCACCTCCTCCTTGCGCTCCTTCAACATCAATGCCCAGTCTGAGAGTTCCTTATCGACGGTAAGCTTGCCGGTCTCATGATAGTGATTGTACCTTAGCATCTCTGCATCGCTGTAAGTGAACACAGGCATTGCAAGCCTGAATATCTCCTTCTCTGCCATTTTCCAATGCTCGGAGAGCAAATCAGCCACAGCTTCACCTCAAAGTCAAGATTGCAGGCAAACCAATTTATCACTTCTCATCGATGGATAATCTCCCCGCGCAAAAACGTAAACTCTAGGTGAACCATTGGCTGAGGAAAGCTCAAACAATAAGATTAGGGTGTGGTCCAGCGCATTCCGCGGATTCTACAAGCCAAATTCCAAGGACGCCAAAAAACTTGACAGCGTATCGAGGGCGCTCTTCTCAGCTAGAAGCGTGATACTCGTCATCTCTTTCCAGGCTGCTGTAATTGCGAGCATCCTATCCTACAGGGCAGGGATGTTCAATCCTTTGTACTCGATACTCCTTGTCTTCGGCCTCATGGCAGCGCATGCATCGAGCAATCTGATCAACGATTACTTTGGATATATGAGAAACCTGGACAGCAAGGAGTCGCCGAGAAGGAATTACACCATTCATCCACTTGCGAGCGGCACTTTCAGTAAGAGAGGTCTCAGAGCGCTCATAGGAGGGCTGCTCCTTTTCAGCGCTGCGATAGGGATAATCTTCACCTACATCCATGGGATAGTAGTCCTTGAATTTACGGTTGCCGGCCTTCTGATCCTGCTGTTTTACGACACTACGCCAATCACGCTAAAGGAGATTGGCCTCGGCGAGATAGCCACTTTCGTAGTCTGGGGTCCGCTTATGATAGGCGGCGGTTACTATGCGCTGACAGGACAGCTCTCCATAGATGCGTTCTTCGTCTCTATCCCATACGGCCTTGGGGTGATGTCGATACTTGTGGGAAAGCACATAGACCAGATGAAATTCGACGCATCGAAGCACCAGAAGACTCTTCCTGTTCTGCTCGGCAGCGCGAACGCGCGCACATTGAACGTATTCATAATAATTGCGATGTATGCTCTCGTGCCTATCTTCATCTTTCTGAATGCACTGACAATCTTTGCGCTTGTTGTCCTCATGAATGCACCGATGGCGGCAAGCGCGCTGAGGGTGTTCTTGCACCCGAAGCCGCGTGGACCACCAAGGGGTTACGTCGGATGGCCGCTGTGGTACCACAGATATAGCCTGATCAATAACCGGAACTTCGGATGGCTGTACATACTCGGACTACTGATAGGTGCAGTGCTTGCGATCTAGACCGGCCGCAAGCCGCTTATTCGGTTGACAGTAGCGTAGCGTTCGGAGGAAGCTGCGTGAAGTTCGCCGGCACGTTTGTGTTCAATGGGTTGCCGGAGCCAGAGTAAAGGCGCAGAATTGAGATCACCGCCACTACGACCACAGCGTCGGCGACAAGAATACCTCTCTTCTTACCGCCACCTGCAGCTGCCGATTTTGCAGTTTCCAGTATACCGTGGGATAATGTACCACAAATAAACTTTAATTGCTTTTTCATTCTTTTCGATGGAAGCGATAAAGGCATGCGGAATTGAAAGGTATTTAAAACAGAATTGTGAGTGATAAAAGGGGGTAAAAATGGCAAGAATTGCTGTGCTTCTCGGGAATGGAATCTTTGACTCCAACATGAAGAACTACAAGGAATACGTTGACGAGTTCATAGAGTTCGCTAACAGGAACAAGGTTGATAAAGCTGTGATATGCGGTGGACACACCGACTCTAGGGCAAAGCTGTCCGAGGCTTCCTCGATCAGGAACTACGTTGCACCCCGCCTCAACAAGAAGACAAAGCTGCTCATAGAAGAAAAATCAATCACAGCATCGCAGTCGATAAAGTTCACGAAACCGCTGCTGAAGCTAAAGAAAACAGATGACGTCAGCGTATTCTGCAACTCTGTTGTTGCGGTAAAGGTAATGTGGTTCATAATGCACTACTGGTTCGGCCTCACGAGAAAAGAGATAGAGAACGACGCGCTGAATTACATAGCGCTGTATTACTCAAAGAGGAACGGTGTCGATGATGTCGGGAAGGGGATAGCGCATACCGGTGTCCTCTACGAGAATGTCGAGGTGCACCCGTGCCACATAGTGCCGAGCATAGAAAATGCAATAGCGCAGCAGCTCGTTTCGCTAGTCGACATTGCGGCGCTGTACAATCCCCAGCTGTACAACAAGTTCATAAATGCAACGAAGAAGAGATACGGATTAAAGAAGTGAACTAAATCGAACACGGCGAGAATAGGGCAAAGAAAAGTGCTGTGGATGCTGCGGCGGGCCCTCAAAAAGTAAGGATACTTAGGGAGTGCAGCAGCGCGACCCCTTCTGCGATGGACGAGCGCTTGCGCTTTACCTCATAAAGAAAAAAGAAAAAGAAAGCGCCTTCCGGCGCTAAAGGTTTAAATTGGGATTGTTATCGTGGGCAATCCGCCGTTCCCTAGCAGATGTGGTACAACAGCATTGAGCCAGCCCATCATAGCTCCGCTTATCGAGATAGCAAATACAGTAAGTATCAAGCCGACCAGGGCTGCTATCACCGTAACCGTTATTACCACTACTCCGAAGGCCACATTCCACTTTACCTTTTGCTGGTTTGACAGCGCAATCACGAGCACTACAAGCTCCCAAATCACGAACAGGGGGAATAGTGCTATGGTTGCAGGCACAACCAGTGCGAACAGGAATATGGTCGTCGGCATCTTGCTGAACATCGTGGCAGTCAGGGTCTTGTTGAAATCCTGCTTGAACTGCCCGGTCCACATACCAAATAGGTGGTACAGGCCGCCGTTGATCAGTATGCTTATCGGTATCAGGATCCATACTGCTAGGATCGGGACAACTACTGCAGTTGCCAGTCCTACGCTCCCCAATAGCCCGCCAAACAGGCTTCCCAACGGTGATGCGGCAAGAGCTCCCGCTATTATCAGAGATATTATGATCAGCGCTACCAGCGGCAAAAGGGTCGCCTTGTAATAAAAGCTGTACGCCTGACCTATCTCCATGCTCTTCTTCGTCGTCTCTCCGGGCCTCAGCATTACCTGGAAGCCCATCTTCAAGTCGTCTATGATGTGCATTTTTCATCACTGATTTAACCATAAAAGGCGGGGTATTTAAGCTTATCAGGGGTTTTGCAGGCTATTTAAAGAAGTGGCATTCTAAGAGGTTGTTAGCCTTATTTCTTGCTTTCTCGATTTTCCTATTGGCTCTGAGCTTCTGCATAGAAGACTAAAAGAAACAGAGTTTAAAACCCTTTCCTGCAAACGAAACAGTGGCAGGCCGTAGCCCTCTTTTTGTTTTAGGCAGCATTAGACTGAGCGGCTCAAAGGCCTTGCATACTCACCGCGCACGCACCGGCACGTTTCATCCATCGCAACAGCGCTCGTCGAGTCATCGCTTGCTGTGGTTTTGGTATCGTTTCTGCTCCGGATTGTTCCTTAAGAACTATGCGCTCTGTATGAGAGGAGCTTCCTCCTTTCGGTAGGCTGCCCGCCTGCCACTGAGTACTATTTCTCGGAAAGGAATATATAAGCGCTGTGCGAGAGACCGAAATGCTCAGAATCCTTTTTAAGCCTTGGTTTTGAATAGATTACAAGGTGGATTTAATGTTGTTCTTGCCCGTTGTGATGCTAGACATCCTCGCAGGAGGGATCATAAGCGAGATAATAGCGTTCGCGCTGATTTTCCTGGTAGTCTTTCTCGTTTTCAAGCTCGGTGGCGCACTGCTCCACATAATTGCCGGACTTCTCATAAACAGCGTGCTTGGGTTAATCTCGATTTGGCTGCTGAACATGTGGTTTGCGCTAGGGATCACCTTCTCGCTTCTCGTTATAGTAGGGGTTGCGATATTCGGACTTCCAGCTGTCGTCGTTATAGTGATACTCAGGCTGCTCGGCTATCCTGTGTAATATTCAGGCCTCTGCGGTCTGGACAGCGAGCTTTATGTCAGAAGGTGCGACGGTCTTCCTCTTCGCGTGCTTTGCGAGCTTGACCGACCTCGTAGCCATCGTGAATGCAATCTTGTTTATGTTGTTGTGGAAAATAGAGACTGCTTCTTCGCTTATCCTCTCCGCGCCAGCTTCTTTGAGTATTTTCTTGATAGCAGATCGTGGGATGTACAAAAAGTCACCGAAAAATATTGGACGAATAGTAAGAAGTCACAGCAAAGTATTTAAGCAGATTGAAAATTCGCTATTAGCGGATTTCTTTTACTTCTATCCTTAATTTTTCTTTGTATTCCCTCTTGAGGATGCTAAGGTATACCGTGTTGACGAATTTTCCATCCTTTAGCTCCTCTTCCCTGAGGACGCCCTCTCTGCAGAATCCCAGCTTCTCAAGGATATGCATAGATCTCTCATTATGTGAGAACACCCCCGCGTAGATTCTGTTGAGTTTCAGTTTTTCAAAACCATAAGCTAGCATCAGTCTGATTGCCTCTTTTCCATACCCGCGGCTCCAATATTTCTCACCAAGCCAGTAACCTATCTCTGCACTCCTGTTCCTGCTAAATATCCTGAGACCGACCATACCGATTACTTCACCCTCACCTTTTATACGGATTGCAAGATGCAGTCCAGTCCCGTCAGCAAGGCTTGCGGCTGCGAAGTCGATAAATGAAATTGCGTCTGCCCTTGTATACGGGTGGGGAAACGTGTTGTGCAGTTCCTTTGAAACGTTGTAATTATTTGCCAGCTCAGCAATCGCATCCGCATCTTGTTGCTCCGGGCTTTTCAGATACAGCCTAAACTCAGAGTTATGGATTTCCATAATGTTATTCTTTGGAAAGCGTATTAATCCCTTTGTGCAGCTCATGCAAGCTGGTCGAGGACCTTCTTTGCAACCTCTTTCCCCAGCGCGCGCTCCACCACAGCGTGGTTGCTTCTGATATCGCTCACCGTCTTTATCCCGTTCATGAAAAGAAGCCTTGCCCTGACCCTTCCTATCTGCTCCAGCCTTACAAGGTCGAGCAATTCCTCCTTTATTCCATATCGCAGCCGCACCCTCATGTTAATCATGCCGTGCGCGCTCTTGTGTACCAGTTTTGCAAGCTCTATAGCAGAATATATCATCCAGTCAGCGTTGGAGAGCTTCGAGTAGATCTCTCCCGGCGTCGATTTGTATTTCTTGACTATGTCCTGCTCCCTTTGCTCGTCAGTCCAGTCCTTCAGCATCATCGCGGTGCTGAATGCCCGCACGGGGTCGTAGTAGCCGTAATCCATCCTTTCGAATTCGTTGTAGATTGTCTTGTCCTTGTGGATGTATCTGTATGATGCGTACATCTCTTCCGCTTCCTCTGTCGTCCTTGCATAAGGCCTCATCTCAAGAGTGTTGGTTATCATATAAAGGATTCCTACCGTATCCAGCTCTTCCTCCTCCATCACATTCAGCATCCATCTAGCGGATAACGGATCTATGTAGAGCTCGCTGACCCTCTTTCCTGTTTTTGTCGCAAGGTACTCCTTCTTTCCAACTTCCTCTATGAACCCCCACCTCTTTAGGTCGTTTGCTATCTCATCTATCACATTCTTCAGGTGCTCCTCTGCGCCATACTGGAAGCCGTAGAAAGTCTTCTTCAGGAAATTCAGGATTTCATCGTTGCTGTTGAGGAAACCCTCGGCGATGAAAGCAAGCACGTGAGTTCTCAAGACAGGGATTACTCCAAGGTTCGATTCAACCGATTCCGGCTTTGCAAGAATGTAGTTCCTGTAGAGCTCCTGCACCCTCTCCTTGTACGGAGCGATCAGCATCGCCCTGCCCTCCTTATCATACTTCGGCCTGCCGGCCCTCCCGAAAAGCTGCAGCACCTCATTGATTCCAATCATCTCGCTACCGCCACCGTCGAATCTGCTTATGTCCCTTACAACTACCGTGTGAGCGGGGAGGTTTACGCCCAACCCCAAAGTGGTTGTGCTGCAGATAGCCTTTATCAGATTCCCTTTGAACGCCTCTTCTATCTTTGTCCTTTGCGCGTTCATTAGACCAGCATGATGGAACGCAACTCCTTTCCTGACCAGCTTCGAAAGCTTCATGCACTGCTCTGTCGGCCTGTCAAGGACATTGAGCACATCCTCGCCCAGCTTTTCCAGTTTCATCTTTTCCTCCGCGGTGAGGCGCTCCTCTACCGGTTCTGAGAGTTTTACTGCGCCTGCCTCCGCATTCCTCTTTGTGGAATAGAAGACGAGTAGCTGCTTCGATCTCTCCATTGTATCCTGCAGGATTCTTATCTCCTGAATCGGGCTCTTCCCCCCAAGTTCCTCCTCTTCGACGTCAAGCGCTGACCTGTCATCAAGATAGTACAGCTTGCCATCGTGCACGACTCCTTTCTTCAGCTTTACTGGCCTCCAATCGCTTTGCACAAGCGTTGCCTTCAGCCATCTTGCTATCTCATCAGAGTTTCCGATCGTTGCGCTTAATGCGACTATCTGCGCGCTGCAAGTCTGCTTCAATTTTGTCATGAGAACTTCGAGCGTTGGTCCTCTTCCGCTCTCCCCGAGCATGTGCACCTCATCGAAGACGAGGCAGCCTATCCTGTCGAGCCACGAGATACCGTGCCTTAGCAGGCTGTCGAACTTCTCTGTCGAGACGAAAAGCATGTCACAGTTCTGAAGCCCGTGGTCACCTGAGTCGAGGTCGCCTATCGACATCGCAGTCTTTACATACGGATAAGCAGCCTTGAACTCGTTGTACTTTTCATAAACCAGCGCCCTCATCGGAGCTATGTAGACAGCCTTCTTCCCCCTTCCGATTATCGAGTTCGCGCATGCGATCTCCGCGATGAGGGTCTTGCCGCTGGCTGTAGGCGCTGCGACAACTATATTTTCACTTGAAAGAAGGCCCCTCTTGATAGATTCCTCTTGCGGAGGCGTGAAACTCTGTATTCCTCTCTGCAAAATAGACTCGATTATCTCATAAGGTGCTCTCCCCTTTATAGAAAGAACATCCATAAGCGGATTTAGTCATTAAAGATATTAAAGAAGCTAGGTTTCTCCCTAGGGACGTGCTTCTCCCCTTTTTCCCTCATCTTCCTTACCCTAAATATTTTGAGGTCCCTGTCAGGATTCATCCCGCTCCTTGTACCATTTTGCTTCTGGACCTGCACTGTTGCCTGCGCATGTTGCGTGCCGCTGTTTCCCCCTTCGACCATGAATACCGCATCTCCAGACCGTTCCACGTCACCACTCTGCATTCCGTATGCCTTTCCGCCTGTGAAGTATGAAACGTCAGAGTCATCCGTATATACAACGCGCTCCAGCATCGGCGGCTTCTGCTGGCGCCTTGCGATGAACAATGGAATAAGCTCAGACATTTTTTTCGCGGAGCTTATAGCTGAATTCACAGCTGTATTCAGGATTGGCCATGCCCTCTGCGCCTCTTCTGTCGCGATTGCAATACCCTGCCTGCCATACTTCACCCCCATCCTGGTAAGCGCTGCTGCGGTTTCGATTGCGGATGCAGCGACAACCTTGCCGATCGCCACTGCGTCAATCTCCCTTCCTGCTGTTGGAGCCGGGCTTACGACCTGGGGCCGTGGCGGCCGCGCCATTGCCCTGCCCATCGTACCTCTCCTTCCTTCAAGCGTTTTCCTGTGGGACTCCCTTGCCGCGTAGTTCTTGTCCTTGCTTGCGATTATCTGATTATTGATTATCCCGAATGCCGCGATTGCGTTCTGGTTGTTCGCAAAGGTGATTACCGTGCTCAAAGCAGCGCCAGTATTCTTCTCCTTTACCATATTGATTATCAATCTTGATGAAACTACGCCCTTTTTCAAATTTATTGATGCCACTTTCTCGTATGGTATTGACCTTTTTCCGGAAAACGGCCTTACGACAAAGAACCTTTTCGTAGTTATCACAGAATAAGCCTTCGGGAGGACTCCAATCCTCGAAAGCGTCCCGATCTGCGCCTTGCACACTACCCTCTCTTCTGGCAACAAGCCGAGTGCCATGAACGTATCTTTCTCCACTTTTCCACCGAATGTATCACGCGCCACAAAATGAATTTTTTCAGGATGCGGCTAGGACATTAAGCCCTCATATATATATAAAACTTCCGTAATTTTTAAAGCCTCTGAAACGTTTCGGCAAATCCAGTTTAATCAAAAGTAGATGTGGCGGGCATGGTAAGAACCATGCGCCTTTGGGTGGGTTTAGGGTGTTAAAACCAGAACCACATCTGATTTCCATTGATATTTTCCCTATATTTAAATGCTATCAAATTAGCAAAAATTCGATGAAAATCTTACACTTTTGACCGGCTTCCGTCGTAGTCGATCGCGCACGTATAGATAATTATTTAAGAATGTACTTTTCATTAGAAAGCGATAATATGGTTGAGGTCAGCTTACTTTCGCGCCAGATCCTGCGTGACCTTTGCATGGACTCGAGGGTCACCATAACTGAGCTGGCACAGAAGTACACCGTGTCAAGGCACGCTGTTAAGGAGAGGGTAGAGGCGCTCGAGCATGAATTCGGGCTTCGCTACACTATAGAGCCGAACTACGCTGCGTTGGGGTTCACAGAGCTGCACCTCCTGCGCATGAAATTCAAGAAGAAGGCGAAGCCCGAGGACCTTTCAGCAATATTCGCGAAAAGCAGGGTTGCGCAGCTTGTGTTCACTACAAAAGGGGACTTCGACTGCGTGATATTCGCTATCGCGAAGTCGCCCATGGAATATTCGCAGTGGGAGACCGCCCTGTACGGCGTGCTGTCGAAATATGGAGCTGAAATCATCCAGTCCGAGGCGAATGTCTTTCATCTTGGATTCGTTCCTTTGGACAGTGCTGCGATAGAAGCTTCTAATCTTGAACTCATATACAGGAAGATGCTCAGCATAGTAAACAACAATTCAAGGATATCGATAAGGGACTTAAGCAAGGAGATGGGGGTGAGCGAGGCGCTGACAAGGTACTATTTCAGGGAGCTCGACAAGTCGAAGCTGATAAAAAGGTACACAACCCTAGTGACAAAGTCGCCGATGAAGGTCAATCTGGTCTATTTTGGGAACAACTACATAGTCAAGCCAGGCATACAGAGAAGGGTAGAGAGGGAAAGGAGGACGATGTACTGGAAGCAGCTCCCAGAGTTCCCGATAGTCAGCGAATACCCGATTTCCCTCAGCGCAAGCGGCGGCGACAGGTTTTTCACTTGGGCCAATTACAATGATTATGATGAGGGGAAGAGACAGAGCATAGACGCGCATGTAGCGGCTTACAGGGAGGACGAGCCTAAGATGGCGCTCGCCACTGTTGAAAAAGTAGTAAAGGGATATCCGCCGATAAGGAACATAGACCAGAAGGAGACTTATGGGGTAGTGGACTGGACCGGCGGTGAACTTATCTGATCATGCGCTTTCCCCTTCAGCTTCGAAGCTGTCGTGGAGCGCGAACAGCTTTTTCTCGACGAGGTTCGGGTGGCCTGCGCCTATGAATATCATGTCTCTATCGCCATGGTTCATCAGCTCCTTTATATACTCAAGCTCCTCGCTCGAGAACTCTTCGCCGTGGGTCTTGTTCGACAGCAGCATGCAGCCGTCTCCCCTTGCGTTCTCGCTCTCCATAAGCTCCCTGTATATCTCGGGGTCGACAGGCCCCTTGTTGAATGCTAGAACCCTGCCGCTCCCTCTAAGGACGTTGTAGAGCTTCTTGTTCTTGGTGTTCACGAATGCGCTGGTTATGTCATAAAGCGCTGGCGCAGGCGCAAATGTCCTGCTCTTTGACCTGCTTATGTAGTTGCTGCCCTTTGGCGCAAACCTCTGTACAAGTATTCCTATAAAGACCGTAACCGCTACGACTATATAAGCTGGAAGTATCGGCTCGCCGAGGAATATGTAGCCGAGCACCATGGTCATGAATGGACATACAAGGTAGACGTTGACAGCGAAAGCGGTGTTAAGGATTCTCATCGAATTGACGAAGAAGAACGCCAGCAGCACGTTCTGGAACACGCCAAGCAGAAGTATTCCGACCCAGTCGGTCGCGCTTATCCCGCCGAGCGAGAGCTGGTTTGTAGAAACCGCCATAAGCGTGAACAGCGAGAGTGCGACAAGGTTATACATGACGATAGAGCTGTATATCTCTACTGTGTACCTCTTCTGCAGGGAGGAGCCTATCGCATCTGCAAGGGCCGCAATTAGCACGATTCCGACGAACGGAAGGACGGCAAGCGGCAGGCTGAGCGAGCTGTCGCCTATAAGTATGAATGCAAGACCTGAGAATCCTATCAGCAACGCTGCTCCGTCCCACTTGGTTATCTTCTCCCTGAGAAGGAACGGCGCTATCGCAACCATCATGAGCGGCCATGTCCTGTATACTACAGCAGTCAGAGCCGCGCTTATGTAGTGCGTTGCTATGCCAAACGCTATGGTTATTATTGTGAACACAAGAAATCCAACGGCGAGCGTAGGGTAGAGAAGAGACTTCTTCTTGAGCAGGAGCCGCATATCCTCCTGCTTCCCCTTGGCAAGCACCAGTGCGGATCCAAATACAGTACCTACCAGGGATACCAGAAGGACCAGCATGAGCGGGTTCATGTTGTCCGCAAGCCTGAAAAGCACCGGCACTGCAGATATTATCAGCACTGCCGAAATCAGCATGATATATCCATATATCTTGATTCTCATCACTCACCCTTATTTTCCTGCATTTAAAAACCCTGCTCAAAGTGGAAATTTTTTCCATCGATTGTTATGTTTTTGGAAAGCGGTTTTTAGTTCGGAAAGTAGCAGTTTTCCGCTCCAATATTGGAGGCTTACAGCGCAGCAGTGCGTGATGTCACAATAGATCTTTCACGTCCTTTTAAATATCAAGTCCCCTTATAAACATTCTCTTCATGCTCCGAGGAGGACGAACGAAAGGTTTAAATATCTTATTGTTCACTATATTAGTGCTAATTTTAGGAAAACTTTAAAAAGGTTACCACGAGTGTTCGAGGAATAATCTTGGAATTGAAACTAATATTCAAAACTGGTGAAATAGATGGCAAAGTCTAAAATTACTAGAAAGAGCAAGCCGAAGACTGCGAAAGCGCAGAAGGCGAGGAAGATCGCAAGCAGCGCCCCACAGGAGAGGAAAATTGTAGTTAGCGGTTCAAAGCTGAGCATAGAGAGCGCAGCAAAAAGAAACAGGGGAAGGCCGAGGAGCCTCATAGAGAGCACCGGCGCACCTCAGCCAATGCAGCAGCATCCGTCACTCCAACTCACAGCTGGATCTGCTGAGGAGCAGCACCCTATCGCTACGAAGACCGTAGAGAGAGTGAGCAAGTGCCCAAGCTGCAGCTCTACAGACCTAATATTCGACAACGAGAGGGGGGAGCTAGTCTGCAACTCATGTGGTCTCGTAATCGAGGAGAACGTAACGGACACTGGACCGGAATGGAGGGCGTTCGACGCAGACCAGAGGAACAGCAGGGCAAGGACCGGCGCTCCTATCAAGTATACAAAGCCGAACCGCGGCCTCGTAACTGAAATTGATCTTTACAACAAGGACATAAGAGGGGTGCGAATACCTTCGAAGAGGCAGGCGCAGCTCTACAGGATGAGAAAGTGGCACAAGAGAGCCAGCATAGCCAGCTCCAGCGAGAGGAACTACCTCATTGCCCTGCCGGAGCTAAACAGGGTAGCAAGCTACCTCGGTCTCCCGGACAACATAAGGGAATCGGCTGCGCTTCTCTACAGGAAGTGCGTGCAAAACAACCTCATAAGGGGAAGGCCGATAGAGACCGTAGTGCAGGCTGTGATTTATGCAGCGTGCAGAGAGGCGGGAATGCCGAGGACTCTTGACGAGATATCTAGCATATCTGGGCTTCCGAAGAAGGAGATAGGAAGGGCGTACCGCGTCATATCGCACGAGCTCGGCCTGAAGATCCCTCTTACAGACCCTATCAGCTATGTGCCAAGGTACATAAACGCTCTCAAGCTTTCCGGAGAGGCTCAGGAAAAGTCAATTGAGCTTCTCAAGGACGCGATGAAGAAGGGGCTCGTATCCGGAAGGAGCCCGACTGGCGTCAGTGCAGCTGCAGTCTACATAGCCGGCGCACTTGCCGGAGAGAGGAGGACGCAGAAGGAAGTGGCCGATGTCGCAGGAGTGACCGAAGTGACCATCAGGAACAGGTACAGGGAGCTCAAGGAGCAGCTCAACATAGACGTGAACCTGTAATGCGGCTAATTTACATAGTGGCAGGAGCGATTGTCCTGCTACTATCTTATTTTGTTTCTTATACCTCAGCCGCAGGAGGCAGCACCGTGAATCCGGGCGGGCAGATATCCTTCACGATAAACGAGTCGATCAACAACACGATCGCATACATAGGCAAGGTGCAGAACGAGTCGTATCTCATATTCTATCCCGACCTCAGCAAGGCGGATGCGTATCTCAGCGAGGCGATAAACGTCTCATCAAAGAACGTGACAAAGGCTCAGGTGTTGCTTTCAAAGGCGCAGGCGAGTGCATCGCAGCAGGAAAATTACCTCAATGAAAACAGGCCATTAGCGTTCGCAGCAGTTGGCATACTTACAATAATATCTGCTGTTGCGCTCTTTGTCGTTGCAAGACCGATGAAGAAAAGTTCTGCAAGGAAAAAACAACTCCCTCAGTGAATCGAGGAGAAATCCAGTCTTTTTGTTAGACAACTGTCAAATAAGCCGGGAACTGCATAGCACCTTTATAAACCTTGCACAACAATTTAACATTGTCCAGGGGTGGATAAAATGGCAAATGAAAACGAACTAGTAGAGCTGGGATCCGTACACGAAATACGGGTGGATGCAAAAGGGGCAAGGGATGAAGGAATAGGGAAGGTAGGCGAATTCGTTATCTTCATCAAGAACGCGAAGACCAGGATAGGCAATGTGTATAGAATAAAGGTGACGAAAGTTTACAGGACCTTTGCGTATGCGGAGCCGGTCGGTGGCGCACGAAAGTTCATAGGCAGCGGAAGTGTGATCGATTTTGCATGATTCAATTCGTGCAGAAAAGAAAGCCTTATATAGCTATGTCTATTAATCTATAATCGTTTAAAGCGACCTTTTAGTTTTTTATTCCTTCATTTTTGGATTTGATTTTTTCTATAGCTAATCATTCGTCTGGTGGAAAAATGGATTATGAGCACGATGCAAAGGACTACAAGAGATATCTGAAGGGCACGACCACGATAGGAGTCGTCTGCAGTGACGGAATCGTCATAGGAGCAGATACAAGGGCGACAGCTGGCACATACATAGCTAGCGGTGAGGCAAAGAAAGTCGCTAAGATAGACAGCAACCTTGGCATGACGATAGCAGGTATGGTAGGAGATGCCCAGGAGCTCATAAGGATACTTAAGATACAGAACGAGATTTATAAGATGGACGAAGGGAGGCCTCTCTCGCCGAAGTCTGCGACCTCGCTTCTCTCAATAGTGCTTCAGTCAAACAAGATGCTCCCTTACTATGTCGAACTGATTATAGGGGGAATGGACGGAGACGAACCACAACTGTACTCGATGGACCCGGTTGGCGGATACACAGCAGAAAGCAAGTTCTCTGCGACCGGCTCTGGCTCTACTGTGGCGATAGGCTACATAGAAGACAACTACAAGAAAGGAATGTCGACAAAAGATGCTGTTAAGATGGTGGCAAAAGCGCTTGAGATAGCGATGAGGAGAGATTCTGCTACTGGCGACAGCAGGAACATAGCCGTTATAACAGAGTCCGGATACACAGAATATTCAGGAAAGGACATCGAGAAGCTGGTTCCGCCCAGCACTGCAAAGTAAGAAGGAAGCAAACGGCAAAAGCAAAGCAAACTAACTAACAAACCAAAATCGACCATTGTTATTATGTTTTTCTAAGCAGGTGGCATTTTTCTAGCAAGAGGAGCTTGCTCTTCGTTGCACAGGCACACCGCAATGGTAGATATTGGTATTTTGAGGAACCAGTGATTTATTGGAAGAAAAAAAACCAGGAATGAACGGCAACGGAAATGGAAGCGCAAAGCAGCATTCTGAGGAGCTCTTCAAGAAGATAGAGGGGATGCTGCCCAGCGACGTCGGATTCGTCAAGGCTGAATTCGAGGGGCCGGACATAGTCGTCTACGTGAAGAACCCGCGAAAGGTCTATGAGGACGACTTCGTGATAAGGAACATAGCCGCTTCGGTCAAGAAGAAGCTTATAGTAAGGAGCGATAGCGCCAGCTTGATGGCGCCGGAGAAGGCGCTGGAGATAATAAAGCAGCTCATTCCCGCAGAGGCCGTCATAAGCAACGTCAAGTTCGCGCCTGAGTTCTGCGAGGTCTACATAGACGCGCTGAAGCCTGGCTTGGTCATAGGAAAGGGCGGCTCTACGCTCAAAGCGATAGCATCGCAGACAAACTGGACGCCGAAGGCGCTCAGGACACCCACCATGCAGAGCGACACGATAACAAGGATAAGGCAGCTGATATTCAACGAAAGCGAATTCAGGAAGAAATTCCTCGTAGGAGTCGGGAAGAACATAAACAAGCCGATAATGAAGAGCGAGTGGCTGAAGGCGACAGCGCTGGGTGGATTCAGGGAAGTTGGAAGGAGCAGCCTTCTGCTTGAGACCCCGCACTCCAAGGTGATAATAGACTGCGGGCTCAGCCCGGAGCCGTCCGTAAAGGGAGTCGGCGCAAACCAGAACGGCGAGAACGAGGCGTTCCCATACTTGGACAGCGCTAACATATCGATAAACGAGCTCGATGCAATCGTAATAACCCATGCGCATATGGACCACATCGGATTCATACCCTACCTATTCAAGTTCGGGTACAACGGCCCGGTCTACTGCACTCCGCCAACAAGAGACCTCGCTGCGCTGCTGCTCAATGACTACATAAAGCTGGTGCAGAGGAGCGGCGGAACCCCTCTCTACGACGAGAAGGATGTTAGAAAGATGCTCCTGCATATGATACCAAGAGAATACAATGAGGTCACGAACATTACCGACGAGCTGAAGCTCACGTACCACAATGCAGGCCACATACTCGGCAGCGCGACAGTGCACCTGCATGTCGGAGAGGGAATGTACAACATAGTCCACACAGGAGACATGAAGTACGGATTCACGAGGCTTTTCGATTCAGCGACAGTTAAGTACCCGAGGATAGACGCGATCTTCACGGAGAGCACATATGGGGGGCCAAACGACATCACGCCAAACAGGAGGGACTCAGAACTGGAGCTTGTCGAGACAATAAGGAGAACCGTGCAAAATGGGGGGAAGGTCCTGATTCCACTCTTCGCAGTCGGCAGGAGCCAGGAGATAATGCTTGTGCTGGAGAGCATGTTCGGCGAGAGCAAGGAGAACATACCCGTATGGATGGATGGCATGATAGTCGAGGCGAGCGCCATACACACAGCATATCCAGAATACCTAAAGGAGGGCGTGCGAAACAGGATACTCAACAACAGGTCTCCTTTCGAGAGCGAGATATTCGAAGTAGTCAAGGGCGAGAGGGAACAGGTTTTCGAGAAGGGGCCGGGAGTCATACTTGCAAGCGGGGGAATGATGAATGGCGGAGCCAGCGTGGAATATTTCAGGAGGCTGGCCGACAATGAGAAGAACTCGCTGGTGTTTGTGGGATACAATAGCTCAAACTCACTCGGAAGGAGGCTGCAGAATGGCCTCAGCGAGGTTGCGCTTCCCGATGAGAACGGCCATCTCGCTCCGATAAAGGTGAAGATGAACGTGAAGACAGTAGAGGGATTCTCCGGTCACAGCGACAGGAGGCAGATCCTCAACTTTGTCGACAACCTGAGGCCAAAGCCGAAGACGGTCTTCACGATGCACGGCGAAGAGCAGAAGTGCGAGGACCTTGCAAGGGTGCTCGGCAAGATACTGCACGCGGAGTCAAGGGCGCCGATGAATTTGGACAGCATAAGGCTGAAATAGCGTATACTATTGCGCTCTAATCATCTTTCCATCCTTTGCTGGAGGAGGCTGACGTAATCCTTTTTTACATCAACGCTCCTAATCGGCAGTCTTCCGGAAACTATTTCCTTGAGCTCCATATACCTAAGCTCCAGCGTCTTAAAATCTTTGAAAAGTTTTTTGTAGGCGACGACGCCCTGCATATGCGCGCTCCTGAAGTCGTCGAATACGCCCATGGCAAAGAAGTCATAGCTGCCCATGAGCCCACAAGAAAATATATACCTGTTTATGAGCTCGGTTTCCCGCTCGCCTATCAGAAGTCTTTGCGACATCGCAGTCGCCTTATTGTAGTTCTGCAGAGGTATGTACCTGCTCATCATCGCCAAAAGCGACAGCTCCTTGGGCAACGCCATTGAAATAGTAAAACGTTTTATGTAGCCAGCTTCAAGCAGCTTTTTGTATATGTACACGGTTCTCTTATAGCCAATTCTCCTCTTCTTGGCTATTTCGCGCAACCTAATCCTCGAGTCCTCGTTGAGCAGAACGAGGAACTTCTTGAACTCATCAGGTATAGCAGCCATCTTTATCGTCTTGCTCTGCAATGGCAGAAAGCCCAGTCTTGTGTACGCGATCTCCGATTGACTCCACTCTACGCCGAATTTTGCGAGATTTCTGCGGGTCTCCCTGTCCCATGCAATATATTCCCCGTGCGTGAACGCATTTGCATAAATCACAAGGTTTGACAGCCCGTGCGAGCCAATCACTATCTGCGGAATATA
>JAKAVF010000028.1 GCA_021827605.1 Microcaldota archaeon
TGTCAAGGTAATACCTGGAGATGTGCTCAATGTGGATTTGCCGAATTTCGACAAGATCGTTTCAAACCCACCGTATCAGATCCTACAGGAATTTTTTTACAGGCTTATAAAGGAAAGAAAGCAAAATTTCAAGAGTTGTATAATAACTGTCCCCTATGGATTCGCAAAACTGATCACTAATAAACCAGCAAGTAATGAATTTGGTGTATTGTCAGCTCTATTCTATGCTTTCTACGATGTAGAGATTCTAGATACCATACCCGAAGGTGCATTTAACCCCAAGCCCCGTGTGCTTTCCAACTTGATCAGGATTGTGCCAAAAACTGGAAAAAAGACGCTTGTGCAAGCTATCTTGGAGTACTCGTTTTTGCACGAGACGCAGAAGATGAGAAATGTCATAATGAAATTGCTCTGGAATCGCGGCGAAGTGTTACTAAAAAGAAAGGTAACAAAAAACGATGCACGAGAAATAATTGAAAGCTTTGATGGAAATCTAACCCCTGCGCTTGACAAGGGCGTGTTTCAACTGTCCACCCGAGAAATTAGCATGCTCTGTAAGCAGCTGCTAAGAATGCAATCCTAAAAATATTTTTTAAGGCAAGAATGCCGCGACTTTTAAGCCGCCCTCTGAGCTTCTCTTTACGCACTTGATATAAATCTTCCCATTTATGATTATTCGGGTTCGATGTACAGGAGATATGCTGTATTCCTTTCTATTGCGTTTGCTGCGCTTGCGCTGCTTGGCACTCAGGCTGCGCATACGCACTTCTCTCAATACTCAGACAACTGGGCAGGCTATATCTGGGTGCCAGCCGATAGCGGCTACAGTGGCTATATCGCTGGGCTCAATGCAACATTCACCGTGCCAAGAGTGTCTCACAGCAACCTGTCGGTAAATGAGAGCGTTGGCGTTTGGATAGGCGTGGACGGCTATTCCAATGAAAACCTTATACAAACAGGCATAGCCGGCGACGACGCAAACGGCCAGACTTATTATTATGCATGGTACGAGCTACTGCCACAGAACGCAACACTCATAAACATTACAGTATCGCCTGGCGATACGATGTTCGCTCAGATAACGCTCCTCAACGCTACAAGCTATCTCTGGAACATAGACATAGTAGACATTACCAACGGGCAGAGCTTCAGCACCAATGTGACATATTACACTCCGCTCGCAAGCGCGGAGTATGTAGTTGAGGCTCCTGCCCTGAACAACTCTATATTGACGCTTGCGCCGTTCACAACTGTAGAGTTCAACAGCGCGAACATGTACCTGTGCAGCTACAGCGGCGGCTGCTTTTACTATCCCGTAGGGGCTGTAAGCCCGCACATCCTCTTTGTTAACCAGAGCGGGAACGCGGCCTCGCCGTCAGTGATAACACCTGGTAATGAGTCATTCTATGTCACATACACTGGGGTTCCTCCGACACCAGTACACGCCTTTATTTCTCTAGAAAATTACACACAAAATGTTCTTAGTGGGCACAGCGCGGCCGTTTCCACACAGCTAAACACAAGCACGGCGCCAATCGCAGATGCGCTCGTGGTCTTCTCAACATCGAATCAGACGCTCGGGCATGCTATTACAAACAAAAGCGGCATTGCGGTCCTGTACTACAACGGAAGCCTACTATTGCGCAACATGCCCCAATCCGGCATTGCCGCCATAACCGCAGCTTATACGGGCAATCAGACTTACACGAATGCGACTTCTGCACCGATATTTGTGCACGTCACAAACCTTGCCCCCGCATCAACAACGACAATAGCTCAATCGCCCATTCCAGCGGCGCCGAACAATAGCACCTTCAACATGTTCGTCGAGGTTGCGGTGGTGATAGTCGCAGTTGTGACAGTCCTCTACCTCGGTTCAAAGGCGATTCTCAAGAACGAGGCCCTTAGGATAGCAAAGGACAGGTATGCAAAGGGGGAAATAAGCAAGAAGGAGTATGAGGATACAGAAACAGAGATAAGGAAATGACCAGTGCGCGGTCTTAATTCTATAGGATTCTTAAAGGTCGGTTCGTTAGTATTTAACCGTGTAAAGAAGGGGAGCTGCAGGTTCTATTTTCCACTCGGTGCCTCATTTTATGCAGAGCGCTAATGAGTATTTTTGGGTAAAGTCGCAGATTAGGAACATCTAAATATATAGCATATCAAAAGATTATCAGCAAAGGAAGGCCAGTAGTAAAGAAAGTAAGAGAAGGAAGACTATTTTTATTACAGACCGTTCCTAGAAACGGTGTATATATGAAAGAATTTTCTCAGCTAGAGCTAAGACCAGAGCTAGTCGACGCTCTCAAAAAAATAGGATTTGTAAACGCAACTGAAGTGCAGGAGCAGGCGATACCTGTCGCGCTCAAAGGAAAGGATTTGATAGTGCGTGCAAAAACAGGAACAGGCAAGACAGGCGCATTCCTCATCCCGATAATGCAAAGCATGCATCTTCATGAGAGCGGGATAGGCGCAATCATAATCACTCCCACGCGTGAGCTTGCACTGCAGGTTTCAAGCGTGGCCGGAAAGCTTGGAAGCTTTATCCACCTCAGGACCACGACGGTCTACGGTGGTGCATCAATAAACGTGCAGATGGAGCAGCTTAGGAGGGGAACCAATATAGTAGTTGGGACGCCTGGGAGGATAATAGACCTTGTGGAGCGGGGAGCGCTCAGGCTTGAAAGGATAAAGTACCTTGTCCTCGACGAAGCCGATACGATGCTCGATATGGGGTTCATAGATGACATAGAACTAATTATTTCAAGGCTGCCGCACGAGAGGCAGACTATGATGTTCTCCGCAACAATGCCGAAGGCGATAGTGGATATCGCAAGGCATCATATGAAGGACGATTACCAGACGATAACGGTCGGAAAGGAGGAGGAAATCACCGTTAATACAATATCACACAGCTATTATGTGGCAAAGGGACGCATGAAGTTCGCTGCTTTGCTTTCTTACATAGACCAGTTCCAGCCGAAGAAGGCGATAATATTCTCTAGGACGCAGCACGAAGCAGACCTAATACACGACGTGTTGAGGAAGAACGGCCATGACGCAATACTTATACATGGCGGACTCACACAGGCAAGGAGGGAGCACTCCCTTCACAGCTTTAGGAGCGGGGCCAGATTCATGGTAGCCACAAACGTGGCAGCAAGGGGGCTGGACATCGCGGATGTAACCGATATAATAAACTTCGACGCGCCAGACACGCCCTTCGATTACGTCCATAGAGTAGGGAGATCGGCAAGGATGGGCAAGGAGGGCAGGGCATTCACACTCATCGGGCTGGACCAGAAAGGTCTCATGAGAGCGATACAGATGGACGCGAACGTCGAGATGAAGGAGATACAGCTGAACACCGGCAAGTACAATAACCTGGAGATTCCGCACTCGGTGAGGCGGTTTGAGGGAAGAACTGGGGGTGGATTCCATCACGGAAATAGGGAAGGAGGTGGCGGATTCAGGCAGCACGGAGGAAGGGATAGGGGCCCGCACAGGGGTGGTGGAGGTGGAAGGCCTTATCAGAGGAGAGGCTACTCTTCTGACAGAAGGAACTTCTGAAAGTTTTAAATATTATATAAAACAGACCTTTTCTGTGATATCTTGGCAACTACATTAGATACAGCCGGCGCTAAATTCTCCGATCTTGATGGATATACCCTGATAGCAGAGAGCTTGAGCGCAAAGCTTTCCGCAATATTGGGGCTTGACGTCGTACCATCGGTTTGTGTAGGGGACGAGGGAGAGTTCAAACTTGAGTTCAAAACGCATCCTGCGGGCCCTTATGACGCGCTGATGGTGCTTGAGATAAGGCAGGAGATGCGCGAGGTCCCCTCTTACAAAGCATACATTTACGAGCATTTCTACCACGAGTATTTCATGGTGACAGCCAAAAAAGCCGCGGAAATACAGGACGCGATCGCAGAGGTCTTCCACAGCGCGCTGGACTGTGACGTTGAGTTTAGCTTTTCCGTCTTATCATCTGGAAACTATGGCCTTGCAGAGGGCGAGAGGGAGGATGCACGCACCATATTCGTGAGCCGCATTCATAGAAAGTAATGCGCATGCACGAAAGGATTAAATGACGATGCGGACAAAGGTAACAGGTGATACTGTGAAAGTCAGTCAGAGTTCTACGACTAGCATTAATGCTTCGGTGCAGCAGAGACAGACAATGATCAACAGAATAGGGGAAATGCTCTCTTTTGCAATCGATCTCCCAATCCAATCGAGCGCAAAGCTCAGGAAGAATGGGATGGCAGACGTAATCTTCTTCTTCACAGATGATAGGGATAGAGTAAGGGAAGCCATGCACATGAGGCAGGTGGCTCCAAGCAGGTATGATATAGCACTAACCGACTTCCTACTTAGAAAGATGGAGATAACCCCGGCAGTTGGACTCGAAAGGAACGGGATCTCCCAGATATTGACTGGAGCGGCTAAAGACGCCGGAATAAAGGACGCATGGTTCAGTTTTGAGGAGAGGAGCGAGGCTATGGTGAGGCATGCTCCGCCGGGAGGCGGTGCTGCAACAACAGCCTAAGTACGATTTTGTATTGGTGAAGGAATGGGGATAGAAGAGGAGAGGTGCGATGTCTGTGGGGAGGAGCTAAACGCCGAGAACTATTACTACATCTACACCGGCAGGCTCCAGCAGGGGGTAATGAGCGATCCTAAGGCTAACACCGAATACAAGATGTGCTCGAACTGCTATGCTAGGATAAAGGGTGAGCTCATGGCATCTGTGCAGAAGTACAAGGCGAAGAGCCAGGAGGAGAAAAAGCCTGATCTTTAGACACTTGTCAAACCGCTTCGCCTTGATTAAATATCAAAATAGGCGCTGTATCTCTAGGCGAAAGCGGGGAAGTAACATGATAAGTGTAACAGCAAGATATAGTGGCAGCAAAAGAGATGCGGCAGCGAACGATGCTTTGGTTGAGGGATGGCTTCTGCCACAGCTCTGTGCCATGGACTTGGCTGCGATGGAAGGTATCAGCAAAAACCCGCTTGATCTCAGGACGGTGGCCGGGGTGCATGAGCACAAGCCGGGCGTGGGCTTAAGCCTGCGTGATGGGAAGAAGTGGTGCGAGGGGAAAAGCAAGGAAGATGCCTGATCATTCCTTGTGCCATTTGACGCCCTCTGGCGTGTCCTCCAGAATTATCTTGTAGTCGGTCTTTAGTATTTTCCTTATCTCATCGGCTCTCTGGAAATCCCTTGCTTTCCTTGCATTCTCTCTTTCCCGTATCAGTTCCATTATCTCCTCTGCAAGCGGCTCCTTCTTCGCCTTGGCGTGCTTCTCAAAATCGAGGCCCAGGACAGAATCTAACTCGAGCATGGTCTTCAGCACAGACCTTGCCTCCGGTCTGTTCAGCTTTCCTGCAGCTTCCCTCACATTCGTGGCGCTGATGATCGCGTGCATCTCTGAAAGCGCGAGCGGTATGTTTATGTCGTCATCGAGGTCTTTGAAGAACGCCTTCTTATGCGCAGCAATATTCTTCCTGAACTCCTTGCTGTCATCGTTCTTCACCGCGTTCTTTACCTCGTTCAGCCGCTCAAGGAAGAGGTATATGCCTTTTAGCGTGTTCTCCGCGCTTGCGAGCGCCTCAAAAGTGAAGTTTAACTGTTGCCTGTAATGACCTGACATGTAGAGAAGACGCAGGGCAAGCGGGGAATAGCCCTTGTCCAAGATTTCCTGCACGGTGTAGATATTCTTTATCGATTTCGACATCTTTTGCTCGGCAACAAGGAGGAAGTTGAAATGGACCCAGAAGTTGACGACTTTGCTGCCTGTAGCCCCCTCTGACTGCGCTATCTCATTAGTATGATGCACCTGTATGTGGTCTATCCCCCCTGTGTGTATGTCGTAGCGTTTTCCAAGGTACTTCATGCTCATTGCGCTGCACTCTATGTGCCATCCTGGAAATCCCCTGCCCCATGGGGAATCCCACACCATTTCTCTCATGTGTGGTGAAGCGAGGCGCCAGACAGAGAAGTCGGTTATGTGCTTCTTCCCTTTTATCATCTCCACCCTTGCGCCAGCCTTGAGCTGCTCGTTGAGCTGCTTGAACGTCAGCCCTGTGAGCTTCCCGTAATCTTTTAACTTGGAAGTGTCAAAATAGAGGCCATCCTCTGTCTTGTATAGGTATCCCTTATCTTCGAGCTTTTTTATCAGCTCTATCATCTCGTTTACATGGTCTGAAGCCTTCGGCATCTTCTCAGGCATCAGTATGTTCAGCATCTTGTAGTCTTTGAGCATAAGGCCGGTGTAGAACGCCGCTATGTCTTGCATGCTCTTGTGTTCCTTCTCTGCTGCAAGCCTCAGCTTGTCGTCGCCCTCGTCTGCATCGCTGATGAGATGACCGACGTCTGTTATGTTCTGTATGTGCTCTACCGAGTAGCCATCATGCTGCAGTACCCTCCTTATGATATCGTCATTCACATACTTCCGCATGTTCCCTATATGGGGCATGTAATAAACAGTCAGGCCGCATGCATAGATCTTGACTTTCTTGTCTTCTATCGGCCTGAATACCTCCTTCTTGCGGGTAAGGGTGTTGTACAGCTTGAGCATGATATCTAATCCAACCGACCTTATAAAAGCTTTTTGTGCTCAAAAAATGAAATGCCGCTGTTCAAGAATCTTATGGTTTCGAGGACAGGGTTTTCTTGCGCCTTGTAGTTTTCTGGTGATTGCCGTCGAATGAAAAAGTTGCCCGTAACAAGCTTAAACTCTCACCATGAAACGCGCTGATTTTTATAAGATGCTACAGCATTATTTTTGAGGAAATGAGGAATGGTACGGTTATTTTAGCAGTATTGGCGCTTGCAGCTGTGATAGTTGCTGTATCTGCATTTCTTGGTTTAAGTCCGCAGCATGTCACGACAACAGCAGCAAGTACTACACTTAGAGCTGCGACTACAGTGCCGGTGCAGAGCAGCGGGAACGTAATATTCGGCGTTGCTGCATCGACGAACATTAGCGCAGTGAGAATGGCTATTTCCAATGGGATTGGCTACTTCAGGACTGACATAGCAAACAACAGGAACCAAGAGAAGTTCATAAGCAACGTAACAGCAGCAGGAGGCCACTATATTGGTATACTGGACTACGAAACAGTCGGCGCAGGGACTTCACCGTACGGATGCATTTCGGGCTGCAACTGGACGCTGAGCGACTGGAACGCCAGCGTAGAAAACGCTGTGCTCTTGTATCCAGAGGTACATGTATGGGAGATCTGGAACGAACCACAGTTCAACGAGTGGCAGAGCGGTTTCCTCAACGGAAGTGTGCACAACTACTTCCTTATGCTGAAAAGTGCATATTCGATAATCAAGGCGCACAACGCGACCGATACCGTGCTCTGCTTAGGTGGCGATAATATTTATACAGGAGGCAGGGGGCCCAGCTACGCGGATTATCTCTGGGCGCAGCAGCTATGGAGCTATGGCGCATCGGACTACTGCGATGCGATATCGCTTCACGCATATACCTCTTTCACTTTTCTTATGACGAGCAGCCCGGATGGCGCAAACCAGACGATGGGAAGCATGTACAACGAAACCATCGGTGCTTACGAGAACCTTACTGGCAAGCCCATATGGATAACAGAGGTCGGCATACCGTCGAACAACGGCACTGGCACTCCGGCTAGCCTCAATGACTCGATTGCAAAGCAATCTGAGTTCCTGAACCAGACATACTCGCTTCTCCTTGCAAAACCCTACATAAAGGGCATCTTCTGGTTCAATCTCATCGGATACGAACACCCGCCATATGAAATCGACTATGGGCTCCTAAATGCAACAACCCTGCGGCCGAAGCCGTCATTCTACGATCTCATCAGGTTCATGAAACAATATTCTTAGCTGCATCGGGCTGCAGCGCTTGTACTCGCACGTGCAGCTAGAGGTGACGCCGTCTCGTCCACAGATGTGACGCCTGCAATCGTGCCGCCTCAATCTCCTAACTATACTGCTTTCTGATCACGGCTATGGCAAACATTCGCACACAACCATTAAAAATGTATGAACAGAGACTATAGTGTGATTGAATGAAGAGTGGTCACCACCAAACAGCAAGGGCAAGCGCATCCGCATAACGCATATTATTAAAGGATATGCTGCTAATCCTAATTGTTTCTACATCAATCGCAATAGTTTGGTGCTAGCATGAAGATTCTCCAGTTGGATGTCAACAAGATAGAGTTCGAGCTGATAAAGCCAGAGCTCGAAACCTACGAGCGTGATCAGCCTAAGAAGAGCGAGATAGACGAGGCTCTCGTACTGTTTATCGCTGTAGAAGACGGCGACAATGAAGCCTTCGGAAGCAAGGCAGTAGCAGACGCGATAGGCTTCGCGGGAAAGCTGAAGAGACACAACCTTGTCCTCTATCCTTTCGCGCACCTCAGCTCCAACCTTGAGGAGCCGCAGAGGGCTATGAACCTTTTCCATTACATGATTAAGGAAGCCGAGAAGTCGAAGATGAAGGTCTTCCACGCGCCCTTCGGATGGAACAAGTCGCTCAAGGTCGATGTAAAGGGGCATCCTCTTGCTGAGATGTCGAGGAATTATGGAGCAGAGGCAAAGGAGGCGAAGAAGGTGAAGAAAAGAGCGTACGATATCTCTCTTGCAAAGAAAGTCGACTGGGCGGGACTCCCAGACAGCGACCACAGGACTATAGCTGAGAAGCAGGACCTGTTCACTTTTCAGGAGGTCTCTCCAGGAATGGTGTATTGGCACAACAATGGATTCATAATCTACAAAGAACTTGTCAGGTTCATCCGAGAAAAGCTGGAGGAATACGGCTACATGGAGGTGTCTACTCCAATAATGGCAGATACCGCACTCTGGCACATAAGCGGGCACATAGACCACTACAGGGAAAATATGTTCATACTTGAATCCGGAGACCATGAGATGGGCTTAAAGCCGATGAACTGCCCATTCTCGATGCTTATATTCAAATCGAGGAAGCGCAGCTACAGGGATCTCCCGCAGAGATACGCAGAATTCGGAAAGCTGTACAGGAATGAGATAAGCGGCGCGCTCACGGGGCTCTTCAGGGTGAGGGAATTAGTTCAGGATGATGCACACCTCTTCGTCAGAGAGGATCAGATGAAGCAGGAGTTGAACTCGATCCTAAAACTCTTGGAAGAGCTGTACAAGCCATTCAACTTCACGCAGAAGTCAAAGCTTTCCACAATGCCTGACAGCAGGATGGGATCCGACGAAATCTGGGAGAAGGCAACGAATGTGCTAAAGGAGGTAATGAAGGAAAATGGAATGAAGTATGAGCTCAAGGAGAAGGAGGGTTCGTTCTACGGTCCAAAGATAGACTTCGACATAAAGGATTCGATGGGAAGGGAGTGGCAGTGCGCAACAGTGCAGGTTGATTACAACATGCCTCTGAGGTTCGGTCTCTCTTACGTAGGAGAGGACGGGAAGGAGCACTCGCCGGTCGTGCTGCACAAGGCGCTTTACGGTTCGCTTGAAAGGTTCATAGGGATACTGATAGAGCACCTGCAGGGTAAGTTCCCTACATGGCTTGCGCCAATCCAGGTAAGAGTGCTTACAATATCTGAGAAAGCGAACAAATATGCAGAGGAGGTCTTTAACCAGCTGAAGGTGCAGCACATCAGAGCAGAGCTGGACGACTCTGACAAGACCCTGCCATACAAGATAAGGGATGGGCAGATGCAGCAGGTCCCTTATATGATAATTCTCGGGGAAAAGGAGATGGAGGGAAAGACGATTTCGGTTAGGAGCAGATCTGGAAAACAGAAGATGGGGCTTTCGATTGATGAGTTTGTATCTTCTCTGAAAAGTGAGATCGCAGAGCGCAAGAATGAGCTAATGCTCTAGAAGAGCTTGAGCTTTTCCTTTTTACCAAATTCCTTGTACACCATGCTCTTTACATGCGGTGAGAAATACTTTAGGTACTTATTGCGTATCCCCTTTATTTTCCAGTCGTTGATCGTCACCACTTTCCTGCAGTGCTCGGTACCGCATGCACACGTTGGAAGTATCACGCTCTTCGATCCAACCATAGGTGTGACCTCATTGAAAGCATAGTCAACTACCAACTGCTCGCCTGGTTTTACTTCTCTTATCGTGATTAGCGAAAGCGAGTCCAGCCACCCTATATTTGGTTCGCAGGAATGGTTGAAAGCCCCAGTCCTCTTTACTTCACTCCTGCTCGTTGGGCATATAAAGAATTCATCGTTTATCTGAACGCCATCCTCATGTCCAAATCTTTTCCAGTACTCATTGATTTTCGACCTTGAGATTGCAACGCCGGCTAGCACCGCAACAATCTCACCTTTTTTGATTCTCCTGGTTGCAAAAACGCCGAGCTGTCCTTTCCCAGAACTCTTGCATTTTGCCTTGGGATTTATCCAACGATGTTCGTAGAACCTATGAAGATCTTGCATTAAAAAACACCAATAAACTACTATAGAATTTATTGCTTGGTAATCTATAAATATCAAGTATGCTGTTATACCGATGTTGCCATGGTAGAAAAGACTATTGGTAGGGTAAACGACCAGCAGGCATGGGCACTATTGTCGCAAGCTTACGGCTCTCTGGGCTCTAAATGCGATGAGGAGGTGTTCAGGCTAAAAACACGCGACGTTACCTATGCTGACTGCGAAAGAATCTTGAAGGAGATGGTTTCAGATGATGAATACAGGACCAGGCTGCTTACCATTACGGAGCCAGAGGACCTGAAGGACACCACTACCGTGCTTGCCAGCATATACCAGCTCTACTTTACCGTAGAGGGATATTACTGGACCCATATGGCGGGATTCCCGAAAACGAGAAGGGCATCAAAGGACGCAATCTCAGCTGAGATGTTCAGATCAGCACGCCGCGTTATAGATAAGGAAAATTACAAAGAGCCAAAAGAGGGCGAATTCCGGTTCCGCGGCTTCTATCTGCTTGTTGGCCAACTTCAGCTTGAGATGGCGAAGGATGCAGCAGGAAAAGGTCTCTACAACCTAGCCAGGAACCTCCTTTGGTCAGGCACTGACCACCTAATAAAGGAACTGCATATATCTCCATCAGAAAAATTCCTGCGCCCTGGAGAAGGCATGAGGCAAAGCCTGACCGATTTGGCTACCCAAGATTATGATGAGGTCGGGAAGAGACTCGCGGATATTTTAAACAATCCTGACACACCTATGAATGAGATAGCAGAAATGGCGCTTGATCTCTTAAGCCAGCAGGTATCGCAGGGGAAAATTGTCGACCATCTGATAGAGCTAGCAAAGTGGAATGTCGCATACATACGCGATAAACACATTCCAGTCAAGGGAGGCAAGACAGACGAGGAGAAGACAGCATTGAATTTGGTGGTGGCCAAGGAGGAGTTCCTGCTCCTTTCAGAGGAGAAGCTGCTTGAGGGAGATGATAGTGGTTTATCCGCTTTGCTCAAACATGCAGGATCTGATTCCCTGAGCGCTGAAGATGTAAATGAGCTGGATGAGATAATTGAAAGACGCCAAAGCTCAGAAGCTCTGCACTAATATTAAGGACAACTCACTTTGCGGGGTATAAATTTATATTAACAGCATCCAATACAGCTAGGGGCAAATATATGGATACCAAGGCTGCCAGAGAATGGCTGACTACTGCTTTCTCCTTGACTGAATATGATCTCACTCCTAAAGACAAGAGGACTTTGCAATATGACAAAATTAGCTGGATAGCGGACAGGATCTTCAGCAAAACTTTCAGAAAGGCGCCGGTCCATCCAGAAGCGCGCGCAGACATACTGCAAAAGGTCAAGCTGAGTGTGGAAAAGGGAATCCCTTTGCACTTCATTGCGGCTTTCGGCGGGTACAAGCACTTCTGGAATCCCTCGTATCCTGAGGTCGATTTTGCAGAGTTGTTCAATCTTAGATTCATGTCCGAATACTTGTCTCCAATACTGGAGGCTCACGAGCCTGGAGTAGTCCTTGAGTATGAATCAGAGGATGTGATACTAACGGCTATGGACAACTACCCACCGAGGGACCTGGATAGATACTCAGAAAGTTTCAGAGAGCTCATTAAAATGTACTCAAAATCGCTGCCCAAAAACTTGAAAATCAGCCTTGTGAGAGCGAGAGAACAGGTGCCAAGCGATGCGCTCTGGAAAAAGATTGATGAATATCTTCCGAACACGCGGAAGGAGTGGGATTCCCTGTCAAAGGAGGAGATTGAGCTAAGGTTAAGCCACTCCACGAGCAATATAATGTGGAACGGCAATGAGGATTTAACTAAGATGAACGATGAGGAAAAGAAGAAGCGGGTACTAGAATCAAAGATAATTAATGAGGCGTACTATGCGGCGGACTGGGACTTTAGAAAAGACTTCTTTACCGGAGAAAACCATATTCCTGTAGTCTTCTGGTTCGGCAAAACAAGGGACAACTTCGCCCACTGGCTCACGCTCGGCTCCACTTACAGCTCCATGGTCGATTTCTGGGTAGGGCGCGGCATCTTGGAGCTAAGGAACGGAAAAGTAGTGGAAAGGATAGTTTCGCACAGCCAGTACGAAAGGATAAAGGGAAAGCTTGAGATAATAGACGCATTCAATGAACTGCCTTTGAAGAACCTCAAGTCTATCGAGATAGGAGAGAATCTAGGAATAGGGGAATCGCAAAGCAACGTTAATGCACCGCAGTAGCTCAAGGTAGAGTGCCTGCATTGTATGTGGGAGGTTGTGTGTTTGATGCTGCCCGTGGCTTACACTTCGAACAAGCTATTTCTCCACTAATTTAGGCGCTTTGAATGCTTCTCCTTTTGGGATGACACGCGGAAAAGACTTAACCAGAAGACCTGGATTTAGATGATGTTGGAGCAGATATGCCGAGCTTTTCGTTGAGCCCGGATAAGCCGAAGCGCGCATTCAGTGCCGCGTACTCTGCAACATACCTATCTGAGCCGGTTTTCAGCCACGGCTCAACCTCTCTCTCAAATGCGGCTTTCAAAGGACCGTCAAGGGCCTCCTTCGCTTCCTTGTAGAAGAATTTATCATGCTCTATCAACAGGTTACCCGCACTGTTGAACGTTTTTGCCACGCTGTCCAGGTCATTCAGCCCTTTCCTATCAAGCGCATCCTCCTGCTTCCTGTCCATATCCTCGACATATGACATATGCTCCGCAATCATTTGCTTTATCAAGTCCGTCTGGTCTGTGGTAAGCTCTTTCCCATGCCTCTTCAAGAATCCGGTATAAACCGCAGATTCAAGTTCCTCGTACTTGACGTTCAGGTCAAGGAACTCGTTCACATACGGCTCGTTATAGCGCCTTTCACGCTCCTGCCCGAATTCAAACACGCTCCTGATAAACTCTTTCTCGTCTTGGCTCAGCTCCGCGCCGCTGCCCAGGTGCACCAGGAGATCCCTCAAGGACTTATGCTCTTTCATGTGCTCCTCTTTGGATTCAAACAACATTTCCCCGTTGATTACGCCAGATGAATATCCCTCCTCCTTACCCGAAACATCAATATGCTGCTCTGCAACCTTTTTCTTTATCTCACTGATGTTTTCCATAGTCAATGTTACCAGATACTGCTCCATTGTGTTTTTCGGCTTTGCTGCGCCCAGCAAACTATTTGCAATGTCTGCAAGCCCAGCAAAAGATGCGGTTGTTATAAGGTCGCCGACCTCCTTGCCGTTGAGCAGTTTGCCGCCGACCTCGGTGGTCTTATCGGTTTTGAACGGCTGCCTCTGGAGCTCGCTGAGGCGGGGTCTGCCTCCCCCTTCAGGGTGGAGGAATGTTTTTGCCGTGTAATCCCTATTTACCTCGTCGTTCAGGTGCGTCGCACCATAAAGAAGCAGGTCTCTGGAAAGGTAGTAAAACTTGCGCGCTTCGCTCTCCTGATGCATTCCAGCTTCCAAAAGCGCAGCTCTGGACTTCTCTATAAGTGCCATTGCCACAAGCAGGAAGAACTCTGTATGTGTTGGCTCATCATTGCTCAGGCCAATAGCAGACTTAGCTACGTCCAGTAGGTACTGGGACATGTTATCTCTCAGCACCCTTCTCGTTGTCGGAAAGCCGGCCATCATAGCCCAGAAGTTCGATTCGTTATCGAAGTAGGTAATATGTTCGCACAGCATGACGCGGGCAAAATCCTTGATGTCCTCTCTGCTGACTATGCGTATTATCCTTTCGACCTCCTCGTCTGAAAACATAGTCTTAAGCAGTTTCCTCGCATCCATACCTGGTTTGTGCGACATGTCGCTCTTCTTTTCTTTCAGGAGGTCACTGCCGAAATCAGCAACAAGAGTCTTGTAGAAGCTTGATAGGACTGCAGCGCGCATCTTCTCAGTTATCGGCTGTTCGGTTTCCGGCATCTCAGGAGAGTCCTCTGATGTGATTGCAGGCAGTAAATCACCCGTATCATAGTGCGCCACTTCTGATATTTATTGCTTTCTAACAAGATTTCTATCAGAATCCGAGAAGCCCTTTGAGAGGCACGAACTGGAACTCCGCCTCGCTCCTCTCCTCCAGCTTCTTATCCGAAACCTTGTCGATTATCTTCATGGCCTGCATGAACCGTGTGCCTACCGGAGCAACAAGCCTTCCACCGTTCCTCAGCTGCAGAGTCATCTGTTTCGGCACATCCGGTGCGGCAGCTGTATAAATTATCTTGTCGAACGGTGCCTTGTCAGGATACCCAACAGACCCGTCCCCCTGCACCTTGATTATGTTCCTGAACTGCATCTTCGCAATGTTGTGCTTCGCCAGCTCCGCAACATCCTTTTCTATCTCGATGGTCACGACAAGGTCTTTCGATCCTACGCAGTACGCTAGCAGGCACGCCTCCCATCCGCTGCCAGTGCCTATCTCCAGGACTTTCTCTCCTTCCTTCGGCTGCAGACGCTCAAGCATGTATGCGACTGTAGACGGCTGCGATATCGTTGACTCTCCGATCAGCGGCAGGGCGATATCGTCATATGCGTACTCCGCCTTGTCCACCGAAACGAACAAATGCCTCGGTATGTTCTCGAACGCGCTGATTATCTTCTCGGTCTTAAGGAAGCCTGTCCCTTTAAGGTAGGCTATCAGCGCCTTATTCCTCTGCCTGAAGACCTCATCCATGAGCTCATTCCTTAGCTTCTACTAGCTTCAATGGCAGCTCGATTCTCTCGCCCTTCCTGAGCACTGTTATCTTTACTTCCTTGTTCACCGGAAACTTCGAGAGCGCTACGATCAGGTCCTTGCTCGATCTAACATCGAAGGTCCCTATCTTCTGTATCACATCCATGCTCCTCAGACCTGCCTTGTACGCTGGACCGTCCCTTAACGTTTCTGTTACGAGCGCACCCTCCTTTACGCCGAGGTTATATCTCGCAACCAATGGAGGACTGAGATTTATCACAGATACCCCCATAACTGGCCTCACAATCTTTCCTTTCTCAAGTATCTGCTCTATAACCCACTTTATGTGGTTGATCGGCAGCGCGAACCCTACACCCTGCGCAAAAGGTATCACCGCAGTGTTCATCCCTATGACGTTCCCGTCGAGGTCAGCTAGAGGTCCTCCACTGTTTCCTGGATTTATCGCAGCGTCGGTTTGTATCAGCCCTTCGAAGATAAGGTCAGCTCCTGGAAGAGGCCTTCCGAACGCGCTGACCACTCCTGTCGACACGGTCGGCGCGCCCTCCATACCCAAGGCGTTTCCCACAGCAAGCGCATACTGCCCTACCTTCAGCTTCTCCGAATCCCCTAGCTTTGCAACCGGAAGGTTGACTCCCTCTATCTTTATCAGCGCCACGTCAGTCATCCTGTCTCCTCCGACTACCTTTCCGCTGAATGTCCTGCCATCATTCAGCACAACTTCAACAGTTTCTGCTCCGGCTATTACGTGGTAGTTTGTGACTATGTTTCCTATGGAGTCAAGTATGAACCCTGAGCCTTCCCCTCGCTGCGGCGCTATTCCGCCGAACGGAAGCTGTATCCCGGGTTTATTGACTCTCACTATAACTACGCTCTTGCTTAACTCTTCTACGGTCTTTGTTATTTTTTTCTCTATTTCAGTCAGCATCTAACCACTTTTTTCAACAAAACTTTCCCACTATATGTCAAATAATCTTTGACATATCAACAATATATGATTAGAAAGGTATTTATATTTATTGTTTCATAATATAACCATGTCAAAGATAGTTCTTAGGACTACAGCCCGGCCTATGACCAACAACCCTGAAGATATAATCAGATGGGTGTGCGTAGAGCTCGGGTTCTCAAGCGGACTCGAGGAAGACACAGCTGTCGAGAAGATGCTTGAGGAGCTCGCAGAGGCAGCGCGCGACAGCAGAGGGTTAACCAGCTCAGAGCTGCAGAAGGACAAGGAGCTGGCAAGGAGCACAATCATATACCATTTAAACAGGTTCATGGACTGTGGCCTTGTGGTGAAGCAGGGAAGGCACTACTATCTCAGGGCAATGGAACTTTCGAGAGCAATCGAGGAGATTGAGTACGATATGCAGAAGGAGATGCAGAAGATGATTGATACTGCCAAGGAGTTCGACAAGGAGATGTCAACAAGGTTGAAACCGAAGAGGTGATTTTCTGGCTAACGGAAATGGCAATGGGAAAGCAAACGAGGAACCAAAGAAGGAGGAGAAAAAGTCAGAGCAGCAGCCGATTGGAGAGAAGAAGCCTGAAGAAGTAGACTACAAAGACAGGCTGATCAGGCTTGCAGCTGAGTTTGACAATTACAAGAAGAAGGTGAAATCTGACGCTGACAATGCGAAACTTCTCGGGAAGGCAGAAATAGTGAGGGACCTGTTGCCTGTGCTTGATGAATTTGAACTTGCGCTCATATCTGTCAGGGAAGACGGCGATGAAGGACTTACAAAGGGCATGGAGCTACTCTACTCTAATTTCCTAGGCACGCTGAAGAAAGTCGGGCTAGTCGAGCTAAAGACGGAGGGAAAGTTCGATCCATATGTGCACGAAATAATGATGACGCAGGAGGCAAAGGGAAAGAAGCCGGGCACAATAATCCAGGTTATGAAGAAGGGCTACATGCTGGGGGACATTCTCCTCAGGCCGGCATCTGTGATAGTAGCAAAAGAAGAGGAGGAAAAAGATGATGCTAAAAACGAAAAATAAGTGTGATACATATGGCAAAGATAATTGGAATAGATTTAGGAACAAGTAACTCAGCTGCAGCAGTGCTCGAAGGCGGAAGGCCTACCATAGTGCCAAGCGCAGAAGGAGTGACACTTTACGGGAAGGCATTCCCCAGCTACGTCGCCTTTACAAAGGACGACCAGAGGCTGGTAGGAGAGCCTGCGAGGAGGCAGGCGGTAGCAAATCCAACCGGAACCGTTACCGCATTCAAGAGGAAAATGGGTACAGACTACAAATACAAGATCCACGGCAATGAATACACTCCGCAGGAGCTTTCCGCTATCCTTCTCCAGAAGATAAAGAAGGATGCAGAGGCGTTCCTTGGCGAGGAGGTAAAGGAGGCTGTCATCACCGTGCCTGCCTATTTCAACGACAACCAGAGGCAGGCGACGAAAGATGCGGCAGCGATAGCAGGATTCAAGGTGGCAAGGCTTGTGAACGAGCCCACTGCGGCAGCTCTTGCATACGGTCTTGACAAAGGCGACAAGGAGCAGAAGATAATCGTCTACGACTTCGGCGGCGGGACCCTCGACGTTACGATCATGGAGTTCGGCAACGGAGTGTTTGAGGTAAAGTCAACAAGCGGAGACACGCAGCTCGGAGGAACAGATATGGACAACACGATAGTGGATTTCCTCGTAAAGGAGATAAAGAGCAAGCACGATGTAGATGTGACAAAGGATCCACAGGCGCTCCAGAGAGTCAGGGAGGCAGGAGAAAAGGCGAAGATAGAACTCTCTACAGTGGTAAACACGGAGATAAACCTCCCATTCCTAACAAAGGACAAGAAGGGAGAGCCGATCAACTTCACATATACGTTCACCAGGGCAAAACTCGAAAGTCTCGTGCTTCCTATAGTTGAGAAGTCAGCAAAGTCTGTGTCACAGGCGCTCAAAGACGCAAAGATGGAGCCTGGCGACCTTCATAGGGTAATATTGATAGGAGGCCCGACAAGGATGCCGATAGTGCAGAGATATGTAGAGCAGCTTCTCGGAAAGAAGATAGAGAGAGGAGTAGACCCAATGGAAGCGGTGGCTCTCGGCGCGGCAATACAGGCAGGCGTCCTTGGAGGAGAGGTAAAGGACATCGTCCTTCTCGACGTAACCCCACTCTCCCTCAGTATAGAGACTCTTGGAGGCGTTGCAACAAGGCTGATAGACAGGAACACGACTATACCGATAAAGAAGACGCAGGTGTTCAGCACAGCTGACGACTTCCAGACTACTGTAGACATCCATGTAGTCCAGGGGGAGCGTGCCCTCGCAAAGGACAACGTTGACCTTGGGAAATTTACCCTTACCGGGATTCCGCCGGCAAGGAGGGGAGTGCCCCAGATAGAGGTAACCTTCGACATAGACTCTAACGGAATTCTTCACGTCAATGCAAAGGACAAGGCAACCGGAAAGAGCCAGGGAATGGACATCGTCGCTCCAAACAAAATGACAAAGGATGACATAGAAAAGAAAATGAGCGAGGCGAAGGAGTACGAGGAGCAGGACACCAAGATAAGGGACCAGGTGGAGCTTAAGAACACAGCGGAGTCCCTCGTGTACACAACAGAGAGGTCGCTCGAGGAATACAAGGACAAGGTGCCGAAGGAGGTTGTCGACAAGATAAATGCAGCGAAGGCGGACCTGCAGGATGCTCTCAAGAAGGAGGACTACGACAGCATAAAGGCGAAGATGGAAGAGCTTAAGAAGACGCTCGAAGAAATAGGAGCCAGCATGTACAAAGGCGGAGGAGGCGCACAGGAAGAGGGTCCACAGCAGGGACCGGAGCCGGGAAACGGAGATGGACAAGGCGATGCGGGCGCAACAGATGCGGAGTTCAAGGTAAAGAAATAAAATGATCTGAATGGCTGAGGACTACTACGGTGTTCTTGGAGTCAAGAAGAACGCGAGTCAAGACGAGATAAAGAGGGCGTATAGGGAGCTTGCGCTTAAATTCCATCCCGATCGCAATAAAGATCCTGGAGCTGAAAACAAGTTCAAGGAGATAAACGAGGCATACGCTGTCCTAAGCGATCCGGAGAAGAGGCAGACCTACGACGCATACGGCTCCGAGGGCTTCCACCAGCGCTACAGTGAGGAAGACATATTCAGGGGCTTCAACATTGACGAGGTGCTTCGCCAGATGGGCTTCGACTTCAATTTCGGAGGCGATATGTTCAGCAGCATGTTCGGCTTTGGACAAGGCACTAGGAACGCCGACATGGGCAGCGACCTACTTACTAGGGTCAACGTCACCCTGGAAGAGGCCGCGCACGGCACGGAGAAGACGGTGCTTGCACATCACATCAAGATCTGCGATCGGTGCAACGGCAGCGGCGCGGAAAAGGGCAGCAAGATAGCTAAGTGTGAGAAGTGTGCAGGATCTGGGCAGGTGAGAGTAACGAGAAGGACCCCGTTTGGCATAGTCCAGACAATCTCAACATGCCCTTCATGCAATGGTGAAGGAAAAATCGCTGAGAAGGCATGCAGCAAGTGCCACGGGCGCGGAAAGGTGGAAGGCCAGGACAAGATAGAGTTAAAGATACCGAAAGGGATAGACAACGGCACCCGCCTCAGGGTAAGGGGGATGGGCGACTTTGGTGCTGGAAGAGCAGGCGACCTCTATGTCGACGTCTCGGTTTCGGAGAGCAAGCTGTTCAAGAGGAGGGGCGATGACTTATACATTGACCTTCACGTTCCTTTCTACACGGCGGCGCTTGGCGGAAGCATAAGTGTGAAGACTCTTGATGGGGAAGAGAGGGTAAGAATAGAGCCTGGGACCCAGACAGGGGATACGATTGCAATAAAGGGAAAGGGAATGCCGCGCATGGGCACCAACAGCACAGGGAACGAGATAGTCAGGATTGTTGTCGATACCCCGAAGTACATGACAAAGGAACAGAAGGAGCTCGTCGAAAAATTCAAAGATACAGAAGCTGGAGAGAAGAGAGGGAGGAAGGGTGTGTTCTTCGGCGTATTTTAGCCTGCTCCGCCCTCTTCTGCCCTCTTGGATCTCCTGTCACTTTGGAGGGACTTCTTTCCTTCTCCCGTCCGGGCTGACTATCCAGACCCTGTATTTGTACTCCTCATAGTAGTTTGCGCTCTTTTTCCCTGCGCTCCATGCATCAGCCTCTGTGACAAAGGTGCCTGATATCGGCGTCACAACCTCTCTGCTAAAATGCTCTTGCCCTCGCATCCATTCATGCACTTCAGTGTATATGAGACCGAACCTCCCGCCTGCCATCGCCTTGGCTACCATTTCTGGCGTAATCTCTTTTTCTGAAGAAACCAGTTCATCCAGATATTCTAGATTGGTTGTGTGATTGTCGCATGCGCCAATCTTCACCTGGATCCAATGCGGTTCGCCAGGACGGTAATCCAGCCATGCTCCACTCTTGAACATCGCCACTGTGCGCTCTCCAGCAGACTTGGATCGTACAAAGCCGCTGATATTGTGATAAAGTTTCCTTTCCCCTCCACACACAAAGCAGCTAGGAGTTGAATCAAGGCCGATGCCCCTGGTGTAGAAGAATTCGCCCAGATTCGCAGGCCTATTCTTTCCACCGGGCGCTTCCTTTAGTCCCTCGCTAAAAGCGAGGGCGCTCTCCGGTGCGCTCACTAATATCTCACCTATCTGTTTAAGTCTAGAGCTGACCTCTTCCTGTTTGTCAGCCGACAGTTCTGGCACATCCTCAAGGCTAGGCATCTTTTTTAATTCGTCAAAAAATGCGACAGCCATCCTTTTGTCTTTTATCAGCTCTTCCGCCTGCTTAAGTTGCGATAGAACCGACTCTTTTGCCGCTGCGAGCGCCACGTCTGCGCCATGCGATGTAAGCAGGTATGTTGCAGACAGCGCTTCTGCGATGCCTGGTGGGGGTTTTTCGTACCAGCCGCCCATCCTGTAGCCCCTGTGCCCTATCCCTAAGAGGCCCTTCATGACGAGCTTGCCGACATTCGCTGTAGTCCTACCAGAACCAAACTCCTCTTCTACATCGGCAATCTGCAGCTCCCTCCTTCCCGCCTTCAAGCTCTTGAGGAAAAAGACCGCAATTTGTTTCTCTTCTTCCGTGAGTTCTGTCCTAAGATGGGCTTCAGGCTCTACCTCTTTTTGCTTTCCCTTCCCATTTTCGTCGGAGATCATTTTACTTTCGTTCATATCCATCACCTCATATCATTTCCTCACAAGAGCTATTGGATCATACTTCTGCAGCTGCATAAGCACATCCTCCGTGAAACTAATTTTCTTGTCTGCAATGGTTATGCCGCTATCATCAATGCTTATATTCACGGGTGCTTTGCGGTTTTTCGGCTTGACAATTACCTCACCATTTTCACCAGGCACAATCTCAGACGGATTCATGTAATAGTCGGCATCGTATCCACAGAATCCCTCTTCTAGCGGCGTTATTGTCTTCTTGCCATCTTGGAAGGATACTGTGGCTCCGAAAGCCCATCTGCCTCCATCCTGGTACTCTATTTTATACTCTGTGTAGTACCTGCCGGTATAGCCATAATTTTCGCGTCCCTCATACTCCACCTTTTGCTCTACTTTTACAAATGGCCATTCATAGATATTGCCTTTCTTGTCAGCGCGCAATTGGAAAGTCCACTCGGCGGAGGAAACCTGCAATACATGTGTATACTTTGCCGCGTTTCCAGCCTTCTCGTTTGTTTTTTCGTTAGTCATATTCATCACCATATGACCATGAGCATTTCCAAATATCTAAGTGTTGCTTTTTTGCCTTATTTTCTCTATAAATTTGGGATTTTTGAGACTTCCATATACGGAAGTAATTTAAATTCTTCTTTCCAGATTTCTTTATGGAGTCCAAAGAGAACGCGTTCAACAAAAGATACGGCCTCGTAACCAGGAAGATTGTCAGAATGCTCTCAGAAGACTCAAGGATATCGGTAACTAAGATTGCATCAACGCTTGGTCTCTCAAGAAGAGCCGTAGTGCGCAGGCTGAAGAAGATAGAGGAGGAGTTTTCGATAAGGTATACCCTTGACATTGACGTAGCCAAGCTCGGGTTGGATGCTCCGCATATTGTGGTCGCTAAATTCAGGAAGCGCCCCTTCCGTAAAGAAGATCGG
>JAKAVF010000046.1 GCA_021827605.1 Microcaldota archaeon
GAAAGAAACGAACCCGATGAGCTTATAAACTTCGACATTCCTAATTCTCATTGAAAAGGCGGGTTCGGAAGCTGGTCTTTGGTGATTGTGTGAAAAGCGTAAAAGTTTCGTCTCTCTGCGACGAAAATGCTGGTCAAGGACATAGCCCTCTCAAGGCTAAAACTCGGGTTCAAATCCCGGCGGGAGCACTTTATCCCTCAACCCATCTCGGTATGTATCCTTCTCCTTAGAACAGACAGCATGTAGTGGTCGTATCTATGTGCATGCGCCCACTTTATTCTGGACCCAAATTTCTTGAAAAGAACACCAGCTCCTTTGCTGCCTGTCTCTACCCTACATGCTAGATTTACAGTTCTCATTCGCCGCCCCACCTACACCCATGCAATATAGCGTCGTTCCAGATATTTAAGCCATCCGATACGTTTTTTCGGTGCAAACAGAAGTGAGCCCTCGGCGAATCGAACGCCGGATCTTCACGTTGTCAACGTGACGTCTTACCACTCGACTAAGGGCTCGCGTCATAGAACGATGGACATTCCATCCTTTGCGATTTCAGAATTCTTAAATATTTGCTTTGCCTCCCTAAGCAGCAGATCGGGGTCCCGGTACCTCGCGCTGATGTGAAACAGCATTAGCTTTTTGCAGTCCGCCCTCTTCGCTACCCTTGCTGCCTCCATCGCCGTGCAGTGGTACCTCTCCTTGGCAAGCTCCACCTCGTTTCCCGAATAGGAGGTCTCGTGCACCAGCAGGTCTGCTCCCTTCGCGGCCTTTACGGTCGATTCCGTCGGCCTCGTATCGGTGGCATACACGAAGCTCTTCCCCTTCACCGCGAACGTGACGTCCTTCAGCTTTATCTTTTTCCTTCCAACAACCAGAGAGCCCCTCTCCATCAGCTCCCTGAACATCGTCCCCTTTATCCCGAGCCTGCTGCACTTCTCCTTTATGAATCTCGCCCTGTCCTTCTCCACAAACGCAAATCCTACGGTAGGAATCAGGTGGTTCAGCTTGAATGCTGAAACATAGAAATCATCGCTCTCATACACCTTGCCTGCGCCGATCCCTTTTATTATTATCTCGTACTTTATGAGCGCCTTGTCGAACTTCATCAGCGCCTCTATGCTCTTCTCAGATCCCTTCGGGACGAAGATGTAGAGCGGGTGCGGCCTCTTGTTCAGCGCAAGCGTCCTCACCAATCCCGCAAGCCCGAGTATGTGGTCGCAGTGTGCATGAGTCAGGAATATCGCCTTTATCTTCGCAAGGTTGAACGAGTAGAGCATAGCCTGCCTCTGCGTCCCTTCCCCGCAGTCGAAGAGGAACGCGTCCCCGTCCTTCTCTATTCCAACACTCGGGAGGCTCCTGAACTTCGTTGGCGTCGAGCCGCTTGTCCCAAGGAACGTTATCTTTATCATGGTTTTCCCACTTCTATCCTGACAGTCTTCTCTTTCAAATCAACATTTAATACCTTTATCTTTGGAAACATCCTTTGCAGCTCATCCTTTGTAAGCCTTTTGTTCGCCTGCATTGCCTCTACCAGCTGGTTTATCTCGCGGAGATGCGCAAGGAGCAGCGCTCCCTTCTCCTTGTTGGCTTCGATATCCCTGTCAACAGATGCGAGGCCAGCCTCCTGCTTTGTTATGCTGAGCGTCAGTTCCTCTACCCGCTTCTCCTTCGCGGTGCTCTCCCTCTTCACGGTTATCGGGTTCTCGTAATAGAATATGTCCAGCGCCTCCTGCAATGTCTTGAGCGCCTGCTTCTCCATGCCTTCCCTCTCTTCGCCTGCCAGCGAGTAATCCACCACCTTTCCCTCTTTCCTGTAGACCGCAGGCTTCGCCTCCAGCGCCTCCGCCTCTTTCGCGAATCCCTTCTTCGGCGGAATGTACCGCTCTCCAGGCCTTATCTTCCTGTCCTTGAAATCATGGACCTTGTAGGCGAGCTGGATGACCATGCCAGCGTCAGCCAGGATCATGTTCCCCTTCCCGAACATCTCTATTATCATGTTCGCTTCGTTCTCTCCCTTCTTCAGCCTGACCAGCAGGATCCTGTCCCCGTTATACTGCGAGACGTCGCCTATCATAAATCCTTCTATCCTCTTCCTCACGGCAAGCGCGAAGTTGGACGCGTGCTCCTGCCTCTCCACATAGCTGGTTTTGTTCACCGCGTGCGACAGTATTATCTGGAGGTTCTCGGTCTGCGCTCCCCTCCTGCTGAGCTTTATCCTGAACCTGTCCTCCGCTACCTCATAGAACCTGTCGATGTAGAAACCGACGAACTCCTTCAGCTCCTTTGCCAGCAGCGCAATCTCAGGAGTCGTTATGACCCTCATGCTCAGGCCTTCTTCATCTTCTTTGCGCCCTCCTCCTTTATGACAGTGGCGAAGCTCCTTGTCCTCTTCTGCACCGTTTCCAGCGATCCCTCGAATGCGGTTCCTATCTGCACCATGTCTGCTCCTGCTGCGAGCACCTCCTTCAGCTCCAGTGGCGTGGTTATCCCGCCGCCGACTATGTAAGGGACGTCTATGACCGACTTCACCGCTGATATCATCTGGTTCGGTATATGCCCCTCTCCCTGCAGCTTAGGGTTCGAACCTGTGTCTGTAAGTATCATCCTGTATCCGAAATACTGCGCTGTCAGCGCCAGAGCGGCGGCTATCTTCGGCTTCTCCCTCGGGATAAGGCCAGCATCCCCTACCCATCCCGCAGTTCCACCTGGTGATACGAGTATGTATCCAAGGGAGAGCGGCTCTATCTTCGACTCCCTTATAAGCGGAGCCGCAAGCATCTGCGCCTGCACTATCCAGTACGGGTTCCTCGCGTTGAGGAGGGACATGAAGTAGATGGCATCAGCATATTTCGATATCGTCGCTATGTTCCCGGGGAACAGCACTACCGGTATGTCGACGCTCTCCTTTATCGACTTCGTGACGTAATCCAGTAGCTCGCCCTGCGCGCCTATGCTCCCCCCTAGCAGCATTATGTCCGCGCCTCCCTCCGCGGTTGCCTTTGCGGTCTTTATCGCGGCATCAGGCGTATCATAGTCTACTGGGTCTATGAGGGTTATTAGCCCGGCGCCCTTAGACTCTAGAAGCTCGTGGATGTACAGTTCAACTTTCCCTATCTTCATATTATCAACTGCTAGATTGTATCGTTAAACTTAATAAGGCTCTTATTTCCTGAACTTTCCAAGAAAATCGTCGACCATGGCCTTACCGTCCCTGTCTATGGTCCTGTCCGGCTTGAAGTTGAGCTCAGCCTTCAGCTTCGCAATGCTGACTACCCTGTCGCTCGCAAGGAAATCGAATTCTTCAGGATTCATGTCCGAGAACGAGGCGAAAAGCTTGACTATCGCAGGATTTATAGCCCTCTTGGGCGGCGGCACCCCAAGGAAAGTTGCAGCCTTCTCGAACAGCTGCCTCTGCGTGTACGGCACGCCGTCAGTCAGGTTGTAGACCTTGTTGACGGACTTTGGATTGTCGGCAGCCATTATCATCGCCTTGACCGCATCGTCGACATGTATCAGCAGCAGGTGCGAATCCCCGCTTCCTATGTACCTCATCTTCTGGTCCCTTATCGCCTTGAAGAGCTTGAAGTAAGGCCCCTCGTAGCCGTTCCCGTATAGTGTTCCTGTCCTGAAGATTGTGTACCTGAAATTGGTGTGCGCGTCTGCGAACGCCTGTATGACTTGCTCGGCCATCAGCTTGGTCTCTGCGTATGGCCCGGTAGGCTTCGTCTCCGATTCCTCGGTGAGCACGACGCCTGGCCTTCTCATCCCGTATACTTGCGTGGTGCTTATAAATATGAAGTGCACGGCGCTCTCGCCGCTGTTTGACTCTATGAACGCGTTTATCAGGTTCTCCGTCCCGACGACGTTGATGTCTATGAAGTCGTCTATCGATGCCTTGCTCTTCCTTCCGAGCGATGCGAAGTGATAGATCACGTCAGCGCCAGAGCACGCCTCTCTCAACACCTTGGAGTGCTCCCCGTTCCCAAGCCTTATGTCCGCTACATACGGAATTACCCCCTTTGGTATCCCCTTCCATCTCTCGTTTGTGCTCGGATGCTCCTTTAAGAGCACTCTTACCTCGTCCCCCCTAGCGAGAAGCCTCTTTATCAGCGCTATGCCTATTCCGGTTGCTGCTCCTGTGACAAGCACGACCCTGTTCTTCTGCCTCGAGATCGCGCTCGCCTGCTGCTTCTGCGCGCTCACTCTCCTCTCCCATCCTTTCTTCGAGAGCGGAGGCTTCAGCGTTTTCTGCTGTGGAACATTACTTGCCATCGTTTCCATCTCCTTTTTCCTCAATGTCGAGCACCTTGGTCGCGAGCCCCCTCAGCCTCTCGTGCCTCACTGCCCACCTGTTTGCCATGTACGGCTCCCAGTCCTTCCCATACGGGGTGTAGACGCTGAGCCTCACCTTCATCTTCATCAGCTTGCTTATCCATTTCCTGTTAGAACCTAGTGGCAGTTCAAATATTAAATCCTTCTTGTACTCCTTGCTGAAGCCGGCAAGCTTCACTATAGTTTTCTCGTCGGAATCCAGCACAGACACGTCTATCCCGGCCGCGAGCAGCTTTGATATGTTGGATATGTACTTCTCGAAGACGTGCTTGCTCGACGGGACGTCGCCGCCGTTGCCATTCCCATTCCTGTTTTCGCGCCTTCCCTTGCCCGCCTTCTTCACCTTCCCTATCTTCAGCGATTCCTCTAGGCCGCTGAAGTTGTACGCGGTTATCTTGACAGCGTCCTTCGGCCTGAGGTTGGCCTTTATCGTGCTGACATCGAGCTGGTACCATAGGGGAAGCTCTATCCCGATATTCTTGTACTCCCTTCTGTATCTCCTGTATGTGTCGAAGAAATCCTGCATGTCTGATCCCCTCTCAGCCTCGAACCACACCTTTGTGTCGGTGCCGTCGACTATCCTCATCACGTCGGCGAGGCACTTGTCGAGTATTCCATGGTTGAGCCTCGATCCTATCTGGCTGAGCCTCAGCGATATATCGGCGTTGAGATGGAGCCTGCAGGCCTGCCTCGCAAGCTGCACGTAGGTGTTGGCGTTGTACCTTGCCTTAGCAGGCTCGTCCACGTTGTCGTTGAGAAAGGTGAGTGTAGTCCTCATTCCTGTATTGTAGTTCTTCCTCGCCTCCTGCAGCGCTGCGTCGAGCGTCGCTCCGGCTATCCTTTTCTTTATGAGCCTGAATACAAATCCCTTTAGCAGGGCGTGCTTGTCGGTCAAGCTGAACACTGGCTTGGAAGGGCAAGCGCATGGCTAGCCCTTCATGAGAGTAGATTAGGATAAGGGATATAAATACTTTGGTTGACGCTCAGTTGGGCGTCCTGAGCGCACCGAAATCCTTGTCTATCTTGTCCAGCTCGGCAAGCTCCGCGGCCGCTTTTCTTGCCTCATCAATCCTCGGGCCGAACACATCGATGGCAGCAATATGCTTCCTTTCCAGGTTCTTTCCGGCGCTCCTCATCGACATGTATGTGTCGAGCACGCCTCCCTCAAGGAAGAAGCTCGTCCCTGTGTGGATAGAGGGGAATCCGCCCATCTTTGTCCGCACCTCGTACCTGAGCATGTCGCCCTCCATCGGCGCTCCTGTCCTTTCCGTTGTGAAGACTTTTATCATGTCGCCGAGCTTTAGCCTTTCGAGCAGGACGCGCTCCCTTTGCGCCCTCGCCTCTTTCTCGGAAGTGACCGCCGGGCTGTCGGATCTCCTCGCTACGCCGACCCCTCCAACCGTTCTTGTCGGAACCGGAGGGCTGCTTACAGGTGCCTGCGCCCCCCTTATCTCAACGCCGGGGATGTCGAACAGCAGCGTGTTTACCAGCGAAATCTTTTGTGATGTCTGGGTTTTTGCCGTTCCGAGCGGCATTTTCATATAGTTTGTGAGATAAGCCATCAGCCTCATATCGAGCTTGGCGGTCGCCACAGCCCTCTGCTCGCTGCTATCAGAAGAGATGAACTCTGATACGACGTCTTCCAGGAAGAGCATCTTTACGGCCGTGTTCTTTTCAAACTTCATCTGCTTGGCAGCTTCGGCTGACTTCTGCCAGCTCTTCATCTCTGTTGCGTATCTGCGGGTGCGGTTCTCGATGCCGGGGATTTTCTGGCTCTTGGTCTTTAGGTTTTCACACACGGCGAGGATTGCGTCGATCACAGACACCTCAGCGCTTGTGGCTGCCAACGCGACGTAGTCGGCGACCGATGCCGATGCGCTGGGAAGAAGGTCTAGTATCCCCTGGTCCGCCTCGCTGGTATCCAGCGGCCAATAAGCCTTAGCTCCGTCCCTCTCCTCTGTTCTTAATTCTGCGCCCTTCGCAGGCGCGGCTCCGGACTTTGCAACCATCTGCTTGATGCGTGTTAGGATCAGGTCGTCAACATAGTTTGTCGCTATCGAACTTGCCCTGTCCGTGCCGCCGTATGATGCAAGATAGTTCTTCAATATCGTTTCGAGCTCCGCTGCGTAGCCGACCTTTCCTCCGCTAAGCATCGATGTTATCTGCGGAGAAACATCGAGGAGCACGATCTCACGTACCTCCCTCTTCATCGCAAGCAGCTCCTTTTTCACCTCTATGGCTAGCCTATCCCATGCCTTCTTCGCACTTTCCCTTGCTTCTGCTACCGTCTTTTCCGGCGCTCCTGCTCCCTCCATGGACTTTGCCATGCTGGCGAACAGCGATGCCTGTGCAAGCATCTCCGCGACAAGATTGACCACCTCCGTGTGGATGTTGGCACCAGCCCAGAGCTTCGAGGCTATTTCACCGGATGGCCTGATTTCCATCTTTGGCAGCTGCACCTGCAGTGTTTCCTGCTTTGGAGTCGCAGCAGTCTGCGGCACCGGTAATGGTGTCTGCAGCGCCGGTGCGGGTGCGCCTGCAGGCGGGATTGCAGCTGGTGCAGCTGGCGCCTGCGGCGTTGGCGCTGGCACACGAGCTGGCGGCTGCGGTGCCTGAGGCGGCGTTTCCTCCTTTATAGGCTTGGGCTTGGCCTGCTGCCTTGGCAGCATAGCCCATAGCCTGTTATCGCCAACATAATTCTCAGCCTCTGTCCTTGCCCTGACAAGGCCGACGCCGAATTCGTCAACGAGATAGTTTGCGATGGCGCATTTCACGCCCTGCAGTGCCTTGAGACTATCTTCCTCATATTCTGAATCTGCAACCTGTTTCATCTGTGGCAAGAGGTCTGGCAGCTTCAATACCGACCTGTCCACGCCGAGCTTCGCAATCCCGCTCAGCACAGGCTTCAGGAACCTGTCTGATTCTTCCGCTGCTGCCGCAACGAGCTCCTGCGGCAGGCTGGCATCCGCCAGGTAAGCCCTTATTCCATCGAGAATAGCCGCCTGCGGCACCACCATCGCAAACCCGTCCTTCTCGTCCTGCGATATCGATTTTACCCTCGTGCTCTCCCACAGTTTTCCGTGCGGCTGTTCTCCAGCGGCTATTGCGCTGTCTGGGACCGCGATCCCCCTGAGAGAGCGAGAAGGCCAACCGTAGTAGTTTTCGTTTGCGTTTCCTCGGACGCAGTCCTGCATGATGATTTTCGCCGTCTCGTCATTAACTCCAAAATAGCTTGTGAGGTACTGCATGATCTTCCTTTCAGCTGGCTCATACGCTGTTTGCTGCAGCTCCTCATCGCTCTTCGACTCTATGAATGCCTTTATCTCAGGCCTCAGGTCAAGAAGCTTGATTTCCCCGGGATTTATCCCAAGCCTGATCGCAAACGACTCTATTCCCTTTCCCCTCTTTCCCACGCCATAGGGCTCTATGCCGGATCTTCCCTCTCCGATTTCAAAGTATAGCCTTTCCATGACCGCTGTTGTGCCGAATGCCACCAGTTCTCTCGCCACATACGTGGCAAGCTTTTCCCTGTCCTCCTTGCTCGGCTGAACTCCTGCCTTCTTCCATATCGTTCCAATGTCTGCGCTCCAGAAGTTGTAGCGGTTAATGTCCTGCATCTTTATCAGCAGCTTCTCTGCGCCTGGAGCCTCTTCCTTTGCCTTCCTTTCCGGTACATTCTTCTCCAGCAGCCCTCTCCTCAGCGCTTTCCAGGCCTCATCGTCGAAGCTCGAGTACTTAGATGCGATTTTCATTGCAGCTGGCTGGTCGATTCCAAGATAGCTAACGAGATATTCAGCAAGCGCATCGGTTGCCTTCTTGCATGCGTTGTTCCTCTCCTCCTTGCTCTGCGCCGCAACTATGTCCCCACTGAAACTCCTCAAGTCCGGCAGCGTTATCTTTGATGGGTCTATCTGCTTTGACCTAAGCTTGTTCTCAAACTCGGCTATCGACTTCTTGTCGAGGTAATACTCCATCACGTATTCCACCACCTCGCCAGCCTTGTCCACCTCTTCCTTGCTGGCCTGCAAGTAGACCGCTATCCTGTGAGACGAAGCGTATCCTCTTATTCCGTTCGGTATTGCGATTCCGGCGATCGCCTCCGCGAGCGCCGTTCCATCGTGCGCCGCCGTCTGCAATTGCTCGTCCCCATTCTTCCAGAGCGCATCGAGGCTCAAGCTGCCAAACTTCTGCCCCTGCTGCCTTGTCCTCTCGATATCCGGCAGCCACAGCGATTTGCTCTCGGTGAACGCCTTTGCCATCCCTGCAGCCGTCTCACTCTTTATCCCGACATAATCAGAGAAGTACTGCGCCAGCGCGGTGGTCGCATCCGACTTTGACTTTTCCAAGGCGCTTCTATTCACCGCGGACTCTTCCATCTTCCCGCTTAGGTCAAGCAGTGCTATATCTTTGGGGTTTATGCCGTATCTCTTTGCTATGGCAGCCAGCTTGTCCATGAAAGAGAAGATTGCCTTTCCGTTTGTGCTCTCGAACTCTTTCTCGTCTTCAAGCGGCGCATTCCTGCTGTAGTAAAGCCTTATGCTGTTCGACATTACCACGTCTCCGAGTGCGAGAACAAATTCGCGCTTTCTCTGGGAAGTCAGTTTCAAACCCTTGCCTGCGCTCTCCCATACTGTTCCGGTGCCTGGATATAAGTGGTCCAAGTTTACATCGCTGCTCCCGCGCAGCCTGGCCTTCCTTTCGCCTATGTCATTCAGCGTGCAGTCCATGTACCCGATTCCATCGACAAGAGCCGCCATCTCCCTAGCGGTGCACGGGAACAGCTGCGAATCCTTGTCAAAATCGGAGAGTACGTCATCGAGCGCCAATCCGTTCTTCGAAAGGAATTCCTTCAGACCGCCTATCTCGTTGACGAGGTCCCTCGGCTCTACGCCAGAGTAAGAGAGTTCGCTGCAGAATTTCTCGAATGCGCTCTTCCTTATCTCCGTGGGGTTCCTGCATCCATCTGCGCCGGTGAATGCCTTGACCAGCTCAACAAGCTGCCCGAGGACTTTGTAAACCCTTATCGAGTCGTAGACTAGCAATGGCTCTATGCCAAGGTTCTGCGATTGGTTTCCTGTCTTGCTAGCAGCTGCCATTTCCAACACTCTCCGATGGGATTCCGTTCAGGCCCCTTATAAGCTCGTCCACAGGCCGCGGAGGCACCGCCTTCACCATGCCCTTCACCTTCTCCACAAACCCTGATTCAAACTCCTCTAGAGCCCACTTAACAATGTTAACCTTTCCTGTGATGTTCTTAGCTATGAGCGCAAGTACCTCCGCAGTGCCTGCCAGCTGCACAGCATTGTTCACTATTTCAACAAGGTCGGCAGGAGCCGGCTTCTTTTCAAGCTCGCGGACGAGTTCATCAAGCCTTTCCGCGGTTGCCCTCCTCACCCTTTCCGCTTCTGCAACTGCGGATTTAACTCCGTGGAGATCCAGTTCGCGTCCTATCTTCGCTATTGATGCAAGTATCTCGTACCTTACATTCTGCTGGAGTTCTATGCCGTCAGCGAAGAGATGTGCGTCGTGCGCTGCCTTTGAGAGCGCATCCTCATCGGCTCTTGGCTTTACCGCGCTGTCGAACATGGACAGCGCCGATGCTAGTGCGTCCCTTGCACCGGTCTCAAGCTCCATAATTCTTGTCGAGAGTTTTGTAATCGCCCTTCTATTCATGTACGTTACCTTCATCTCGCCTCCGCCTCCAGCTTTTGATTAACATTATGGATTTCTATGCCGCTCGTCGCATCCCCTTCCGTGATATCCAATGGATACGGGGGCAGGCCTATTTCCCTCTCCACTTTCTCTGTAGAGATGAGAAGCATTGTGTAAATATGATCCCACAGATATGCGTTCCCCAGCAGTTGCGAATCGTTGCTAGGCTCGAAACGGATGAAATCCCTCTCCTGCCTGTCTAAGCCGCACGCAAGCAGCTCCTCATTGCCCATCGCCAGAGCATAAAGGCGCAGCGCCTTTCTTCCTGCAATCACTGCTGTATCTATGTCAGAAATGTTCTTAATCTCTCTCGAAAGTTTCTGCACGCTCTCCAATCTGTCTTCTGACTGGTGCTGCAGCTGCACGCTATCCACCCAAGCAGTGAGGAACAGCGAATATACCGATAGCGCCTCTTCCGGCGTAAGCGTTTTGGCGAGGAGCTTCTTCCTGTACTCATCGCTGAGCCTCCTGTCCAGCATAGGTTTCAGCCAGTCGTAGTCCATGTAGCGCGCGGACCTGGTCAGCCACGCTTCTGTTATTTGCGGAGTATGGTGCGCTTTCTCCTTTGGCTTCTGCCCCTGCTGCTTTGCCGGTGCAGCTTTTTGCTGCCGCTCCTTTACTGGTTTAACCGCCTTTCCGCTCCTGTGCTTCATTGATTCCTCAAACATCTTGAGGCTTATGTATGCGACCAGAACGTCGTCGACGTCCTTGCCCGTTGCCATAGAGGCTTTTCTGATCCGTCTGAGCTTTTTTTCGATTCCAGAAGCCTTAAGGTCGCTGGTAACTCCGCTGACCGTTGTTGCCAATCCAGAGCGGAGTATAGTGACAAGAGCCGGATCTCTCTCCAAAGCCTTTCTCAGCATTCTGATCGGCTTCGAATATTTCCTGGCCTTCTCGCTCTGGAATAGGCTATTCCTGGAAATCTCGTCGAGAAGCGCTCTCGCTTCGTCTGTGAGCCTTCTTCCTCCTTCAGTGCCAACCCTGCTCATGTCCTCAGAACTCTCTCATCCGTTCAGATACTTATATTTTGTCCCCTTCGCCGTCATGAAGCATGCTATCCCGCATCAGACGTCCTTCATCACCGTAGCTTTGGCAGCATCGAAGAAATCAAACCTTCCGTTAGCCTTCTCCATATAAATGTCGAGCTGCCTCCTGATAAATTCTCCATCCTGCCTGAAATAAAATGCAAACCCTCTCAACCTTGGAACGGATTCGCCGCTCTGCAATGTTGTGATCAGCGATATGTAGAGCGGCATGGCAGCAGCCCTTATTGAGATATGGTCGCCGCTGCTAGGCTCAGTTATATAGCGCGGGTGTGAATGCCAGAAGCCGAGCATACTCAGGTTCCTCCCCTGCGCCTCCTCCAACCTCTGTGTCTGGTAGCGAGTGTCAACGCTTGTACGCCCAGGCTGGTGCTCTGCAAATGGTCCAGAATCGGTTGCGGTTATTACCTCGCAGAATAGAATGCCCTTCCCGCTGTTGAAACGCATGTTCCCGAGAAGCATGCCGTTTGTTTCAAGGCCCCGCCTTGCGAAGCGCAGCGTTTCGTTTACTATCGCATCCTTAGCCTGTCTCCGCAGCACTAGCTCAAGCCTTATTCCACTGAACTGCTCGCTAGAGACGCGTATTGAACTGGGTCCTCCTCTCATCTCTTGCTGTTGCATCCGCCTCATCGATTAGCTTTGCTATCCTGCGCAAAGCAAACTGGAATAAATTAAATAAAAATTAAAAATAAAGAAAAGAAAGGGATTATTCGACCATCGGAATTCCTGCAGTTGCAGGTTCCGGTGCGTTCGCCATTCCCGGACCAGCAGCTGGAGCGCCAGCCTGTGGTGCCGCCAGCCTGCCCGCATCTGTGCCGCCCCTCACCAGTTCTAGAGGAACAGCGCTCGCCTTTCCGTTCTTCTTCGCGTATGCGTAGAGCTTCTCGTAGATGCTGTCCCAGAGTTCGTCAGCGCGCAACTCCGCCCTCAGCAGCATTCCCGCTGACTTCGTATAAGAGTTCACCGCTTCCTTCTCCGTGGCGGTCATGCTGTCTACGTTGTCGACGCCGAAATTCCTCGAAACAGCCGCAGCGCAAAGCCTGCTCACATGAGCCGCCTGCTCAACGGTGCTTATAGCCTTTATTTCATCCTCCGTAGGCAAACCGTCTACTCCTGCGTTCCTGTTTCTGTAGTCTACCATCACATACTTGTATAGTTCCATTGCTTGCTCGACTGAGAGGTTCCTGCTTGCGAGAGCCGCATTAAGCTCATCAGCATTCTTGAATCCGGCTCCGGTCAAAGCGCCGCCGTCTGCAATAACAGACAGGTAGTTCCTTGCTGATGGAATGTCGCTAAAGTATCTCTCGAGCTTGTTGAACCACAGCGGGTTCAGCTTCACCGCAGGTGCGCTTGTTGGCGCAGGCTGCTCCGTTCTCTGCACAACCGCCTTCGGCACTGCTACGCGAGTAGCCGCAGCCGGTGCGGGTGGCATAACTCCAGCCCACCATGTTCTGAGTGTTGGCGAGCGCTCGAGTATCCACTGGCCTGCCCTTCTGAGCCAAGGCATCTGCGGCTTTACTGTAGGCCTTGCCAAGTCAACAGGTGCTGCGCTTCTGCTCGATGCCGGTGCTGCCGTTGTTGGCTGCTGCGCCCTCAACACAGCCCTCCTTATCTGCTTTGCCTCCTCGTAGCCGGACATGGCCTCGAATCTGCTCTCCAGTTTTCCGAGCCTTGCTATGCGCGCATTTACCTCAGCGAGGGCTTCGTTCAGCCTGGTCTGCTCTGCTGTTGCAGTTGCAACTCCAGAGTTCGCTTTGCCAAGCGATCCCCTAAGCTTCAATATCTCCGCGCATACCCCGTCCTTTGTCAGCACCGCGTATTCATCCTGGGTGCTCACAAGCGTTTCCTGAGCTGTCTTTTCCGCATTCTGCGCTATCTCCAGGTTCCCGTTTGCTGTAGTAAGTCCGTTGCGCCTGTTTGGCTGTTCGACCTGTGTGAGCGTTGACAGTTCCTTTCGCATGTTTATAAGCTCATTCCTCGCTGCGATATACGCCTTGACTGCAGCAAAGTTCGGTGCGCCTACCTCATCTATTGCGGGAAGGATTATCTCCTCAGGTGTGCTTTTTCCCTCGGCGAGCGTCCTCTCCTCATCCGTGAGTGCGCCAAACTGTGTGCTCAGTTTCTGCTGCTTCTGTACAACGTCTTCACCTAGTTTGCTTATCCTCTGCGTTACTTCGTTCAGCGCTTCCTGCGCAGTCTTCTGTGCAGCATCTGCGGTCCTTGTCGCTCTCTGAGCTGCAGTCAGACCGTTTGCCAAAGTTATCAACGAAGCTTCCAGAGTGTTCATTCGAGTGATACTCTCTATCTTCGCCTCTATCACCCTCATCTCAGCCTCATTCTTTGACATAGTAGCTGCAAAATCATCCCTCTGTTTTTCAAGCAGTGCCTTCTGGGTATCTCCAGCGGCTGGCATGGTTGTTGTTAATCCAAGTATTGTCAGGTCAAGGCTCGAATTCTCCTGTGTCAATTTATCGTGCCTTGCTCTCAATCCATCTACGGAAAGAGATGCAAGCTGCTGTTCTACCGTTGCCGGTGTCGGCATCTGTATCGCAGCCAACTCCTTCTCAATTCCCACCTTTTCAGCATTCGCCTTCGCAAGATTGGATGTTGTAATATTAAGGCATACCGCAAGGGAAGTATCGAGGCTCAATCCCCTTGCCTGTGTAAGATAAGCAACTACATCAGTGCCCTCTCCTCCGTACTTGTCCAGATAGAGCGCTAGCCCCCTCATCGTTTGCACGTCAGCGGGTGTCGATGGCGCAAACTGGCCGTTTTCCCAGCTGCCGTTCATTATCGGCACTCCAGGTATGCGCTGCTCATTTCCATTGTTCTCCACTGCGACAAAATATGGCGCTTCAGGCTTCGTTTCCGGTGCTGCTGGCGTGCTTGTCGGCGGTGTCCATTCCTTTACTGGTGGTCTAGTTGTTACGTTTCCTTTTGGCATTTATATCACGTAAATATTTTTTCTTAAATATAATCGCAATTTTCTTGATATTTAAATACTACCTAAATCTCAACTTTGTTGGCAAATCTTTACGATTTTGCCGGCGTTCGGCTTTGCTGCTCGCTTTCCTGCTAAGAGGTCAATCCGTCCTCATATTTAATGATTTCGATATAGCTTCTTCGAAGGAGAAGGAGCTTCCGCTTATATGCATTACGTCTTGTTTCGGTTATTTCCTGGCAGCGCTGCCGCTGCAGCAATGGAAAAAGAAAAAAGAGAGGCTACAGCTTGAGCTCCCCGCTGTCTAACTTCTTTATTATCTCCCGCGGATCAGCGTTCTCGCACTTTACGCCCATGCTCTTGCATGTGCCTAGCACCTGCTTGACTTTCGCAGCCTCGTTCTTGCCGTAGATCGACGCCTCCTTCGACTTCGCAATCTTCCTTACCTGGTCGAGAGACAGGTTGCCGACCGTCTCCTCCTTTGTCTTTGCGCCAGACGCGATCCCGAGCTCCTTTAGTATAAGCGCGCTTGTCGGAGGGGATCCAACTTCCACCCTGAACTCCTTAGTCTCAGGGTTTACGAATACCTTGACCGGGATCTTTATTCCCTCGAACTGCTTCGTCTTGTTGTTGATCTCTCCGATCACTGCGTTCACGTTTACGCCGAGAGGGCCAAGAGCAGGCCCGAATGGCGGGCCTCCGCTCGCTTTCCCTCCTTCGATCATTCCAGATATCATTACTTCAGCCATCTATTGCACCTTTTTCTTTTCTTTTTCATTCCGCCTTCTCGGCCTTTGAGATTACCTTAGCAGTATTCATCTTCGTTGTTATAGGTATCGGCACCACGACGTCCATGAGCTCGACGGTTATGTCGTTCTTCAGCTCGTCTACCTTGAGCACCTTCGCCTTGTACCCCTTGAACGGTCCTGTAGTGAACTCTACAGTGTCCCCTTTCTCTATGTCCTGGGCGAAGGTCTTTACCTGTATCAGTTTGTTGATCTCATCTTCGCTGAGCGACTTCCCAAGCATCCCCTTAACGTTGTGCTCCTTTGTTATGAACTGCCTGCACGAGAGCTCGTCCTCCGCCTCTATTATAATGTAGCCGCGCATGCCATCCACGACTATTATGGAGTAGATGGGGAGGTCTACCTTGGACGCCTTGTTCTGCAGCATATTCGCTGCGATCCTTTCTTGCCCTGAAGTTACTTTTACCACAAAGTACACGCGACCACTTCGATTTTTATGTTTTGTATTTATATAGTCTTCCTGCACACTTCTTTTCTATGCAATACGTCAGGGTAAACGAGAGTAGTGCAGAGAAAATCAAAAGAAAACTTTTGCGCTCCGCGCTGTTCGACAGCAACAGAAGCGTAAAACATAGCCCCAGCTATGTCTATTTTCCAATACTAAGTATTAGTAGGAATAGAATTAAAAAGCTTCTTGAAGGGAGCGGCGCATCGCTCGTGGAAGGGAAGCCGGAGCGGACGCTGCAGAAGAGGAAGAGCTATAGTGATATGCTCAAGGAGGTAACGACGAAAAAGCAGTATGAATCCATGTCCAGGAGCTACGACATCCTAGGCAACATAGCGATAATTGCGAAGCGGGATAAGCTGATGGGCAAGGAGAAGGAGCTGGCAAGGGTAATAATGCGGATACATCCGAACGTCAAGACAGTTGTTGCAAAGGGCGGAGGGATATCCGGGAAGTTCAGGACTAGGGAATTTTCCCACGTTCTGGGGAAAAGGAATTTCAATGCGGTCTACAAGGAGAACGGCTGCATATTCGGGTTCGACGTGAGGAAGGCTTTCTTCTCGAACAGGCTCGCATTTGAGCGCTCAAGGATAACCAGGCTTGTGAAAGAGAAGGAGAAAGTTGCCGTGCTGTTCGCCGGAGTCGGGCCGTTCGCGATAGAGATAGCGAAAATGCACCCGAAGGCAAGCGTTCTCGCGGTGGAGCTGAACCCGCACGCTTACGATATGATGAAAGAGAACATTGCGCTAAACAAGGTGAAGAACGTAACTGCGGTGAAGGGGGACGTCAACAGGATACCGAGGAAGTTCTACCGCTTTGCGGACAGGATTGTCGTCCCAATGCCGACCGCAAGCACCGCATTCCTTGACTCGATCTTCAGGATCGCAAAAAGGACTGCAGTCGTGCACCTCTATTCATTCGTGAAGCTGGAGAGCATGTCGAGCGACGTCACAAAGAGGATCCAGGAGCACGCAAAGAAAAATAATTACAGGGCAAAAGTCCTCTTCACGCGGAAGGTAACTCCATACTCGCACGGGGACATAGAGATGGTCGTAGACTACAGGATTACAAAGAAGTAAGCCGCTACTCGACGTTGCTCGCCATTACCTGCCTCACCCTCCCGTAAGCCTGCTCGACAGAGGTTATCCCGAGCATCTTGAGTACCCTCTTCCCAAGCACGACGTCGTACTTTATGTTCCCATCAATCATGTCCAGCATCTCAACCACCTTCTCCTCCTTGTCCGCCCCTCCCTTATCTATGTCCATCCAGACATAGAATATTTTTTCGGTCTGGAAAGACTTTGTCCCAAGATTTCCGCCGATGAACTGTGCAAATGAGATAGACCTTATCTTCAGCCGCGCCAGTGCCTCAACGTCATGCTTGCCCTCCACTATCACTATCCCCTCTCTCAGATCATCGAGCATCAGCTCCAGCCTCTTCTTCTGGACGAGGTTCTTTCTCGGCCTCATCATTCTTCCACACCCGCCACAATTACTTGTCCCTCGAAAACGAATAAATACCTTTGCTATGATATTATATCACTTCTGCGCGACCGGGAGTATTATTATGGCGACAACCACGACGGACGTGATCACTATTCCAGCGAGCAGCAGCAGTCAGCTGCGGCTGGAGGAGTTTGTCAAGAACGTGACGTGGAGGGAGCTTCTCTACGAGCTTGTCGAGACCAACAAGCTTGACCCATGGGACATAGACATAGTCAGGGTAGTCGACGGATACGTTTCCCTCGTTAAGCAGATGAAGGTAATGGACCTGCACCTGCCTGCGAACATCATACTGGCTGCGGCGATTCTCCTGAGGTTGAAGAGCGATACGCTGAAGATATTTGAGCTCCCGAAGGAGGAGGTTCCCGAGGAGCTTATCACGACAGGGCCGAGGATACTTCCTGATGTGCCTCCGCTGTCTCCAAGGTTGAGGCTGCAGCCGAACAGAAAGATAACGCTCGCAGAGCTGATGCAGGCGCTGGACGAGGCGATGAAGCTGAAGGAGAAGAAGGAGACGTACGCGGAGGCGATACCAGAGCCAATGCAGTTCGTCATCGAAAAGGTGGACATCGACACAAAGGTCGAGAATATCCTTGCCCTTGTTAAGGCGAACGTTGACAAGACCGGGCTCACCACGTTCGCGAACCTCGCGAATACGTTCAACAACAGCGAGAGCATACTGCTTGAGCTGTTCATACCGTTGCTGTTCCTGGCGCACAAGGAAAGGGTAGCGCTTGCGCAGGAAAAGTTCTTTGATGAGATATTCGTAAAGGTTACCGCTTAGCAAGTGAACACATGGGAGAGGAGCAGGACTACAAGAAGCTGATAGAGGCGGCGTTATTCGTGACCAGCAAGGCGATGAGCGCCAGCGAACTGGCAGACGTTGCCGGGATAGCTTCCGTGGGCGCAGTGAACGGGATGATAGAGGAGCTCATGAAAGATTACGACAGCAAGAACAGCGCAATAGGGATATTCAGGATAGGGGAGAAGTACATAATGAGCGTGCGCGAACCATACGCAGGGAAGGTGAGCAACCTTGCGGGTGCGCCCGACATGTCGAAGGGTGCGCTCAGGATCCTTGCCTTTGTCAGCAAGAACGAACCAGTAATGCAGAGCGCCGTCGTCAAGGCGTTCGGCAGCACCACCTACGACTACATGAAGGAGCTTCTCGAGAAGGAGTTTGTAAGGACGCAGAAGGTCGGAAGGTCGAAGAGGATAGAAACCACGGAGAAGTTCAAGGAGTACTTCAATTTCTAGCCGCTGTACGTCGGGTTGAATTCCTCAATCCCCTCCTTTTTGTTCATGTAAAGAGCGGCGACAAAGAAGAAAGAAGAGAGCCTGTTAAGGTACTGGAGCAGCGCAGGGTTTATCTTGTTCTCAGATGAAAGCGCGACAACAGATCTTTCCGCCCTTCTTGCCGCAGCCCTTGCGAGATGCAAGTAAGATGCAGAGAGCGACCCGCCTGGAAGGACGAACTTCTTTAGTTCGGGGAGCCTTGATCCAAGCTCCTCTATCTCTTTTTCAAGGTCTTTCGTGCTCCCGTCCTTCAGCGCGAACTTGAGCTTTGCGCCGCCCTCTAACGACGCAGATAGCTCCGCACCTACCATGAATAGCCTGTCCTGGATTACCCTGAGAAGCGAATTTATCCTCTCATCCGGCGTATTTGCGACTGCAACACCGACGATGCTGTTTAGTTCGTCAATGTCTCCCATCGCGACCGCAAGCTTGCTGTCCTTCTTTATCCTGCCCTTGCCAATCGTCCCCGTTTCTCCCTCATCTCCTTTCCCTGTATAATAGACGGTCATCAAAAAGGTTTGGAAAGCAGCTTATTTTAAGTTTATGTAGCATAATGCTCTGTTGAATGGATAATGCAACCCTCACTTCATTGTTGTAAATCTCGGCGTTTTGTCAAAACTGCACGTTTACATTTTACTTTTGCCATAATCCTTCAAGAAATCGTAGAATACGAACTTCTGAATTGCCTCTGCGCATAACGAAGTTTCCAACCTGCTGACCAAGTTTTCTCCGAATGTCCTTTTCACGCACGAATTCTCTCCTTCTACTGAAAGTCTGTCTCCATATCCTCTTATCTTTCTCCACTTCTTGTAGCCCCATTTTCTGAACTTCCTGATCTCGTGTTTCCTCCAGTTGCATCTAGTGCGGCGTATCTTTGCATTTGAACGTGGCGGTATTGCGCACCGTGTTTTGTGTTTACGCCAGAATTCGAATGTTTGGTTCGTGTCATGCGCGCCGTCTCCGTTGAACTTGTCGATTTTGTATCCGTTCTCAATCAGTTCCTCGCCCTGTTTTATAACGGTTTCTGGTTCTGACGGCTGTCCTTTTCCTTCTACGTGCGCATCTATCGTAAGAAGCTTCTTTTTCTTCGATTCTACCGTTATTACTACTACGACATACTTGCCACGGCCTTTCTTGCCGTACTTCATCTCGAGGTATCTGCCGCTGTTTCCTGCCCTCATTCCAGTTCCATCCCCCGAGACGTTCAGTTCTTTAAACTTGGGAAGTCTGATTTCCGGCATAAAATCATGTATCCTGTACCATGCAGTCGAAAAGTCTTCATAGTACGGAATCAGCTGTAACTCTGCCAGTTTCCTTGCAATTCCCTCCAGTCCTCTATAGTTAACAAGTTGGTGCCAGACCGCCAGCCAGTGCATAAACGAGTTAGGAAAGAGGTACTGGCCGCCTTTCTTCCCCTTGTTCATCTTCTCCAGTTCCCTATCCCAGTTCTCTACAAAACTGAAGTCGAGAAAGAAAGTCCATCGGATTACCAGTTCCTCATTGTACCGTTTCCAGTCTCTATGGTCTTTATAGGTTCTCTTCCCAAATCTTTTCGGTCGTCTCGCCATTGCATCACGGATTCTTCACTGGTCAGGTGAATTATGTGATGTTGGCAGACGCCATTAAAGAACTTTACGTCGTAAGGATGAGCGATTCATTCAACACAGCAGTAGCATAATGTAATCTGCTGGGCCCATAGTCGAGTGGTAAGACGTTCCCTTCACACGGGAAAGATCTTGGGTTCGATTCCCAATGGGCCCACTTCTGTTTCTCGGCGCGCTTCGTAATCTATAAATATCAATTGGCATCCAACCTTCAACATGGAGGCTGTCAAGGCAGTTAAGGTAAAGGTACCCCTCAGGATTGGCCTTGCCGGCGGCGGCACCGACAAGCCTGAGTACTACCAGACGCACGGCCCAGGCGCTGTCCTTTCCGGCGCGATAGACAGCTGCATATATGTCGACATTGCCAGGAACTTCTTTCCTGAGCATATGCGCGTTGCATATTCGAAGACAGAGGACAGGGTGGAGAAAATCACGGACATAGAGCATCCGGTCGTCAGGGAGGCGATAAGGCTCCTAGTTCCGGAGTGGGGCAAGCAGATCGTGAGCATAACCGAAGTCCCGAGCAGGGGGACCGGGCTGGGCTCGAGCAGCAGTTTCGCAGTCGGCGTTCTTCACGCATTGCACACGATGAAGCACGAGAAGCCAACGCCAATGCAGCTTGCCGCAGAGGCGGTCCTGATAGAGAGAGGAATCCTCAAGGAGGCGGGGGGCATACAAGATCAGTATATGGCGGCGCTCGGAGGGATGCAATACATAGAGGTTGACATGAGTGGGAAGGTGACAGCGCAGGCGGTTGACGTTACCGGCGACAGGCTCCGTGAGCTAGAATCGCATTTCATGCTTCTCTGGACTGGCATTGAGAGGAGCTCCTCTGCTGTGCACGCAGAGCAGTCGAGGGGAGTAGGGGAGCATATCGAGTCCTATGACAAGATGCGCGATTATGCGAGGCTGATGAGAAAAGCGATTGAGCATGGCGACATGCAAAAGGTCGGCACAATCCTCCATGACGGATGGATGCTCAAGAGGTCGCTCTCAAATGGCATAACCAATACGGAGATCGACGACTGGTATGCGAAGGCCAGGGCAGCGGGCGCACTCGGCGGGAAGATAACTGGCGCAGGCGGAGGAGGTTTCCTGCTGCTGTTCATGGAGCCGAAGAACCGCAATGCTGTCAAAAGTGCGCTTCCAGGCCTGCGAGAGTGGCCCTTTGAGTTTGTCACCGATGGCAGCAAGATTGTGTATGAGGAGCACGTCCCTGACTATGTGCAGCTGCGGCGCACGGTCTGACCCTAAACCCGCCTTAATCTGTTTTCGAAAACCGGAGCATAGCGAAAATGGAAAAAGGAACATATAAATATTATCTAGAGGGCGATGTCTAGCAGCATGCACTCATTGTGCGTGCGGTGGTTGAAATTTCGGTAAACACAGCTTATGGCAATAGAATATTCCTAACGATCGCAATTGTCATCGCGGCGTTCATAATTTTCCAGATTGGAATAAGGGTTGCGCACGCAGCAACAAACTCAACTGCCAGCTCCACAGCTAATACCGCTATAGCTAATTTTACCATTAATAATATAGGCAATAGCACAGCACAGATCACGAACTCCTCAAATACAACCTCAACGACGTGCCCCCACTTTGTACCGCCCACATTGACACCATCAAACAATCCGGTCGCGCGGGGCCAATATGAAACACTTACGGAATCATTTGCCTGGTGGGACCTTTCGTGCCTACATTACACCGGGCCGTTTACCTACACCTTTTCAGTAGTGAGCAATGCCACAGGCCAGACAATAGCAAGCAACGCCTACATATCAAAT
>JAKAVF010000005.1 GCA_021827605.1 Microcaldota archaeon
GTAACGTTCGTGGCGAACGCCACGAACGTTACGGTAGACTTTAACTCACCGCTTGCCGGTCAGACGCTGGTATTCAAGATTACAGTGGTCTCGATAAAGAAATAAGCCAGAAACCATCCGATGGTACGCAGCTTCCCCGCTCATCTTCTGAAAAGTGCGCAGGCAGAAAGACTATCTGCTGTGGCTGCCTAACCCAACCATCCCCTGATTGGGGTATTACTCTCGCCCTTTGCGGCACTGATCACATTGCTGATCGCCCTTACCTTCCCATCCACAAATTCTGAAACCACCTTTTGCGCTTCCCTTATCCCATTTCCCACCTTTATCAAGCGCCGTTTTCATCCATTATCGCCGCGGATTCATGATATGCATTCACATTTTGAGATGCAGCGCGGAATCTGCCGTGATGCGCACAGCAATACCAACCCACACCAAATCGAAGATGACCCCGATCTTCAAGTCTCTTTCTTTTGAAGCGATATCAGGAGAAAACGCATTGCGCAAAGTCTACGGCCGAATTCACAAGTTTGTGGTTTATCCTATAACTAATGAGTTCTTTACTTTAAACTTATGAGAAGAAGATTCTATTTAAAAATAAAAAAGAAATGATGCTGCAGCGCAACGCTGCAGCATTGTCGCTTGACTTAGACAAAGTCTGCCGTCACCGTTCCTGAACCAAGCACGGTCAACGTTGTGTTTGCAGCTGTTGTGTTGCCTATCACAAGGTTCGACGAGTTGCTCACTGACCAGTGGCTGAACGTGTAGCCCGGCGCAGCATTTGCTGTTATACTGCCAGTGCCCATGACGCTTATCGTCCCGCTGGAGTAGCTGTTGCCGTTCGTTGCTATCGTGCCTGCTCCTGTCTGGTTAACAGCTAGCGAGACGCTGTAAGGCGCAAATGTGTATGCTGCTGTTGTGACTCCAGACTGCTTCCCGCTAACGCTCCAGCTGATGTCGTATGTGCCTGCTGCCTGGTTTGGGCACACAGCCTGCTCAAGCCCTACGCTTGCATTCAGGTATAGGTCTTTTACAAGAATCGTGCATCCGGAGGGAACGCTTATCGATGTAAAGTGCGCCATGTTCGCGGAGCCCTGCGCCACGTCTATAATGGTGAAGCTTCCCGGTGTTGTCACTGTGTATGTGTGTGTAACACTCTTCGACTTCAACGGACCGTTGTCGCTGTATGCCGTTAGCACGGCGTTCTGGAATGGAAGGTCTACGCCTACGCCAGCCAGAAGGCCTTCCCAATCATCAGAGTGCGCGTTCGGCTGGGTTTCCGTTATAGTTCCAACAGAGGAGCTTGAATGCCCAGCGTCTGACCCATTGACTGGAGGGTTGTACTGCGGCATTGCCTGTGCGTCAACAGTATAGTTGTGCGTGTCTATTGCGACAGCAGCTGATGCTGTCCAGTAGTAGCCGGAGAATCCGGGCTGAAGCACAAGTGTTGTGATATTATTCGGGTATCCTGTGGTAGAGGGGTTGTAGTTTACTCCTGAAACGTAGTTTACTACATAGTCCGACTGTACCGCAGGTATAGTCGTAGTTGTCGTTGTGCTGCCGCCTCCTCCATGCCCGCCGCCTCCGCCGCTGCCGCTCGGCTTTGCTGCATACAACGGTATTGCGAGGATCGCAATCACCGTAAATGCCAAAAGGATTGGCATTAAGATTCTTTGTTTGTTCATATTTTCACCATCTTCGAAAAGATAGGAACTATATTCATGATGCTAATAAATAGATTTCGGTCTGACCTTCAGTAGCAAGCAACACGATTTCTCGTCTTCAGAGTCAGAATCGCCTATTGGTCTCGTTCTCCTGCCGCTGCGGTAACCTTTCCTGTGCGCTGACCCATGAAAAAGATGCGTGTTGGCAAAAGTCGCCGTTGTTGCCGTGATTGACATAGCTATCGTTTATAGAACAGCAACTGATAAAACTGCGATGAAAAAAGACTTGGGATGCGGTTATCGCCACCACCAATTAATCTTGATTGCTCTTTGATAATACTTGTAGCTTCTTGAGGAGAAGCAGCGAAGACTGTTCGCCAACAATTAAATACGTTTGAAACAATTCCATAATATGGTATTTTGGGCGAGGAAGAAACCTCCTCAGCCGGAAGGCGGCGGTGAGCCAGAGAAGGTACAGCAGGATGCGCTTGCTGGTTTCATAGATGCGCTTTTTGAGGAATCGATATCAAGATCAAAGCCGTCGATGGAGAAGACAGCTGAAAAGATAAGGGAGGACGAGGAATCCCTTTCAGCTGCGTTCGAGGATTTCGAAAAGAGCGCTGCGAAGCCCAGCACGGAGTACTGGTTTGAGGAGAGGAACGCAACAATGCAGAAGGGCAACTATCTCAGCGCGCTTAGGAACGCGGTCCACAAGAGGCTGAATAGGCAGGGGAACAGCTACAACAGCTACCTAGTGCTTGCAAGCAATGGCGAAGAGGTGATAAACCTCGTAATGCAGGCGAACTTCAGGTTCAAGAAGGTGATGTACGCGTATGCGTCGTCTCTCGGTGCGGTGAAGAAAAGATTCTCAGACCTTGACAGGGACGTTAAGGAGCTTAGGAGGCTGCTGGAGCTGGGGAAGGAAAAGTACGAGAGGCATATGGAGCTCTCCTCACTTGTCAGCAGGCTAAATGAGATATCTGCGAGGAGGGCGCAGCTCAACCTTGAGCTCGCTTCTCCTGATGCCGCATCGCAGATAAACGATGATGAGCTCCTCAGCCTGGCTGAGGGAGTGAGGGCTGCCGATGCTGATATAAATATAGTGAACGCCGAGATAATGGCTCTGGGCAACGAGCTTTCCGGTTATCTTTCCCCGCTCTCCCGCGCTGCGCGCAAGTATGACCACATTGCGCACAACAGGGTAAGGTTAGAGGACACGATCACGAATCCTGAGTCAACAATCAGGACAAAAGAGGACTATGCAAACTTCCTGCGGATGCTGGATTCGCTTGAAAAGATGCTAAACGAGGGCTCAATAGACAACGTCGGGAGGGCAGCTCCGGCTATCGCGTCTGTGCGCGGCGCGCATGTGTACGAGCTGATCGAGAAGATGCATGCTCTTGAGGCAAGGAGGCACCATCTGGTCGAGAAACATAAGTCAGCGTCATCCCTGCATGCATCCGCATCTGAAAAGAAAAAAACGGCGCAGGCAAGGACGATGGCAAAAGAGGAGGCGATGAAGAGCATAGATGCGATGGGAGCGGAGCTGAAGGAGGCGGCAGCAAAGATATGCAGCCTTGTGCAGAGCGCTTACGGTAAAAGAATAGCGATAGTGGGTTTTTGACTGGAGCGTTTCAACCGGTTCTCTTTACTCTGCTGATAAGCCTTTCCTGGTGCGCTGCCAATGCTGCGGCAAGCTGCGGCCAGTTGACGTCTACGTCCTCCTTCGATTCGACAGTACCCGGAGGTGTCATCAGTTCGAGAAGGGTTTTTGTTCCGCAGAGAATCCAATCGTCGGAATTATTTGAGCCCTGACCGATCCCATGCCTCCTGAGCGTCATCTCGGTATTGAGTATTTCTAGCTGTTCCGGCGCGGTCAACCCGGCGTTGTCAAAGAGCAGCATTAGCCTATCGAGCAGCACCGCGCCCCTCTTCTTCATATCCTCCTTGCCGGGTAGCGCTAACACCGCACTCTCATTCCACCAGAAGAGGAATATCTGGGCAAAGACGCTCGTCGTGCTGTGAAGGCCGCCTGTGCACGATATTACCGGTTCACCCCTGCTTGATGAAGAGGTCATCAGTTGATAAATTTTCTTAGCATCCATGCCGGCAATTGCGCGGAAAACCACCTTCTCATCCCTTTTGCTGCTCCCTCCTTCAATGAATTCGCGAGCGTGCGCCATCATGCTCCAGGCGGCGTTCACCTCGTCCATCGATTCAGGATAAATAGAAATCTTCCTTCTGAATTCCTGCACCGCCGGCACGTGGTCAGGATTAAGTCTGGAAGTTGTACTGCGCGAATCCGATGCTGTCATACCAACACGTGGCTCGCAGGAGATATTTATGCATTATGTTTGGACTTTTTGTCCTCTCGTCTTGATAGCAGGGAAACTACTGTGCCCTTGGCGGTATAGGCGGCTGTGCCTGCTTCTCCTTCTCCTCCCATGCGATCCTCACCCCCTCATCCATTCCCCTGAACAGTGCGTCGATAATCCACTGAGGAAGTCCACGCCTGACCATGTTTGCCTCGTTGCTGTTTATCGGAAAGCCGAATGCCTGCCATATGAAAATCGTAATGACGTCGTCACGCGCATTGTTCGAGTCCCTCTCCTTTGCAATGTGGTCTGTGCCTTCCTTTATAACTTTTCCGAGGAGGTGTCCCCTGTACATGCCAACCTCCCTCGCCTTTCCCGCCAGTGCTTGCGCCATCGCGGGGTTGTTCAGGTCTGCTAGCGTGAACATTGGTTTTGACGGCGTTGCTCTGAATTGTGTTGGTTCGCTCATGCAATAACAGATGCACTCAATTCAAGATGATATTTAAAGATTCCGAGTGCTGTTTTGCTTTTCTTTCTGTTCCAGAATTAGGCTGTTTCAGACTATCTTTGCCGGTATTTTCTTTGCCCGCTCCGGCATGTTGTCGAGGACTATCGTGACTCCATTGTACTTCTTTACCCACTCATTTATGTGCTCCTTGTAGAACTGGAGCGCGTCAGCGTTGCCCTTCGCTATCTCCCTCTTGTAGGCCTGGCATATATTGCAGTTGTGGGTCCTCTTCTCGCCGCTGACCTTCTCATCGAAAATCTTAAGTACAATCTTGTCTCTCTTTGGCCTCATCTTTTCACTTGCATAGATATAGCGACGCCCTTGATATATAAAGGCTGTCAAAATCACAATTTTACGAATGAATTCCTTCGCTTTTGAAAGAGCGTTAATCAGATTTGATGCGGATACTATATCTGGTTCTCAGATATTTAAGGCTATTGCTGGCGCTGCAGTAGGGGAATAAAAGGCATGGGAGGGAAAGGCGGCTATTCAGCGTCCTCGTCCCACTCCGCCCTAGTTATGTTTCTCGGAGGCGCAGGCGGCACAGGCAGAGGCTGCGGGTTTGTCAGCACATCTAGGTACTTCTCGTAAGCCTGCTGCACAAGCCAGCTGTATCCCTCCATCTTGCCGCTGGTGAACTCCTTCAGCGCCATCTCCTCGCCCATTGTCAGCTTAAGCATCTTGTTGCCCACCAGTGCATTCAATGTGAAGCCGTCTTTCTGCTGGTCATGGTACCTGAAGAAGTTCCTTACCGCCTCGTTCTTTATCTGCGTCATCCGTGCTATGTCGTTTGCCTTCTCCGCTGCTATGAACGCGTTCAGCTGGCTCTTTCCCTTTGTCGGGTCCGTAGCAGATAGATACGCCTCCCACAAGTAATTCGAAAGTGCTGTCATGCTCTGTTGGTCCCTTATCCTCTCGACCGCAAGATCCGGATGGAACCTTACAACCTCTGCGTACAGCGCATAGTTGCCTATGATGTTTGTCCATCTCATCACCTGGTTCCTCCTCACTTCGAGCGGCACCTCCACATTGGCAGGCGCCTTTGCCTGAACTTTGAATTCTGGTGCTGCAGCTGGCGCTGGCGCGCTAGGCGGATTCTTCTTCAAGCCATTGAACAGCTCCTCGAATGCGGCCTCCGCCTTTGTCTGGAGGTCCTCTATCTGGCTTATTGTCCTGCCATTGACCGCGCCGAGCTCCTTGCTGAGCTCAGCATCGTTGCCTGTCATCGCTATGGCTTTTGCGATGCCAAATTCGCGGTCTGATATTATCCTGTTCATTCCCTGGTACTCCATCGCTATGATGTTCCTCAGCCCCTCTGCTATGACCGCAACATCACCAGGAGCGCTATAGATGATGCCCATGGAATGCTTCAATATGCTCTGGTAATAAGACGTCCTCCTGTCCTGGAACAGCCTGTCAAGCCTCTCCAGGTTTGAGCCTGCCTTTGTGCCCTTGAGCGTGTCTCTCATCTCGCCTGTCTTCTCTTCGAGTGACTCTTCCAGCCTTGTATGAACTTCCCACAGCTCATGTTTTATGCTGCTGGCTACGCTGGACCTTGCCCTATAAGCGAGATCCTGCGCTGGGGTCTGCGCAGTCATGCCCTCCTGTCTCATCTGCGGCGCCGCAGTCGCAGAGGGCTGGTAAGCGCCGCCTGCACCTGCAGATGGATGCTCCTTCGTAGCACTCTGCGCGCTGAGCACTCTCACGTCTGCGCTTCCCCGTGCATTGCTCTTGCTGTAGTCGAGCTTCAGTTGCTTTGCTTTCCTCGCTATCCTCTTGTCCACCCTTGTTATTATCGACTCCACCTTAGATGCGGAATCCCCGGACAGCTGCGAGGCTGTCCTGTTTGCTATGCTGAAGAAATCAAGTATCTGCTCGTTTACCTCCGATACCTCATCTACCGATTCGAGGTCCTCTATGCTTTCAAGCAGTTCGTTTGCGCTTGCCGTGATTTTGGAAATTGTCCTTTTTTGGTCGCCCATTCCCTGCGCTTCCTTGCCACTCATGATTACACCCAATAAGATTGCGTAGCTCTTGATACTTATATCTTATCAGGGTTTAAAAGCCTATGCGCTGCCTGATCCCCGCTGCTCTTGGTTCAGCAGCGGCTTGATCACGTCCGCCACCATCTTCGGGTCGTTTTTGTAGAATGCGAGCCTCACGTCGGTGACAACGTCGCTGGCATTGACATCCAGCATCCCTCTTATCACGTCTTCTGAAAATGTCGAACAGCGCAGGTCTCTTCCATCATATCTCTTAAGGTAGAGTATGATATACCTGAGCGCTTCCAGCAGCTCCTTCCTTGTCTTCTGGTCTAGGTTGGGGAAATATGACTCAGCGCGCAGCGCCTTCCTTACGCCTGACACTATCTTCATTACAGATGCGGTCGCATCTGATTTTATCTTCTGCAGCCTTCTTGTCTTCCCGCCGTTCTCCTCGAGGGTCTTGAGCGCTTCCGCGTAGTTTGGATCCTCCTCGCTTTCCTTCCTCTGCGCCGCGCCGCTGTAGATTCTCCAGAGCGGCTTGTTCTCCTCATCGATCTTCTCGAAAGCCTTTGTCCACGTGCCCTCGAATGTCTCGTCCGTTAGGTCGTCCCAGTTGAGCCCTCCTATAGCTATTACCTCTTTTATCCATTTCCGCATGTCGATTGCGTTGGCCTTCAGCTCTGCGTCTAGCATTTTCCTGATGCCATCGTCAAGGACCGGCGCTTCGCCCACAGACCGCGCCTCAACCGCGAACCTCAGTGCGATAGCGCCTGGTTCCTGCGGCGCTGGCTTGATCCCCTCTATGGAATGTGAGAATCCGCTCGCTGCGTCGCCGTCAAGTATTGTCTCAAAATAAGACTGTATCCTCGCAGCGACAGCGCAGACCAGCCCAGAATCGTATTTTCCGCTTTCCAGCACATTTCCGATTATCCGAACTGCAAGCGCCTCCCTTTCTTCAGGATATTCCTGGAGCGCCGAGATTACCTCGAACGCAAGGTTTTCCCTGGTTGCATCTGAGGAGTCAGCTGCCCGCAGCTTCTGCGAAAGATCCACTGCTTTGCGCTCCGCCTCCTTCGAAATAGATCCGCTTTTGTCCTCGTTAACTGGAATCGCAGGCATCTCATCTAAGATTCAATCAGCTCTACACCATATTTAAACATATTGGAAATCAAAAAAACCAAAGGGAAACGTTACGGATTTGAAACAGCAAAACGAAATCTTATTATTAGGCTGCGCGAAATCAGATTGATGCAAATGCAGCATGTAATCTCTGTACCGCTCGACCCGAGGCTCGCCGAATTCATCGGAAAGAAAGGATCAGAAGACAGCATAACCTTCTACAACAGGAAGGTTGACGACAGCACAATAGTGGCGCTAGCCCCGTCATCTGAAGATAAGTTCTATGCGGCAGCTGAATCAATGCTGATCTCGTCGCAGATAGTGATAAGCACAGCTGCGCTCGACAAGCTCTTCGGCGAGGTGCTGGTGGCAGCCTCCCTCCTTGACAGGCACGTAATAATCACAACGGACAACAACATAGACCAGTATCTCAAGGGTATTGAGATCAAGGGTCACGAATTCGCTGATAGGAAAGATGTCTTAGAGAAGATTCTCTCCTTCAGGCCAAAGTACGACGCCGGCGGCCAGGTAAGGGTTGACATAGACAAATCATTTCCTGTAAGGGGCCTTGGCACAGTCGCATTGGGGATCGTGACAAAAGGGACAATAAAGCAACACCAGGAGCTGTATCACAGCTCCGGAAAGAGGATAACAGTAAGATCGATGCAGAGCCAGGATGTTGACGTTACCAGCGCGCTTCCCGGAACAAGGATAGGGATAGTACCGAAGGGGATAGAGCACGACGAAATCGAGAAGGGGGACCTTTTCACCGAGGCGCAGCACGATAAAAAGTCGACCGCGAGGGTAAGGATAGCGCGCAGCAGCGGGATAAATCCCGAGAAGATAGAGGTGGGAAGATACTACGACCTGATATCAAACTTTTCCTATTCAAGAAGCAAGGTAGAGGAGATTTCAGGAGACGAGCTGGCGCTTAGATTTGACAGGAGTACAGCGCTCCTTCCCGGAGACGAGCTTCTTCTCATGAGAGACAAGGCGCCGCGGATATTCGCGAGCGGTCGCGTTTTGTAAAGTTTTGCAATCCTGTTCTGCACTCATGTCGGCTGCACAACTATAGGGCAGCCAACAGCCCCGCATTCGTTCCTGCTGAATAACTGCACCTTACTGCCCAGCAGCGTGAGGGTGCTGGCTGACAGTGTAGAGAAGTTGCCATTATTGTCGAGGGCGTAAAGCTCGCTTCCATCGCTAGAGAACGCAGGATAGACCATGCTGCTGTACGTTCCTGCGCTTGGGTAATAATCGTAAGTGTTGATAATGCTGCCAGAAGATGCCGATATCTCATACAGCCTTCCGTAGTTGTAGCTGGTTGCATACAGCGTAGAGCCATCAGGAGATAGTATCTGGTATGCAAGCGCATACGGTATGACGATGTTTTTCACGACACCGAGCCCCTGCGTCGATATTTGGAGTATTCCTATTGCTGCCCCGTTAGTTATGTTCGTGTCATTAGAAACGTAGATTGTACTGCTGTCAGATGTCGGCGTCACCCACTGCAAGTTGGTGAACGCTGGATTTGCTCCGGTATACGGAGTGCCTGGCACACTGAGCCCACCGTAAATCGCCTGCGAAAGATAAGCACCACCTCCGCCAGCATCGGCGATGTCATACAGCGTGCCTCCGCAGTCGCCGCAGGCCGAATCGCCGGCAACGAATACATTTGCTCCGTTCGGAGTAACTGCAAATCCAGAGAGCTCCTCCCACTCGTGGCCTGCGGAAGGCCCGGAAGTTGGCCCTGTCGGCAGAACCACCGTACCTACGATGCTGTTTGTGGCGAGCGATATGATCGTCATGTTCTGCACATAGCCACCGTTATAGAACGAGCAGCAGCCTGCCAGCGCATACAGGAAGTTGCCATTCGGGCTTATCGCAATCTGCTGCGGATAATACTCTGTAGGACCCTCAAGGATATTGCCAACTATCGTGAAGGTACTGGTATTTATAATGACGAAATTGCCATTGTTGTCGTTCAAGAGATAGAGGCTCTTTCCGTCCGGAGTTACCGTGAAATCCGGAGCTGTGAGGGTTGAGGTAATGCTGTATCCGCCAGCGTATATGCTTGACGGGGTCTGCGCGACGATGGAGTTTGTTATCGTGGATATCTTGTAGGCTACGCCATTTACCTCTGTATATACGAACTGTGTAGGGATTATAGTTGTTGTTGCTGTAGTGGTGCTGGTCGTGCTAGTCGAGGATGTTGTAGTCGAGAGCGTAGTGGTAGTACTTGTGGACGATGTCGTTGTGACTGTTGAGAAAGTGGCGAGTTCAGCATGCCCGCTGAAAGATCCCGAGTATGTCTCTATAGGAGCTCCAGCACAGTTGTGCGTGGCTGCGTAGCCGGCAACAAGGCCACAGTCCCCAACAGAGACGTATATGCTGCCAGAGACGAACTGGCCGAGCGTTGACTTGAGAGATGTCTGCACAGTGCACGTAGTGCTCCCCCCTGGGGGTACAAGCGTTGCAAGGCATGGGACCGTGCTGTTGCCTGCACCAACGTTAACCGTTGCAGTCGGATTGGAGATGTTGTACATCTGCTCATTCGTGAACTGGAACGTTATTGCTGTATAGCCCGTAAGCTGGTTTGTGCCAATCACTATGTCGCTGCATAGCAGTGATGAGGAGAACGTGCAGCTGTTAGGCGTAATAGTCTTTGGTATTGACAACGCGTAGAAGAGTATTGCGACGATTATTGCAAGGGTGATGAGCGCCCATCCGTAGATTACTATGTACTCCACAGAGGACTGAGCATTAGACGTATCCATCGCTGCACCCTACGCTCTAAGAATAGGAAAGAATCTTTATAAATGCTGTTGTGGGCCGATTTGTTATGCTCCCTTACCACGACGGCTCTTCGTGCCCCTCACAAGACTCTTCAGGCGTGAAGACGGATGAGCCTCGATGCTGGCGCAGCTCGTTCAAAAGCAGTTCCGCGCTTCCCGCCTTAAAATACTCGTAGAATTCGGACCAGCGTCCGTAGAATAGCCCTTTCAGCATGTAGATGTCGTAACCGTTCAGCCCAATTCCAATTGCAACTGTTCCGTCCTTTCCTCTTATAAGTCCCCGCTCGTCAATCTCCTTCTGTTTTGCTGCGATATCTTCGAGCACACGCTCTCCTATCTCTTTTACGAACATGGCGATGGTCTCCCTGCCTATGGACAACGCCTCGTGCCTGAAGCTCCGGTACTTTCCAGGGTTGCTTGTCGGCCCATCATAACCGCTTTCATCTATGCCCCTGTCTGAGAGCGGGTATATCCTCTCCCATGTGCTGTCGGGCAGTCCCTTGTAAAGGTCGTCATCCGATGAGGACGCAGACCTTGATATGCTTGAGGACATTGCAATTATCATCCCTGATAAGAGTCTTGTTTTCGAGATATAAAAACCTTGCCAAATCCCGCAGATTTGCAGTATTTTCCTCCAATTATGCCGGAAAGATTCCGGATAAAGCCTTGCAGGCAGGTCCGGGAAAAAAGCGTAATATTCTATTTCGATTTTGGCGGAAATGGTATGATATAAATATTTCGGAAGTTGAGCTTCTATTGGGCTGTATAAGAAGACGATACAGTCCCAATAAGATTCAAGTGTTCAAGTGATTTGCCTGGGCGATAAGTCAGTCAGTGTTTCTGGGCCTGGCCCAGCTTCGGTTTCCGAAGCCGCCGCAAAGATAGTTGGGGCTGTTGAAGGCGGCGATATCAATGCAGTGCTTAATGCTGTTTTCGCAAATCCGGAATTGAGGATGGACTCACTGGTCTTGGAAATCTTCTCGATTTCCGGAATGGAGAAAGGCCATGATGTGATGGAGCTCCTTCTCTCGTCCCCTGTCATCAGGCTTAACGAAAGCCGTTACGTGAGCATGGGAGTTGAGACCGCGCTGCTGCACCAGAGGCCGGGAAGCAATCGCGCTGAAAAGGGGCACCTCAGCACGTTCTACGCACTGAAGCAGCGAGGCTGGATGCCGGCTGCGGTTGATGCGGAGTTTTGCGCGTTTCTTGAGGCTGTGCTGGCGGAACTCGAGTCTGAGATGAATGGGATAGCGACGCAGATGCTCTGTGCCGCAGGCATGGAAGTCAACGCCGGCATTCGTGGATACGACGCCGTTTTCCTGGGTACGTTCAGGAAATCCAGGAGTGGCGGCGGGCAGGCTGGGCAGAGCCTGAGAAAGCTCAACCACATGGCGATCGCGCTGCTCGACCGTACGTCAGAGAAGATAGCTGAAGGAATAGAGGAGCGCAGTGGAAAGGAGAATGCAAAAAGAGTGGCGCTCTTCAAAGCCGCGTGCGAAAAACTCGGAAGCGTAGGGAACAGCATTGCGATACCGAAACTGCTCGACCTCCTCTTCTGGGAGATATATGACGAAGGGTCTGACTTCTTTGACATAGGCTTCTATGCAGACAACAGAGGCCAGTTGGTGAAGACTGTTGCCGGAATTAAGGAGAAGGAGGCCCTGAAGAGGCAAGTGCTGCTCTTCAGGCATCTCAACAGGATCCTAGAGTCAAGGATGACAAGGCTGAGGGGAGCGAAGCGCGGGAGCAACGGCAATTACAGGTTCGCTGATCCAGCGCACTCCATGGACGCGGTAGACGGGGATGCAGAGGTCGTATATGTGCCTCTTGCCGAGCGCGGCCAAAAGAAAAGGGATCCAACAAACAAATAAATATCTGATAGTGCGCTATATTATATGGGGTGCTGGTTGTGGAGAAATCTAAGGAGGCGGTCCAGTCTGCCGCAAATACTCATTCTGCATTGAAGACCATGCAGGAAAAATTCGAGCTTGATGTTGTCGAGAGCAGGGAGCTGCCCCTCATAAAGAACGATGCAAATCCTGGCGGCCTGAACGAGCTCAGGCATTACTTCGATCATTCGAACGAGGAGTTTTACAGGACTCTCATGGAGATGTTCGGCGACATAAGGGAGTCGATTGACCTTTCCATAGCACACTATTCGGATACCCACGGAGTAAGGGAATCTCTTGCGAAGGCTTCCAAGCGCGCCGAAACAAGGATAGGGCAGTTCGCAGCGGCGCTCGACAGGTATTCGGCGAAAGCGCCAAAAGCAAAGAGCGAGGAAGAGCTTGCGGAGATGAAGGAGAAGCTATGGGGGGAGCTCGATGAGATCAACGCAGGATTCAGGAGGGACAGGAACGAGGTCTACAAGGAAATCTGGAGCATTATCAACCCGCCGGAACCAGGTCTTGGCCCTTCAATAACCCACTAAAGCTTTACTGAAGATATAAGCGCCGGAGCGCAAGCTATATAATCCTTTTTATGCACATATATAGCAGTCCTTCTCTGTTAGAGGATAAAGTGTCCATTCTGGTGTTCTAACTTGGCTGCCCCCCGAGAGCTTATTCCCGAACATGAACTGGTCAGCGAGAGCGATGTGAAGAAGCTGGTCAAGGAGTACAATATACCGCTTGAGAAGTTCCCGAAGATTGTGGCTAGCGACGTGCAGGTGCAGAAGCTTGGCGCAAAGCCAGGGCAGCTTGTAAGAATAAAGAGAAGGGACCCTACAGGAAACTACGTTTACTACAGGTATGTAGTCCAGGGTTAATTTGCGGCATGGCCGCTGTACCAAGGTGAAAAAATGAGCGACGATCATGAAATCTATGAATCATTCCTCCTCTCCAACTCGATAGTCCAGCAGCAGATCGAGAGTTACAACAGGTTTGTAAGGATGGGAATGCAGCGCGTCGTCGACTCGCAGAGCCTTGTCGAGCCGGACGTTTCCGGATTTGCAATCAAGTTTGGCGCCATAAGGCTTGAGCCCCCGGTCATAATCGAGGCTGACAGCTCTACCAGGAGGGTGATGCCGAACGAGGCGCTTGCAAGGAACCTCACCTACTCCGCTCCAATTTACATAACTTATACCCCGGTAGTGTCCGGCATAGAGAAAACCGACGCTGCCGGAGAGGCTTTCATCGGGGAACTTCCGGTCATGATCAAGAGCGACCTCTGCTACACGCACAACATGACAAGGGAGCAGCTCGCCAGCGAAGGGGAGGATTCCGATGACCCCGGCGGATACTTTATCATAAAGGGAACGGAGAGGGTCCTCATCGGGATAGAGGACCTTGCCCCGAACAGGATAATCTGCACAAAGGAGAAGAGCAAGGGAGTCACAGCCAAAGTCTTCTCTACTACAGTCAACTTCAGGGCGCGCTGCAGCGTGACCCGCGACGACTATGGAATATTCAAGGTCGTGTTTCCGACCATCACAAAGGGGATGGACCTCATCCTAATACTGAGGGCCCTCGGCCTCCAGGTAAAGGACATGCTCGACGCCGTGACCAACAACGAGATAAGGAACGACCTGCTCCTCAATATAGATCTCAGCAAGGCGAAGGAGATAGGCCCAGGCGATGCAATATTAGAGATAGGGCACATGTCAGCGCCAAACCAGGCGAAGACATACCAGGAGAAGAGGGCTGAGATGCAGCTTGACACTTACATACTTCCGCACCTGGGCACCAAGCCGAACATCAGGAAGGAGAAGGCGATGTTCCTCCTCAAGATGGCGGAAAGGGCATCGATGGTCGCATACGGGTACACAAAACCGGACGACAAGGACCACTACGCAAACAAGAGGATCAAGCTTGCTGGAGACCTGATGGAAGAGCTGTTCAACAACGCGTTCAAGTTCCTAATAAGGGACATCAAGTACCATATAGAGAGGACTACGGCAAGGGGAAGGAAACTTACGGTCAGGGGAAACATAAATGCCGACACCCTAACGGAAAAAATCCTCTACTCGATGGGAACAGGGTCTTGGCCTGCTGGCCAGACAGGGGTATCGCAGGTGCTTGACAGGACGAACTTCTCAAGCTCCCTCGCCCACCTCAGGAGGGTGAAGTCGCCTCTCGCGAAGAAGCACCCTCATATGATGGCCAGGGATGTTCACGGCACGCATATAGGGAAGCTGTGCCCGAGCGAAACTCCGGAAGGAACAGAGGTGGGGCTCACAAGATATCTTGCAATTATGTCCAGGGTCACGGTAGGCGCTGACCTAAAGACTCTGGAGGAAAAACTCAAGGAGCTAAAGCTCCTGTGATATGCGGTGTGATACTAATGGCAAAAGAAAAAGAGCAGGCTGTCGTTTATCTTGACGGAAGGCAGATAGCTGTGGTAAAGGACGGGAAGGCATTCTCCGAGGAGATAAGGAAGAACAGGAGGGCTGGCTTGATATCGGGAGAGGTCAACGTATCTTACCACAGGAAGATAAACGAGGTGCACGTCAACGCGGACAGGGGGAGAGCGAGGAAGCCCTATATAATAGTTGAGGACGGGAAGAGCAAGTTCAGCGACGAGCTGAAGGAGAAGCTGAAGAACAAGGAGATAGACTTCAACTACCTTGTAAGGAGGGGAATCGTAGAATATCTGGACGCAGAAGAAGAGGAGAACATACGCTGCGCGCTCAGCGAGTCAGAGATAACGAAGGAGACCACCCACCTTGAGATAGACCCTGCGATCTACTTCGGTTTCACGTTCAGCAGCAGCGTATTCCAGGAGCACAACTCTGCTGGAAGGCACCCGCTTTCCGGAAACTTCATAAAGCAGGGGCAGGGCTTATACACCATCAACTTCAACAAGAGATACGACGCACGCGCATACCTGCTGTACTATCCGCAGGTCCCTATGGTGAACAGCACCGCTTACAGGGCCATGAAGCTTGGAAGGCATGCCAGCGGGCAGAACTTCGTCGTTGCGCTTTCCACTTTCTACGGGTACAACATGCTCGATGCGCTCGTGCTCAACAGGGCGGCAGTCGACAGGGGGCTTGGCCGCAGCATATTCTTCAGGACGTACACAGACGAGGAGAGAAGGTATCCTGGAGGACAGCAGGACCACTTTAAGGTTCCTCCGGCTACAGCGGAGGGCTATCTTGGGGAGCACGCTTATTCGAAGCTCAGTGAAGACGGAATAATAGAGCCTGAACTCGAGGTCAAGGAGGGAGAAGTCCTTATAGGGAAGGTCTCGCCTCCAAGATTCCTAGAGGAGCAGACAAGCTTCGGCGTCGGTGAGGAGAAGACGAGGGATAACTCGCAGACGCTCAGGACAGGCGAGGAGGGAATAATAGATAATGTGATGCTTAGCGAGTCGCCAGGCGCGACAAAGATAACGAAGGTAAGGGTGCGAAATGTGAAGATTCCAGAGGTAGGGGACAAGTTCGCGAGCAGGAACTGCCAGAAGGGAGTAGTGTCGCTGATCGTGCCGCCTGAGGACATGCCTTTCACAAAGGAAGGAGTAGTGCCCGATATGCTTCTAAATCCATTGTCGCTTCCCAGCAGAATGACCTTCGGCCACATGCTCGAGACGCTTGCGGGAAAGGCTGGAGCTCTCGGCGGGAAGCAGTACGACGGGACGGTATTCTCAAAGTCCGGAAAGGAGAGGGTCGACGAATACGGGCAGGCGCTGGAGAAGTACGGTTTCGAGAGGTTCGGCGATGAGTATCTCTACGATGGGAGGACAGGCAAGCGCTACGATGCGATGATATTTACCGGTGTCGTCTACTTCAACAGGCTGCTCCATATGGTGAGCAACAAGCTGCAGGTCAGGAGCAGGGGTCCTGTCCAGATACTCACGAGGCAGCCAACAGAGGGAAAGCCAAGGAAAGGAGGCTTGAGATTCGGAGAAATGGAAAGGGACGCCCTCGTCGGTCATGGCGCATCCCTGCTGCTCAAGGAGCGTATGCTTGACCAGAGCGACAAGGCAGACATATGGATATGCAAGGAGTGCGGAGACGTGGGATACTACGATTACATAAAGGACGTCCCTGTTTGCCCGCTTGACGGAGGCAACAACCTTGAGAAGGTAGAGATCAGCTATGCGTTCAAGCTGCTGCTCGACGAGATAAAGTCGCTGCACATCCTGCCCAGGGTGAGGATGAAGAGCGAATAAGAATGGTGAAACAATGCAAGCTGAGGGAATAGACCATATAAAGTTCACAACGATAAGCCCGGACACTATCAGGAAGCTGAGCGTGGCGAAGCTCATAGTGCCAGACACTTACAACGAGGACGGATATCCTATAGACGGCGGTCTGGTAGACCAGAGGCTTGGCGTCATAGACCCGGGCCTCAAGTGCAAGACATGCGGAGGGAGGGCGAAGACGTGCCCTGGCCACTTCGGCCACATAGAGCTCGTCAGGCCTGTCATCCACCCTGAATTCGCGAAGACCATCTACCTGCTCCTGCAGTCTACATGCTCGACATGCCACAGGCTCCTTCTCACCGAATCGCAGATAAAGGACATAGGCGCAGTTGTCAAGACGTTTGTCACCACGGAGGAGGAAACGGAGCCGACGACAGTCGACATAACCACGCTCACATCAACGATCAGCGAGCAGGACAGCCGCATGCTGCTTGTAAAGAAGCTCAAGAGCGTGAAGAAGTGCCCGCACTGCGAGGCTGTGCAGCCAAAGCTCAAGCTCGAGAGGCCAACGTTCTTCTATGTAAACGGCAACAAGATAAAGCCTGACGAGATTCGGGATTGGCTTTCAAAGATTCCAGACAATGACCTAAGGCTCTACGGGATAGATCCAACAGCAACGCGCCCGGAATGGTTCGTGCTGACGACCCTGTTAGTGCCACCTGTAAACGTCCGCCCGTCCATAACCCTCGAATCCGGAGAGAGGAGCGAGGACGACCTGACCCACAAGCTTGTGGACATAATGAGGATAAACCAGAGGCTGGAGCAGGACATAGACGCTGGGGCGCCACAGATAATCATCGACGACCTTTGGGAGCTTTTGCAGTACCAGGTTACCACTTACTTCAACAACGAAACACCGGGCATACCAGTGGCCAGGCACAGGTCCACGAGGCCGCTCAAGACCCTCGCCCAGAGGCTCAAGGGCAAGGAGGGAAGGCTGAGGTACAACCTTTCCGGAAAGAGGGTCAACTTCTCCGCCAGAACTGTCATATCCTCAGATGCGAGCCTTACGATTGACCAGGTTGGAATACCGAAGAGGATAGCGGAGAACCTTACGATTCCAGTTTACGTAACCCTTTGGAACATAGACGACGCAAGAAAATACCTGGAGAGCAAGGAATACCCGAGCGTCATCAACGTCATACTTCCTGGAGGGATAAGGAAGAGGGTCACAGACGTCACTAGAGAGGAGCTCCTCAAGGAGCTCAAGCCTGGACACATACTGGAGAGGCAGATGATTGACGGAGACCTGGCGCTCTTCAACAGGCAGCCGACCCTACACAGGATATCAATCATGGCACACACTGTTAAGGTGCTTCCAGGCAGGACTATGAGGCTTCACGTATCTGTCGCGTATCCTTACAACGCAGACTTCGACGGGGACGAGATGAACCTGCACGTTCCGCAGTCACTGGAGGCGCAGGCGGAGTCGCGCTACCTCATGCAGCCGCGCGATCAGATACTGTCTCCGAGGGACGGCAGGCCGATAATGTTCATAGAAGCTGATGAATTGATAGGCTCTTACGAGCTCACAAAGGAGGGCAAGTACTTCACAAAAGACGACGCGTGCAGGATGCTTGCTGCGGTAGGTGTGTACGAGCTTCCGAAGCCGGGCAAGGGCGGGATGTACAGTGGAAGGTCAATATTTTCTATGATACTGCCCAAGGGATTAAACCTCGAGGCAAAGGGCAGCGACGGAAAGGTAGTGATTAAGGATGGCGAGCTCATCGAGGGAGTAATAGACGAGAAGCTCGTCGGAATGGCCGGAGGGGCGCTCATCTTAAAGATGTTCGAAGACTACGGAGCAAAGACAACAAGAGACTTCCTGCTCAACATAACAAAGCTCGCGCTCATGGCAACCGCTGCCATGGGAATGACCGTCAGCGTAAAGGACTACTACAACCCCGACTCCCTTAACGTGGAGAGGGCTAAGATAGCCGACGAGGTTGCGAGGAAGGCAGAGTCCATACTAGAAAGCTATAAGCAGGGCAAGCTGGAGAGGCTGCCTGGATACACAAGGAAGGAGACCCTAGAGCTCCTCGTCATGGCGCAGCTTGAGGAGGCCAGGAGGATAGCCGAAGCGGCGCTCAAGAAGAATGTGACAGTAGAGAACATGGCTTATCTCGTCGCAAAGACAAGGGCAAGGGGGAACATACTCAACTTCGTGCAGATCAGCATGCTTCTTGGACAGCAATCCATAAGAGGCAGGCGCCCTTCGAGGGGATATGCTGGAAGGGTCCTCCCATACTTCAGGAGGAACGACAAGAGCCCTGGAGCGAAGGGTTTCATAAGGTCGAGCTTCTTCGACGGGCTGCTGCCGAAGGAGTTCTACATGCACGCCATGGGTTCCAGAGACTCGGCTATGACGAAGTCGCTGGTAACTGCTGTAGGCGGATACCTGCAGAGGAGGCTCATCAACGCAATGCAGGACTTCTATGTCAGCAAGGACCTTAGCGTCAGGGATGCGAGCGGCGCGCTTGTGCAGACCCTTTACGGAGGGGATGGCGTAGACCCGACAAAAGAGAAGATGGCGCAGGAGCAGAAGGCAAAGTAGGTGTTCATATGAAAGAGGAAAAAGGAGAAAATAATTATGATGTCTCGCCTGGAGAGGCTGTCGGGATAATCGCGGCGCAGTCTATAGGCGAGCCGGGAACGCAGATGATCCTCAGGACGTTCCACAGCGCAGGCATATCCTCAGTCGTCACTACGAAGGGGCTTCCAAGGATAATCGAGATAGTAGACGCGAGGAAGAGGCCGAAGTCGCCGATCATGGAGATAAGGCTCGACAAGTCTATAGAGAAGAGATACGAGAAGGCGAGGGAAGTCTGGAGGAAGATAGAGGAGGTCAAGACGAAGAGCGTGATCAGCAGCTTCGACGAAGACCTTAAAGGCGGATCAATGACATTGCATCTTGACAAGGAGAAGCTCGCGTTCTATGAAGTGACGGGAAAGACGATAGCGTCAAAGCTTGGCAAGCTGCCTGACATCGAAGTTTCGCAGATAGACGCTGAAACGATAAAGATGAAGTACAAGGGCAAGAAGACGACGCAGGTCACAAGGACAACGTTTGTCAACGCGCTCAACTCCACGATAATGGGCATTAAGGGAATCGCAAAGGCCAGCATACAGGAGGCGGAGGACGGCTCCTTCTTCATCACGACTAGCGGAAGCAACATGGAAGAGGTGATGGAGATAGAGGGAGTAGACAAGTGGCACTTATACAGCAATGATATTTTCGAAGTAATGAGGGTATACGGAATAGAGGCTGCGAGGAACCTTATCGCGCACG
>JAKAVF010000037.1 GCA_021827605.1 Microcaldota archaeon
AAGCTCAAGCTCACCCCAAGCGTGAAGAGGGCATGGGCCATATTGTTCTTCATCCTTGCCGTGATAGTCGCACTGGTGAGCGCGCTCACATACGTGTACGCTATCGGGGCCAACTCGTTCATGCCAGTATCCAGCTTCCTCAGCTCGGTAAGGGGATCGAACACCATCTATCTGCTTGAGAACACCTCCCTGCTCACCAACGGGACCGTAGGGCAGTGCGCATCCTCGATAGCGGCGACGCTTGCAAGCCAGCATAAGACGGTCTACAGGCTCAACTACACCGGCTACACCTGCACTACGCCGACGGGAACGAGCGGGACCACGTGCTTCAACAAGATCCTGGCGAGCGGTGTTCCTGCAATACTCCTCACCTGGGGCAATAGCACGGTAAGCTTTAAAGGGTTCTATGGCGATACGCTCTATGCGAGCGGTGCTGTCCTCAGTGGAAGCACATGCCTGCTCGGAAACATGATGAGAGTCAACAAGTAAGGAGGAGAAGCATGGCGAAGAGCGAAAAGAAAGGCAGCGAGAAGGAGAAGGCCACACCAGCCAAGGCGAGGATAGCCAAGAAAGCGGGGGAGCCGGATAAGGGCGGCAAAAGACTGCTATACGCCGCTGTCTTCATAATTGTCGTTGTCGTAATAGTAGCAGGCGGGCTCGTCTACGGGCTGCGCAACTCCTCCGGCCAGGCAAGCTTCCAGCAGTTCCAGCGGAACTTCAACGCTGCCCCGAGGGTGGCCATATACGAGCAGTACAGCAACGCATCCACTTACCCGTACGTGATAGCCTGCGGCGACAGCGTGATAGAGCAGCTCGGGGTCAGCCGTGTGCGAAACACCTCTACCATAGACTTCTTCGTTGAGACGAACTCGACCTCATGCATAAACAAGAACGGGACTAACATAGGCCTGCAGGCGTGCATGAACTACAGCGCGAAGGAGCCGAGCATATTCGTGGGCTACAACAAATCAAACTCCACCATAATAAAGCCGAACGCGCTGTACGTGACCGGGGACGCGAAGTTCCTTTCCGAGTGCGGAATAGCAGCCGAGATAACCAGCGGCTGACCATCAACCATCAATCCTTCCACAGGCGGGCTAAGCTTTGTACCTGAGGAGCGCGGCTATTCCTCCGAACCCGAGAAGTAGCTGCTTCCCGTACTGGCTGTCCTCAGGCAGAAACACCATCTCCACGTTGAGCTTGTCTGCCATGTCAAGCAGCTGCTCGACCGCATCCACCTGCGACACTATCTCCCAGTTGCCTCCGTCATCGTGCTTCTTCCTCCTCTCGTTCCCCGTCTCTATTGCGGTTTCCTCAGTCCCGCACTTGGTGCACCTGTATTTTACCTCGGTGAGCTCTGCGTCCTCGCTGACAAGCAGCTTTGCCACGTTGTTTGCGATGAGCGCCTTCCTAACGTTTGCATAGCCGTATGTGGCAAGGCCGTTCCGCGCCACCTCGCTCAGGAACCTTTCCATTATCTTCCTCTCCTGGATCGCAGATCGCTCCTCCAGCACTTCCTTAGACCTCTCGAGCAGCTCCGCAACTCCCTGCGTCTCGTCCGTGTATCCTGTGTCGAAAACCCCGAGTATCTTAATCTGGTAGTTAAGAACTCCGGACTTCGCGAAGTTCTCCTTCGACGGTCCAGGCCCTCCGACTATCAGGCCCTTGATCTTGAAATCGTTCTTCGCGTAGAGCTCGTTTATCGTGTCCCCTATCCTCTTGTAGTAGTCCTCTATGCTCTCCTCAATCAGCCTCTGGTACCTGTTCATCGACTGCCCTCCCTTCCTTATCTTCGCATGGGCAAAGGACCTTATCTTCTTCTCGAGCACGAAGTGAGTCCCCCTGAGCAGGCCGACGGTCGCCTCCCTTCCGTCCATCACTACCATAGCGTATGAGTCCTTCTGCTCCATCATGGCCTCTATGGGCTCGAGTATGAACTGCGAGTCGCACCTGTATAGGTTTGTCTTGACAGGCTGCTCGGGTTCTATGGAAAAGAGCTCTATGTCAGGCTTCGCCTGCTCGCTCGATATGTTCCCGCAGAAGATCGCCAGCCCGTTCTCCGGCGGCTTCCTGAAGAGCTTGAGATACTGGACTATCTTGTCTATAGCCGACTGCACGTTCGTCCTCGTGCTCTTGCTCTTTATGTTCGCAGCCTGGCCGTGCTCCTCCTTCAGCTTGTTCGTGACGTCGGAGATCTGCGTCCCCGGGGGGATGTAGAGGCTGACGAGCTCGGTTCCACTGCCCCTGACGTTCGCTAGCCTCTTGAGCTCCTTCTTTATGCTGTATTCCTTTTTCATACTATCGTCTACGCGTGTTGTGTATAAAATACGCTACCCTATCTTGCTCTTTCCCATGTAAGGGACAAGGACATCGGGGATGCTGATTGTCCCGTCAGCGTTCGCGTAGTTCTCCGCTATTACGGTGAGCGCGCGCTCTATCGAGATCGCAGTTCCGTTGAGCGTGTGTGCGTACTTCCTCTCTCCTTTGTCGTCGTATTTTATGTCGAGGCGCAGGCTCTGCCAGTCTGTGCAGTTTGACGCCGATGTTACCTCCCTGTACTTCTGCTGGCTCGGGAACCATCCCTCGAGGTCTACCTTCTTGGCAGCTACGATTCCTATGTCTCCGGTGCACATCTCGATTACCCTGTAAGGGATTCCGAGCGCCTGGAAGATCTCTTCCTCGTTTGCGATAATCTCGTCGTACATCTTCCATGAATCCTCCTGCCTGCAGAAGATGAATTGCTCCACCTTATCGAACTGGTGGACCCTGAATATGCCCTTCGTATCCTTGCCGTGGGTGCCTGCCTCTCGTCTGAAGCACGGGCTTATTCCGGCATATCGTATCGGCAGCTCCTTCGCAGAGAACACCTCCCCGGCGTGCAGCGCAGCCATCGGGTGCTCCGACGTTGCGATCATGAACAGCTCCTCCTCGTCCTTCTCCTCTCCCTTGCTCTCTTTCGGCCTTCCCACCGCGTAGAGCATGTCCTCAAAGTCCCCCAACCCTGTCACTCCCCTGTAGTGCTCCCTTTTCATCAGGTAGGGAGGCTGCAGTGGCATGTAGCCCCTCTTCGCGAGGAAATCGAGCGCGAATCTCTCCAGGGATTTTGCCAGGAGCACGAAGTCCCCTTTCAGGAAGTAGAACCTTGCGCCCGCGACTTTCGCAGCCCTCTCAATATCTATAAGCTTGAGATTCTCGAGGAGGTCAACGTGTCCGCCGGCAGACTTCCCGCTCGGATTGCCCCATTTCCTAATCTCGATGTTCTCCGTCTCGTCCCTTCCGTATTTCACGGATTCGTCGAGAACGTTAGGCATGTTCCAGAGAAGGAAGTTGACCCTCTCGTCGTAGGTTGGTATGCTGGCTTCAAGGTCCTCTATCTCGCCTTTTATGCCGGCGAGCGCGGCTATCCTTCCGCTCGTGTCCTCCCCCCTCTTCTTTGCCGCGGAGATCTCAAGGCTCTCCCTGTTCCTCCTTGCCTGGAGCTGCTGCAGCTTTGTCTTGAGCCCCCTGAGCTCCTCGTCGAGCTTGAGCAGCTCGTCTATCGGGTACTCGCTCTTCCTCTTCTTCAGGGAGTCCCTAATCGCACCTATGTTGTCCCTGACGTGCTTTGTCGTAAGCATGAGAATCCCTGCTACCTATACTTGCCCCTAAAAGCATTAAAAACGATATGTATTAAGAATGTGAGCGCCACTAATTCAGTGATTCCTTATCTGCAGGGATGGCGGAGCTTGGTCAAACGCGCCAGGCTTAGGACCTGGTGCCTTAGGGCTGCGAGAGTTCAAATCTCTCTCCCTGCACTTCTATGTATAAAAACAAAACATTTAAATATTTACTTTTTCTAAATATTACTATGGCAAAAACAAAGATAATAACAATCAGCGTGAACGAGGAATCAGAAGGGAAATTCAGGCGGCTTGCGATCCTGAAGTACGGCAAACGCAAGGGCGCATTAGGTAAAGCGCTAACTGAAGCGATTGATGACTGGGTGAGGGAACTCCAAGAGGCAGACCTTACTGAGAAAACTTTGAAGTTGCTGAAAAGGGGAGTCGCGATTAAGAGGAAGTGGAAATTCAACAGGGAGGAGCTATATGACGAGCGTTTTAGACACGTTGGATGATGCATTTTTCGATACAACTATCTTCGTTTATGCGTACACCGAACCGCATACAGTTAAAGGAAGAAAGACCGGTGAGCTGCTGGAAGCCGTATTCACAGGCAAAAGGAGGGCTTTTATCTCAAACCAGATACTTGCTGAACTCGGTTATGTACTGCTTTCAAAATATGGCGTTGATCCGGAAGAGGTTGAGACGATAATAGGTAGCTTGTTGTCAAATCGAAATTGGATAAAAGTGAACTACAGCGGCGGCACAGTAGCAAAATGCATAAGGTCAGTAAGTCTTTACCGTAGTAGGTTTTTCGACACTTTAATAGCTGATACAATGAAAGAAAACAGCATAGCCAAAGTGGTAACCGAGAACACTAAGGACTTCGAGAAAATCGAAGGAATTACGATTATAGATCCTTTTAAGCACTAGGTTCAGGGCCTAGTCCCTTAGGGGTTCGAGAGTTCAAATCTCTCTCCCTGCACTATTTAGATTAATCCAGCAGCTCCAAAGCGCGTCATAAGATATTCTTTCACATCCTTGTATTTGACAAATTCACTTTCTGACAGCAGCCTTTCTAGTTCCTTGTTCCATATAAGACCCAACTGCTTCATCCTGGCAAGCAGTCTATCTTTTGCGAACGTATGGCCATATTCCTTCATCTTCTTGTCTATCATGCTGACTTCAAAATCCACACCGCCCTTTACGAGAAAATAGATGTCATACAAATCTCTTGCCTTAGCATTATGTCTGAAAAGTAGTGCAACAATCTTCTCAGATAGTATCTCCTTCCTGCTCATGACCACTGCAACATATGGTTTTAAGTCAGGGTATATGGGATTTCGCCTAAATACCTCAGTTTTCTCAATGACAGAAGCCTTCTTATCTACCTCTATCTTTAGATGCTGATATTTGTTAAGCATCTCAAATAACGGCCCCCTCACACTAAGCTCATACACAAGCATATCGGCATTATTTTTCTTCCTCATAATCTTCAGCGGATATTCCTTAGAAATCTTGTCTATAACATCGTCAAGCAATACAGGCAGTTTATTTCCGCCGTCTCCATGCGCCAGCGAGAAGTCGAGATCGTCGGAAAACCTTATAGAGTTATAGAATTTAGAGAGCGCTGTCCCGCCCTTAAACACCAACTCTCCGGTTATAGTATATATCTCATCAAGAAATAGTTCTTCCACGTAGTCCTTCTCCTTCTGATATGGTTGCTCATAAATGCCTATTTTCAGAAGCTCATCCTTCTCGATCATATACGCACCTTATCTATTTGCACTAAAGCGGCCAGTCTTTTAGCCTGCGTTGCATATCCATATTCTCTCAGCAGTGCCGTGATTCCAACGAGTACCGACCTTTTCTTACTTTTCACCGCATAAGATACAAGCTTGTTAATGTCTATCCTGGCTGGCCTTTCAAGTGCCGCAGGGTCGAGGTCATTTACGTCACCAAAATAGTATATGTCTATTATCGCCTTCTCCGGCTCCGCGATAAATATGTTGCCATCCGCTTCCTTTTTGTATCCAAACAGCATGTCCTTTTTTATTTTTTTGAAAACAATGTCGAAACCAGCAACGCCTTTAAGCTTATTGTGCCTTTCCGTTGAGACTACGTAGACTACTCTTGGTATCTGTGTAGTCAAGCCATAGTAGGCAAGCGCGGACACCATACTCACATACGAAGGGTTCACCACATGTGAGGCTATCTCGTATTCGTTGTACCTCTCCTTTATGTAGTATAAGCCCCTTTCGACCCTACCTATGTACCCTTTTTTCACGCATCTGTGAAGGAAAAGTATGGAGTAAGTTCTGTTCTTGTGCAGTATCTTTACCGTGTCATTTAAGGTGAATACAGGCATGTGCCTTTCAATCAGGAATCTTACAAAATCTCTTGTTTGCACGTTAGTAGTTTGTACGAGAAGATATTTAAATGTATATGTTAAGTTAATTATCAAATGATAATTAACAGCACATAAATTTGCAGAGCTCGTTGGAGCGTCCAAAAGCCCCTCCCGCTTTGGTGAGGCTGCGGTGGACACCTGCGCTCACACGCAAACGCTGGTAAGAGCAGCGTTCCCTGTTATGACGCTGAGCACGTAAGGAGCAATCACGGCAATCAGGACACCTATAACGCCGCCCATCAGCATACCCATGCTGTACCCCTGGAGCGTTCCTCTAGTCGAGCCTGGAACGAAGTGCGATCCGGCATAGATTGCGCCTCCAAGTATCATCAGTGTCAGCCCAAGCAGAAATATCATTGTGCTGACCGCGTAGTAAACGCCGCACACAACCGCGACTATCCCGTTAGCGGAAATGCCGCTGCTGCCGCCAGAGTTCCCAGACCCCGCCGGCAGAAGGTTAACCTGCACCCAGTCTGTTGCCTGATTGTTGCTGATATCCACAGCTGCGACCCAGATGGTAAGGCTTGCTGGGTTTCCAATATTCCAGGTGAAAGGCATTGAGCCGCTTGGAAGTATACTGCCCGCGTCAATACCGTAGCCGTTGCCACTGGCCTCACTGCTGCAAGGGTCAGGCGGGGTTGAGCTCTGCACAAGATAAAATACAACGCCGTTATCTCCATGTGGTTCAGAGCCGCCCCAATTTACTGTAAAGGTGGCCACTCCTGCGCTGTTTTCCTGCACGTTCACAGGTCCAGGCGGTGTTGCGCCGTCCACATTTATCCATATGTTCGAGTTGGGATAGCTGCAGCTCTGGCTGTGCGCAGTGCCTGCAAATGAGATATTGAGGAGCACCACAGCAAGCAGGAGCAGAGGCACCGCTCTCCTTGCGCGTAATAAGCCGGCAACCACCTTGGAATCCATTATCGCCATGTGATACAACTTTATCCCTTAAGATTCTCGCTTGTTACTACTATTGTCTGGCATATATTTAAACACTCCATATTCGTTTGTAGGAAGCTGAATCGGACCGGTGCTTCCGTCGATGGTCATCGATATCGCACCGCTGGCAAGCATGAGCTGCACCAGAAGCAATATTGAGAAAAGAGCGAATCTAGGTTTTGCTATAATCGTTCACCGTCCTAAAACAGGCTCCTTACGTTCCCGACAAGCGTCTGGTAAGCCTCGCACGCGGTCCAGCACTTCGGCTCCTTGCCCTCCTTTATCAGCGCCCTCACAGCCCTTGCCTCCTCGTTGTGCCATATCGGCTCGAGCGAGTACTGCGTGTCCCTTATGCTGCCCACCTTCCTGCCCCACATTATCGAGGGATATACGTTCCCGTAGCTGTCCATGAAGAGAGAGGCGTCGAGGCTCCTGCCCCTCATCGGCATCTCGCCTGTCTTGACATACTTTACAAGGTTTCTGAGGAATGCCCTCTCTATCAGCGCGACATCTCCCACGGTTTTTTCCCTCTTGCTTATGAAGCCCGCTATCTCCTGCGCGAGCACCGCCCTGTCGGCGAGTATGCTCTCCCCAGTTCCGCTGTTGCTGTAGTATATGTCCGAAAGCGCGCCCACGTTTATGTGGAACGTGTTGTGCGTTATCTCAGGCACGAGCCTCTTTACCTCATCGTAAGTCTTCTCGAGCTGGCCCTGGTTGAACCTTGTCATCGTGTATCCGAAGACCATGTCCAGGTTCTTGTAGCGCTTCTTCAGCTCCTGAAGCCCCTTGAACATTGCGATTGCCTTGTCGAAGTTGCCGGGAATGCCCCTTATCCTGTCGTGGAGTTCCCTGTAGCCGTCGAGGCTGATCGTTACCACAACCCTGGGGATTCCCATCATCAGGATTTCCTCCATCTTGGCAAGCTCCATGTCCCTGTTGCAGAGGGAGTTTGTAGGCATCGTAAGCACGTAAAGGCTTTTGCAGCTCTCCTTGAAAGCCCTGACTATCTCCACTATATCGCTCCTTAAGAAGGGCTCCCCACCGCTCAGCTCAATCCACTTGAAATAGTTGTTCTTCCTCGCGAACTCCTTTATCTCGTCGAGCGACAGCTCCCCCTTCGGCTTTATCGTCCAGATGTTGCACATCTGGCACCTGCTCTGGCAGAGGTAGGTTATCGAGAAGGTCAGTTTGTACGGGCGCTTAAGCTGAGTGAAGTTGCTCCTCAGCGCAGTCATGGCTAGCTTTGTGAACTTTATAGCGCTCATCTTTTCTCATTCCTGCTGTATTTTTATTATCTTATACAGATATATAAAAGTGCGTTCTCTGGCTATATAAACCATGGTTAACATGCGGTTTTTACTTCTCGCGGTCGCTGCAATCTCGCTCTTCGGGCTAGCAGGCGCAGGCACGGTCACGCTCACAGGCACCTGCCCCAATTCGCTGTCGCGGTCCTCCAACTACATATTCTTCAACATAAGCAACTCGGGCACGGACCCTGCGCTCAACATGCAGATAATCCCGAACCTCACCGGCTTCAGCACGTACAACGCCAGCGAAAGCATAGGCGCGCTTGGCCCTACCCAGAGCATCACGAAGTACTTCTACATCTACAACTTCTCGTACAACGGCACGTACGCCGAGGCGTTCCTCGCAAAGTACGACCAGGGGGGTTCCACCTTCTATGCTGTGTTCCCGTGCCCGGTCAGCATAGGCGCCAGCACAACCCCAATTGCGGCAATCAGCTCCATAACCGAGGGACCAGGCGACACGCTAAACGTCACAGTTGCAAACAGGTACAACGTATCGGTGAGCGCAACCCTCTCGGTGATAGCACCGCCGGCGCTCTCCATGTCTCCAAAGAGCAGGAGCATACTCCTGCAGCCGGGCGCGCAGCAGAGCCTCTTCTTCTCATTCGCGCAGCCGCCATCAGGGCAGTCATTTACTACGGCATTCTCTCTCTCCTACCTGGACGGCGGCCAGCACTACGCGTCGGTGATGGACTACGTCGTAGGAAGCGGGAACAGCCTGCCAGTGCAGCAGGGAGGGAGCTCTGACAGCATAATAATCTGGGGATTCGCGCTCCTCGTAGCGCTTATTTTAATACTTATAGCCTTATCCTTAAGGAGGAATGGCAAGAGGGACAGGGGAGCACGCGGCGAACAACAATCGCAACAACAACCGCAACAACTGCAGCAGCAGGGTAGGCAAGAAAACCAGCAACAACCTCAAGAGCAAAAACAGTGAAGGTGAAATGCAAATGTCAAGGCCTCATGTATCTATAATAATCCCGACGCTTAACGAGGAGGAGAACATAGCTGAGATGCTCTCCGGGGTCAGGAAGATAATGTCGAGGCTAGCCAGCAGCTACGAACTGATCGTGGTCGATGGCGGCAGAAAAGGCCCTTCCACCGACAGGACCGTGGAGATAGCGAAACGGCACGGTGCCAAGGTGCTCTATGACTTCAAGGGCAAGGGCTCTGCTCTCGTGACTGGTTTTGCAGCAGCAAAAGGGGATGTGATAGTTTCCATGGATGCCGATCTCTCGCACAAGCCGGAGGAGCTCCGCCTGCTGATCGCAGGCATAGATGCCGGCTACGACGTCTGCCTCGGATCGCGATTCCTCGTCGGCGGCGGCACCGCGGACATGCCGCGCTACCGTATCTTCGGGAACTGGGTTCTCCTCAAGCTGGTCAACCTCCTCTACGGCTCCAGGTACACCGACCTCTGCTATGGCTACAGGAGCTTTTCCAGGAACGGGCTGAAAAAAATAGGCACTCTGAGGGAGCTCGAATACGGGATAGAGACCGAGATAAACATAAAGGCGCAGAAGGCGCGCCTCCGCGTCCTTGAAGTTCCAAGCTACGAGAAGAAGAGGGGAGGCGGGAAAGCAAAGGTGCAGAGCGTCGGCACCGGCATGATGGCGCTCCGCACAATCCTGAGGAACCTGCGGTAATGCAGGCGGAAACACGCCTAAATCTTTCGCGAAACGATCGATAAAAGATACAGCCAAACGACCTGGCATCAAGATAAGCTGCACCAGCCTGTAAGAAGTGGAAAACTCAGGAAAAGAGGACTGAGCTCCGGCGTAGAGGTAAAGATGATAAGAGATTGGCTGCCGAAGGATTCATCTTGATGTCATCGCGGTACCGGTCTTTTCTAGATTGCATCTCTACTTCTTCTGCATGTAGTAGAAGCCGAAGCGCTTGTTGAGCTGGGTGTAGTTTGCAGTCGCTATCGGGATTAGGTTGTAGCTCTGGTTGAGGTTCGCGCATAGGTTGTTCGGAGTGTAGCACCAGTATCCCCAGTCGGCGACCATGCAGCTGTAGTTCTGCTGCACGAGCTGGACCTGCTGCGGATCGTATGCGTAGCTCATCTGCAGCGCGCTCTTGTTGTTTATGTTGAAGAGCGTCGGGTCGTATGTGAAGACTGCGCAGCTGTTCGGAATAAGGTAGCTGCTGTTGTACACGAAGTTCTCGTAGAACCTAGCGTCTCCAGCCTGCGGTATGCTGCTCGGGCTGACGCCGAGCTCCGGCAGCAGCATGATGATCGAGTATCCTATCAGCACGACCAGCGCGGCCGCAGCCGCGATGCGCCTCTTGCCAGCGGCAGAGCCGATGCCGGCGCCGTGCTCCCCGCGTCTTCCTATAGAAGAGATTATCGTCGAGCATGCGAAACCGCCGAAAAGGCTGGCCTGCGCAACCATGCTAAGCATGAACCTCCAGTCAACGCCGAATGTCACGCCCCCACCGTAGAATGCCGTATATATGAAGAAGAATATGAGGAACCACATGCCCACCGCCAGCAGCGCCCTTCTCATCCCGAACGCCATCATCGCTGCTCCGATAATAGCGAGCGCAGTGAAGAGGATCGGCTGCATTATGTATACGCTGCCATACTGGTTGAACCAGAACAGGACGTTCTCGCATAGGTTGTACCCGAAGTTCTGAAGGTTGAAGTTGCCGGTAGCCGGCGCGCTGCCAGTGCCGCAGCTGTTCTGTATGTATGAACCCTGGTAACCGAAGTTCCCGCCCGTGAACTCGTTGAACGTGAAGAGAGCCTCAGGCGCAACCGCAAGCACGAAGAGCAGGAACAGGACAAGGACTCTGGTGTCCAGCAGCCCGTCCTTTACGCGCCGCGCGTTGTTCGCGAGCGATGCCCTGATGCTGCTGTCGTCGAGGACGAGGTACATCAGCACGACTACGAGCATGAAGGCGAGCGCATCCACCTTCATATATGTCGCTGTCGCGATAGAGAATGCGAACATCGCCAGCGTCTTGACGTTCTTCCTCTCCCTGAATATCAGCATGAAGAGGACCGCGACCATGAAGTAAGCGAGCATCGGGATATCCGACGTTGTCGGCTGCGCCCAGACCAGCAGAGCGGGGGAGAGGCCGAGCAGCAGCTCGGAGAATAGCGCCGCGACCTTGTCCTTGAAGAGCAGCACGGCGGCGAAGAATGTCGAGAGGACCGCGACAGCAGAGAGGAACAGCTCCATGCCGTAGGCAGCGCCCCTGTCTACACCGAAGACAGCGAACCCGATCGCAAGGTTGAACGAGGTCCCTATCGGCTCGTGGAATATCTCGCCCATGTAGCATGCGGACGGCGTGCCGTAGTCGCACATCCAGGCCTGCCCGCTGTGCAGCATCTGCTGCGCCATGGCCTGGTATATCGCATCGTCGAAGAATAGCTGTTGCGTTGGCTTGACTACGGACAGCTCGACCGAGATGAATACCAGGACTATCAGGAGCGCGGCTGCGACGTGGACCTTCCTTATCCCTTCCTTTTTGAATATCTCTACGATGTCCCTCCTTCCCCAGGCGGCGGCAGCGATCATGCCCACGAACGCTATGAGTATCCCGGCTGTGAAAAGGTATTCCTGTGCAGAATTGGCGACCATCACACACCAGCTCTGTTGGTGATAAAGAGCCCGTTTATGAACATGTACTTCGTCTTCGTGGACTTCATGACGTCTATCGCATCCTGCGGGGTCCTGACTATCGGGAACCCGTGCAGGTTGAAGCTTGTGTTGAGCACGACTCCAGCGCCGGTCCTTTTCTTGACGCCCTTCAGCAGCTCCTGGTAAGGCCTGTTCTCTTCCCCGACCATCTGCGGCCTCGCCGTGCCGTCGATGTGCATCACGGACCTTGTGAGATCGCGCTTGCCGTGCCTGACTCTGTAGGCCATCGTCATGAACTTGTCCACGCCCTTGCTGTCGTATTCGAGTATGCTGCCAGCCTCGCTCTCCAGCATGGACGGGCAGAACGGCTGGAACCATTCCCTCTTTTTAACATGGATGTTCAGCTTCTCCTTCACGTCCTCGTCGTCGCTCCTTGCGAGTATGCTCCTGTCTCCCAGCGCGCGTGGTCCGTACTCCATCCTTCCCTGGAACCACATGAGGTAGTTGCCTTTGTCGATCAGCTCCGCAGCGTGGGACGCGTTCTCCATAGGCGTCTCCTTCTGCACCGCCAGGCTCCTGTCGCCCCTTATCAGCTCAGCTGTTTCGTCTGTGCTGTAGCCGTCGCCGAGATATGCGGAGAAGCCGTAATCAGACTTTCCCGTCTTGCGGTAGCTTGTGTACAGCGCGCTGCCGAGCGCTATCCCGCCGTCGCCCATGTGCGGGAACACATACCAGTGCTTGAGCTGCTCTAGGTTCCTTATTACCATGTTCGCCTTGACGTTGGCGAATATGCCACCGGCGAGGACAACGTCGTGCATGTTGTACCTGTCCATCGCGTTGCTTATCAGCTTCCCGAGGGTGTACTCCAGCGTCTGCTGCGCCATGTACGCGAACTGCTCCCTAGGCATCTGCCAGGAGATTCTGGAGAGCACGTCGTACTGCTTCAGCCAGCTGTACTTGGCGCTAAGCTGCGTGCCCTCGACCTTGAAGAAGTCCCTGAACTTGTTCTCCTCGTATTGGAACGGGTAGGAGTAGCAGGCCATCGCCATCACCTTGCCCTCGTCCTCCTGCTCCCGCATCCCAAGTATGTTCGTTACCTGCTCGTAGAATATGCCAACCGAGTCCCTAGACCTTATCGCCTGCCTCCTCTCGAGCTTCCCGTTCTCTAACGTGCTTATGCTTCCGCACAGGCCGTCGCCCACGCCGTCAAGGGTGACGACAAGCGCCCTCTTCATGCCAGATGTGAACGCGGCAGAGGCGGCGTGCGCGGTGTGGTGCTCTACTACGTCGAGCTTGAAATTCCCGAAGCCCATATGCCTGAGCTCCCTCGATACCTGCGCCCTGCTCACAGCTGTGCTGCCCGGGACTATGCCTATGCTTGTCATGGTGTACTTGAGCCAGTGGTTGTGCTTTATGTCCCATACCCTCGGTTTCAGCATCTTCCTCCTCCTGAACTGGTAATAATTCTCCTTGATGGCGGGGAAGACCCTGCTGAGCGTCTTTGTGAATTCCGTCGTCGTGAAGGACACGTCCTCTATGTCGCTTGGCTTGAGGTTGGCGTGCGACAGCGCGGCCGCTATCGAATTGACGGGGAACTTCACTTCCAGCTTCCTTCTCGTAAAGCGCTCCTCGTTCGCAGCGAAGACGACCTCCCCGTCCTCGATGAGCGCGGCTCCGGCGTCGTGCCCGTCCCATACTCCAAGGATATACATCTAAAACCCCTCTTCTGTGTGCTTGCTTCTGCTTTCCCTCCTTCCGATAAGAATTATTCAGATACTTATATAAACTTTAGACCACAAGCTAATTTATTAACTTTTGTTCTCGGGGCGCGGAGCATGCCTAACATAATGAAGTACACCATAGACACCTACACGAAGCACCTGCTCCTGATTCTTGTGTTCTCGCTCGCATTTGTCCTCGCGTTCATAATACCGGTTTTTGCGTCTTTCCCGACCTTCAACGATGCGGGCGGAATCTTCGTGAGGCTCACAAGCGTGCTCACAAACATGACCCCTTTCACCACCGCCGTTATAATATTCTCCACGCTCTTCTCGCTGCTATTCCTCAGCTTCGCGATAGTCGCGATAAACCTGATAGTAAAGCACAGCAGGACGAGCACAAGGATAAGAAAAGAGGTCATGGACGGGCTGGAGAAATATACGGCAAAGGTCTTCGGGGTGCTGCTGCTCTACACTATAATAGTGTTCGCGGTGTCTATGCTCAACTTCCTGCTTGGGGTCTCTTCCCTGTACAGCTACCTGATCGGGCTCGTGATAACGCCCTTCTTCTTCTATGCGCCGGCTGCGATAGTAATCGACGAGCAGAAGACGGGGAGGTCGCTGGCAGCGTCGCTCAGGTTCTTCTTCAAGAGGCTCGACTACTTCGCGCTCTGGCTTGTCCTTGCAATAGTCCTGCTGACGCTTTTCGACTTCATCTTCATAGCCGCGACCGGCACCGTGTACTCCAGATATGTGACGCTGGTATTCGACGCGCTCTTCATCCTGCCGTTCCTTGTCGTCCTGCAGAGCCAGTGCTACATGAGGAGGTTCGCGCTGCTCAAGCGATAGGCTCATCCTATAAATATCTTCTTGCGCAAGCTTAAACTATGCTCATGAAACTGGGCTTTATTTTAGCCGCGACTCTGGTTGTGCTTGCGCTGCTCAGCGGCAACGTCTTCGCTCAGGCTTCCTCTTCGCAGCAGGTGCCTGCAGCGCAGGTCTGCATTACAAACTCATTAGCCACCGGGAGCTTCGACTCCTGCATAACAAGCGCGATAGACCTCGCGATCATCGCGATGCTACTCTCCTTTGCGATCATCGCACTCGCATACATACTTGGCGAGGTGTTCGACTTCGCGGTGCTGAAGGGGTGGTACAAGACAGAAACGTGGGAGGTCACGAAGACCATATTCGTCGTCGTGATAATCTACTCCGTAATATCGATATTCAGCTCTCTCGGCACCGGGCTCTCCAACGCGCCAGGCTCGTCCAGCCCGTGTCCTGGCCAGGGCATAGGCACCATATACTGCTTCGCCGACAACTACCTCGCGAGCCAGAGCACTGTCACTTATGCCGCTCTCGGCACCATGATGGGGGTTTCAATCGGCCTGCAGGGGGTCAAGAGCCCGACATTCATGACGTATCTTCCGTTTGTCGTGCCTCTCCCGACTCCGGCCGGAGTGTTCCAACTGTTTTCCATAAACGCAGGCTCTGACGAGAACATATTCCAGAGCGACGTATTTGAGACAAGCATATACGCGGGCAGCTCCTTCCTCAAGGACACTTCGAACCTGCTCGTAATACCGATGTTCATCTTCGTCAACGCGTTCTACGACGTGTTCTATGTCATAGTCTTCATAGGCATAGGCATATTGATCCCCATCGGGATATTCTTCAGGGCGGTGCCGTTCCTGCGCGGGATAGGAGGAATGATACTCGCTCTCGGCATAGGCACGAGCCTCGTGCTGCCCATGCTGCTCGTCGTGAACAGCGTGCTTGTCAACTACTTCACCCCCTTCTACAACACCGGAAGCTACAACCAGCTCAGCAGCTGCGGCAACCTGGGCTTCAGCCTCCAGGGAGCGGCCGCGGCGGTGTGCGACACATTCCAGAAGTTCTTCGACAGCGTGTTCAACCCGGTCGGCCTGGCAGCCGCGGGGCAGCTCGGCACACCCGCATACAACGGCTACGAGGCCGCATCGTCGGTGCTCACCAGCGGAGGCGCGCCGGTCGTCAACGTGGTGATGACATATGACATGCCTGTTGTGTTCGACTTCATACTGCTGCTGCTTGACTTGATAGTCGCCTGGGCGCTGCTGCAGGGAGTCGCAAGGCTGCTCGGAGGGCAGCTGAGGCTTGGAATAGGGAAACTTACTATAGCGTGATGATATGGCAGGCTCTTGCTTTGGATATGTGACTGACTGGAACTTCATAGCGTTCCTAGTCATACTCATGAGCCTGCTCGGCATAGCGCTTCTTTACGCGCTCAGCAACTTCCTCTCTGCGAGCACAAGGGCGAAGATAAGGGGGCTTGTCAGGACAGAGGTGACGCAGGTCATACTCAGCGGGCTGATAATAGTGCTCCTGATATCGGCAACATCCGTGGCGTGCGACGTGACGCAGGGCTCTGATCCGTTTGGCTTCGCTACCGGCTATGTCGGCGAGCTGATAACCGGGCCGCCAGGCAACGGATTCATGGGAGGCATACAGCTTATAACCGGCCTCTTCTCCTATTCGTTCGCATACTCGATAGTCTCAGGGATATGGCAGGGAGTCGGCGACCTTGTGTCATCCTATTTGTCCGGAGGAGGCCAAGGCCTCAATACGCCGGTATTCTCGATAGCGCCTGCGCCAGGACTGGACCTCGGCATACCGTACGGCGCGCTGAGCACGCTTTACATCGACTTCTTCTTCCCCTTCGCGCTCGTCGGGATATCCCTGATGTTCGTGCAGTACCTCGTTCTTGTGATTTCGCAGGCGGCCGCTTTCTCGATACTGCTGCCGATAGGGCTCATACTGAGGTCCTTCGCCTTCGCAGGCCAGGGGCTGCGCAACGCGGCCAACGCGGTGATAGCGATTGCTATAGCGCTCTACATCATATACCCGCTTACCGTCGCCTTCGACGCCTACTCTATAACTTGGATATACACGCAGTGCACAGGCGGGCTGCTGCCGCCGGCGTGCAACCCATCAGCCAACTTCCTGACGTTTGCAACTGACCTGAACGTGAACGGGTTCCTCAGCCAGGACACCACAGGAACTGGCTGCATCAGCACGGGGAATTATGCAGGCAACTTCTGCTCGATGAGCCCCTACTCCGCGCTCTCCTTCTTCAGCGGCGAGCTCGGCACCATACTCCCATTGATATATCCTGGGAACGCGATAGCTGGTGCGGAGAACATAACCGTGGCGCTGGCCGAGTACCTCTTTGCGGCGATATTCATGCTAGGGATAAACCTCGCGATAGTGCTCGCCTTCGCATCTGGCCTCACGCATGCGCTCGACTACGGGATAGAAGGCGCCGCATCTTTCTGGAGCAGCTTGTGACCTGGCGATAATGATAAAAATAGTGATAAAATAACGATTAACAAATGATAGATAAAACGAATGGCACGGGAATGGAAATGGAACACGAAAACAGACATGGAGCAGGCTGCGAAGCTGGCAGGGCAAGCGCACACGATAGTGAGGACGCATGAGCATAGCGATAGCAGCACAGCTGCCAGGGGTAATTTCAAGCCACGCATTCCTAGGCCTGACGCAGTTCCTCGGCGTGAACGACCCTCTCATACCCCTCGTCTTCATAGCCATACTGCTAGCCGCGGCAGTCGTTTCGGTATGGTACATAATAGGCGCGGTACTCAACAACCAGACCATCAAGGCAACGGCGAGGGGAGAGGCTTACCAGCTCATCGGCACCATCATACTCGTCGGCCTGGTCATATTCGTGCTGTACCTGTTCGCAACGCTGTTCCTAGAGATAGCCGGCACGACGCCGCTCCTCTCGCCGCAGGCGATGAGCACGCTCTGTCAGAACCTCGAGGGCTACAACGGGCAGTCCAATGGCGCAGGCCTGCAGGTCGTGCAGGAGGCGCTCGGCCCTCCGACAAACATCTGCACTATAGTCAACGACCCAGGCGCCAGCGTGACGACAGCGCTCGATTATCCGCTTGCGGCGGTCAGCACGATAACCGCGGGCATGACGACGCAGGCCGGATACAACTTCAACAGCCTCTTCATATTCGACGCATGGCTCGGCTTCCTGAAGAGCTTCCACCCAACCCTCGCGCTCTGCTGGATGACGTGGCAGCCGTACGGCACCCCCGCGAGCTGCTGGTTCCCGCTACCGATGGGGTACGCGCCGACTCCGCCCATCGTCTACCTGAAGTGGTCCACGCAGCCCTATGCAGGATTCGAGATGCTCTACAAGTCTATGGGGACCTTCGGCTCCCTGCTGATGACCTCGCTCGTAGCGTATGTCATACAATTGCTCTTCCAGAACCTCTTCCTCAACATATGGCCGTTCCTGTTCTTCTTCGGGATAATATTCAGGGCAACGATATTCACAAGGAGGCTCGGCGGCCTGCTGATAGCGGTAGCAATAGGCGCGGTTGTCATATACCCTGTGCTCTTCTCGATACAGTACCTCTCCATCAACGACATACTGCTCAACCACCCTATACAGATTACCTACGGCTCCGGCGGACCGAACCCGCCGTACGTCTACAACGAGAGCTTCTACTCGATGCCTGACATCGCGCAGATCGCGTACGCAAGCGGCTGCTGGCCAAACGGCGGCAGCCTTGCAGGGCAGGAGTTCACGACGATAGCGCTCTACAACAACCCAGTCACAGGAGTGCCTGGCTTCATATACAACCTTTACACGCAGTGGTTCAATTCAGGCACAGACCAGCTCAATATAAACCTCAATGACGTGACAGGAAGCAACGCGCAGCCGTACTTCAATTACGCAGCAAACAGCGGCCAGTCGCTCCTCACCCCGTGCAGCGAGAGCACCGCGCTCAACGCAACGCTCTATATAATATACGCTTACGGGATAACGGCAGTGACCGCGTTCTTCCTGCCGATAATAAACATCATAATAACGCTGAGCGCGATAAGGGGAATATCGGGCATGCTCGGAGGGGACACGGACCTGGCAGGAATATCGAAGTTCATATGAGTGGAAACATGGAGACTACATGGATGAAGCTGCAGTGGCTGCATGGAATCGCCTCAGGAAGGGCGAGGATAGCCATGCTGGTGCTTCTTCTTGTCCCGCTCCTATCCATGGTAACTGGTGCGCAGACTGTCCAGCAGTCAGCGGCGCAGATCTACTGCGCTAATGTCATAACGCCGCAGTCGCCGATAAACGCGAACATAGTGGGCGACATAATCCCGATACTCCTCACCATGACGGCAATCATAGCGCTCGTATACCTCTTCGGCTACACGTTCAGGATAGACAAGCTTCTCAGGTTCGGCAAGACGGAGTTCGGCGAGCTCATAGTAACGGGCATAGTGGTCTCCGCCTTCATAGGGGGGATATTCGCAGTCAGCAACCCGAACAACTACTACAACGCGTTCAACACCGACTGCCAGCAGCTATACACGAACTTCTACATAATGCTCGGCGAGTTCAGGGGCATCCTTCTCTCCAACTTCGTCATAAGCTTCATATCATCCACTTCGTTCGAGCTCGACAAGAACTACTGGGGCATCAAGGATGCCGCTCCCCTCGTCGGGCTGAGCTACATAAGCACAGTGCTCCTCTCAACGCTGACGAACGTCGCGTTCGGGATAGCCGGGCTCCAACTCGCGATAACTCTGGTGCTCGCCATATTCTTTACGCTGCTCCCTCTCTTCTTCTACGCTGGCATCATATTCCGCACATTCCCGTGGACCAGGGCGGTAGGCGGAGCCTTCCTTGGCCTGTTCGCGGCTTTCTACATCGCGTTCCCCGGCCTTATGTCGGTGATGCTCGTCACATACTGCCAGGGCGCAGGCACGCCGGGAGGATGCACGCTTCCGGCCGCAATCGGCGGCGCGAACTACATAGGGAACCAGCTCGGGAGCGTGCCGAGCTCATCCCTCAGCCCTCTCGGGGATTTCTCAGTGTTCAAGAGCTACTTCTCCGGATGGGACTTCTCAGCTCTCTTCTTCCAGTTCTCTTCCACAATATCAAACGTGATCGCGCCGTCGCTGTCCAACATAATAGCGATATTGGTCGCGTTCCTAATATCCTATGACCTTATGGAGGCGCTCGGAGACCTGCTCGGCTCGCCGAGCCTTAGCTCGTCTACCACATTCAGGAGGCTGTTATGAGGCGTTGAACCATGCACCCGCACATCA
>JAKAVF010000012.1 GCA_021827605.1 Microcaldota archaeon
GGTTTGCGTCTTGTGCAGCACTGATTGCAACTGCTGCAATTGGTGCCATGAAACGTTCATGGACACCTGCTTGAGGTTGTCGGAAAACCTATTGAAATCTTCCTTCCTTGGAGATTTCCGTTTCGGATTTCCGAACCCTGCTTTGACGTCGTAAATTGAATGTGCAGGGGGAGAGATTTGAACTCTCGAAGGCGCTAGGCCACGGGATCTTAAGTCCCGCGCGTTTTTCCGTGGCATAGTTGCCAGACCGGGCTCCGCCACCCCTGCATAGAATAGGATGGTGCGCTTGTATAATAAATAATTATGGTGCCGTCTTTCACTTGTCCTCTTCCTTCTTTGAGCCGCCTTCCAAAACCAGATAGCCAAGCTTTATCCCTTCCTGGAACGATCTTAGCACTGAGCTCGGCCATCTCTGGCCTGATTTATTCGGGTCGACAAGGATAACCCCTAGTCTCAGCATTTCTTCAAGTGCTTGCTTGCTGTCGTTTGACCTTATAATCTCCGCTATCTTTCCCGGTGGCTGTTCAAACCTGATGTCATTATTCTCCCACACAATTCTTATTTCACCAGTACCTGCAGTGACTTTGTGCACCGCGCCAAGCGTCATTATCTCCATGGCGCTGCCTGCTTTCGATATCCCGAAATCCCTTGTCCCTTCCGTCCTCGACTCTCTCGCTACATATGGCGCTTCTATAGTCTTCATTAGATCACCCAAAGAATATCATGCGTATGTCGGCGGGCCGGCCTGGTCTATCGCCTTCTTGTGCGCGTCCTGCATGTCCTTGCTCCTCTTAAGCAGGTCCCTCAGCTTTGACTCCACATTCTTCGCCTCCTTGTCCAGCTCCTCTATGTCAACGTTGAGCTTTATGAGCTTGTTTAGGCTCGCGATCGCAAGTTCCGCATACTTGGGATCGAGTATTGCTGGATTCACAGGAATAAGGATATTGATGTCTGCCATTTTCGCCTGCGTGGAGAAAAGCATCATGAGCGCACTTACACCTGTAGAAACCCCCTCGCCGACAGGCTTCATCCCCGTCTTTGTCGCCTCTCTGAGCAGCGTATCATTCGATGCGATGGCAAAAACCACCTCATCTTCAATGTTCTGCTGCGAAGCCGGGATTCCATTTATTGAGACTATCTTGGCTATCCCATTTGCATTCAGGAAATCGTACATCTTCTTTGAGAGATCGTACGTGAGCTCTATTGGGATAGCAAACTCTGCAAGCACGGTCAGAAGCTTCATCTTGTCATTCATGTAAATTCTTATCGGCGGCATAGGCTTGTCGCCGTGTATCGCAATGAGCGGGGGGAAATCATCACTTTCTATGAAGCCTATGTACTGCATCTTCTGCTTCTCTATGATATAGCTTATCGCCATCGGCCCCACAAGGCCTGCGCCTGGGAATCCCTCGAGGAAGGTGAATCCTTTGAGGTTGAACTTGTCAAGAAGCTTTATCTCCATCATATTGACCGCTACTAATTCCAAAGAAAAATATAATAAGCCCTTAGAGGGTCATTTTCCTTTAAAAAAGGCATTTTACTGACGATTTCTCGACGATAGATATTTAAGTCTATCTTCCCTCTATGTAAATACAAATTTTAAGTGATAAACATGGCAGAACGAGTAGGAAGCGAGAAAATCGCAAGAGAGGATGGCTATCTTTACTACTTGGGTAAGGATGGATATGTGTGGAAGTCTCCAATGAAGACCAACACAAGAGGGAGAAAGGGAAGAGTAGGCGGCGAGAAGATAAGCAGGGCAGAGGGATTCCTGTACTTCATCGACAAGTCCGGCTATGTTGCGAGGACAAAGATGAAGAGAAGGGGACGACGCTGATTAGCTTTTAATCTTTTTCTTTCTTTTTATTTTTATTTTCTTTTTCTGTTTTTTTGTTCCTTGCGGAAGCTTTATAAAATTGCGATTATCAGTTTAACTATGGATCGTCTTTCCCGCGCGCAGAGCGCAATGGAGTACCTGATGACATATGGATGGGCCATACTGATCATACTGATAGTCCTTGCCGTTCTCTATATTATAGGTGTTTTCAATCCAGGTAGCGTGCTCGGCGCCCAATGCAACGTGAAGTTCCACTATTCCTGCCTCGACCTCGCACTAGCTACAAACGGAACCGTTTCCTTCCTTCTTGGGCAAAACACAGGCTCGACAGAATATAATATTGCAGTAGCCTGTACAGCAGCAGCGAACTCAAGCGGCGAGCCATTGGCGGGCACCAGCCCGTGGATATACCTGAATAAGAGCGGCGCTGGTGAGACCTCTTACTCCGCATCCAGTTCGTATACCTTGGGAAGCGGAAAAAGCGTGCCAATTGACAACATTCCCTGCTATAGCGATACGGGTAAGGCGCTTGGAAACCAGCCGATAGGGACGCAGTTCAACGGAATACTCTGGGTAAGGTACACTAATACACCTGGCACTGAAGGAGGGCTCAACAGCTGGATAACGCAGCAGGTTGCAACTCCTTCCATTCCTGTGAGCAGCGCTGGCAAAGGGTCAACATCCACATTGACTACTGTCCAAGGAAACACAACAAGCAGCACCAGCAGCACAACGACTTCCTCTACGAGCACAACAAGTATCATAGGCACATATGCTACTGCAGGCGCAATTACTGATACGAACGCATCCCTGTCTGCGCCTAAATTGACAAATACGTATTCGCAGTACATTTGCGCGGGAGGCGATGGCGGGATTTCAACGATCTCAACTAATTGGACAAGTGATGTTGAAGATTCATCGTTCTATACTTCTGTTGGGCGCTCAACAAAAAACTGCGCCATATTGTCTGGCAGTACACCGCTGTCTATTTCTGAAATTGCGCTGAATGGTGCTCCAACGCCGAGCAGCACGGTTTTCAACAGCACGACAAGCGGTCCTTCTTCTATCAGCGTTGCTTTAAGCGTAAAGAGCAACTCCTCAGTAGTTATACTCGCCGCGTGCAGTGCTGGCCAAAATGTATGTGGTGGCCTATCCCTACCTAATGGATGTACTGAATTGCAAAATAATGTAGGAAACGGTGGCGTCTTCTCTGGAGCTGCAGTATGCCCAATGCAGCCAGGAAACTACACGGCATCTGTAGTATATTCAGGGGCGATAAGGGCATGTGTGGCATGCAAGACTGCATGCACTCCCTGCGTCGCTACAGCGAGCATTGCAGCCTACATTTTCCCGAGCTACAGCCCAACGCTCTCTTCGTGACATCCTCCCACCCGTAAACGTTGTGGGCTTCCCATGCATCAATGGAGTTGAATCTGTGTTATTCGTATCGTCATCCACACTTATATATCCTTTTTGTTCTGCGGTTCGCTCTCATCCCATTCCTGAAGGATGTGGGGTTTCCCGCTCACCTTGCTAATTTTAATATTCAGGTAAAATTCTGTCATTGTTAACTTTATATTACTGCTCTTGCAAATACGTCTGCATATTTTGGTGAGACTATGGCAAAGCAAGCGTTTACTAACGAGTCTACTTACAAGAGGTTTGTCGAGCAGGGAAAGGAGCATGAGTTCGATGACTTGTTTGATAAGGCAGTTGAGGAGGCGAAGAAGCAGTTTGGAAAGACGCACCCTATGTACATAGGCGGGAAGGAGGTTTTGTCGCGAGAGAGAATAGAGGAGCGTTCGCCGATAGACGGTACGCTGATAGGCCACTTCCAGAAGGGAACACGAGAGCATGCACGAATTGCAATAGACGCGGCGAGGAAGGCTTTCGCCAGCTGGAGCCTGATAGACTACGGGGAAAGAGCAGCAATATTCAGGAGGGCTGCAGATGCGTTCTCAAGGCACAAGTTCATGATATCTGCGATACTCAGCTACGAGAACGGCAAGTCGAGATACGAATCGGTCGGAGAGGTTGATGAGGCGATTGATTTCATACGCTATTACGCAAACGAGTTGGAGATGAACAGAGGCTTTGCAAGAAAGACGGGAATGGAGAAGAGCACGGCAAAGGTTGCAGCGGGTTTCCAGGGTGCGCCATCGTCAAAGACAGAGAAGGTGCTTATAAGGATGATGCCGTTTGGCGTGTTCGGAGTGATTGCGCCATTCAACTTCCCCGTATCGATAAGCACGGGCATGAGCACTGGCGCCATGATAACTGGAAATACGGTGGTATTCAAACCCTCTTCGTCAGACAGCATGACGCTTTTTACAGGGCTCAAGATATACGAGTCATTCAAGGAAGCCGGGCTTCCCGATGGTGTTTTCAACTACGTGTCCGGACCAGGTTCGGAGGTCGGTGATGAGCTTGTAGTCAACAAGGGAGTGGACGGCATTGCCTTCACCGGATCGCGCGGTGTTGGAACAGGCATGATAATGAAGGCGTACGGGCTTGGACTCCAGAAGACATTCGTAGTGGAGATGGGAGGTAAGAACCCGGTAATAGTTTCGAAGAACTCGGATATAGACGAGGCAGTGGGTGGTGTGGCGAGCGCCGCGTTTGGTTTCGACGGCCAGAAGTGCAGTGCATGTTCAAGGGTCTACGTGCACGATTCGATAAAGGAGCAGTTCGTCAGCAAGCTTATAGACAAGGTTCGGGGCTTCAGGATAGGAAATCCACTGGAGAAGAGCGTTTATATGGGTCCGCTAATCAGCCAGAATGCATGGAAGACTTACTCTGAAGCGGTGGAAAAGATAAAGCAAAGCGGAAGACTTTTATACGGCGGAAATAGGGTTAACACAGGACTTTCAGGCATATACGTTGAACAGACTATCGCAGAAGTAGGGAAGGACAACGAGCTTGCCAAGAGGGAATTGTTCGTGCCAATATTGATAGTAGAAGGCTACAAGGACTTTGGAGATGCGATCAAGGAGGCGAACGATGTTGATTATGGTCTTACTGCGGGACTCTACAGCAAAAATAAGAAGGAGATACGGGAGTTTATGGATGGCATAGAGGCAGGGGTAGTCTATATAAACAGGGAGACGAGCGCCACGACCGGTGCAATAGTCGGCCTGCACACCTTCGTTGGATGGAAGGGGAGCAGCGTGGGCGGCAAGGGCACCGGCAGCAAGTTTTACCTGCAGCAGTTCATGAGGGAACAGAGCATGTCGCTTACTAAGTGATTTTGGCGTGAGATCTTGTGCTTGATGTTATTCCTCTCGAGGCATGTTAAGTTCAAGAAGAAGAGCATGCTGATTGGCAAAAGCAGGATGAGTGTTTTTATCGCAGATACGCTGCTTAAGATGACGGTAGGCCTTATGTTCAGGGAGAAATTGAGGAGAAATGAGTGCATGCTCTTCGCTTTTCCACGCGATGGACCGCATCCGATATGGACAAGGCATATGCGATTCCCGATTGATATAGTATGGTGTGATGCTGAAGGAAGGGTGGTTGACTTTATGCAGTCTGTAGCTCCAGCAGGAAGGTTAAAATTCTCCGGTTATTATCCGAGGGAACGCGCCCGCTATGTTCTGGAATTCAATTCCGGATTCGTCAAGAGGAATGGAATAAAAATAAGGGAAAAAATAATATTCAAATCAGCTTAGAGATTCCTTATGTCCTTCTCCCATCTTGCGAAGGTCTTCTCAAAGCGCTCAAGCTCCTTTGTGCCATCGAAGTCCTCTCTGGCTCTTTTTACCACAGCATCTACAGTTACGGCAAGCTTCGACCTTGCGCTAGCGTCGAGCCCGGCTCTGGCTCTCCTTATCCCCTCGATAAGGTTCTCCGTATTGGAGAGCGCCTCGGCTGTCTGCTGAATACGATTTGCATATTTAGCATCCAGCATTTCTTTGATTGTAGGGGCGACTATATTCGCTGCGCGGTTTGCGATCCGCCTGGCTTCCCTGCTGTCTGTCCTGCCTGTTATTAAGTAAAGGTCTCTTATTGCCCCGCTTGGAATTGCTGAACGCTCGGTGCCGAGCCTGAATATGTTCGCGTTTCCGAATCCTGGTCCTTCGTTCTGCCTTGTTGTTATTGTCATAGCTATACCTCAATTGTAATGGAAATATCACGCAGAATATGATATTTAAAGACCTCGTTTTCCTAAGAAATTTGCAGGAAAGTTTACGTTTTTGCCGAGCATCTACCGAAGAAGAAGGCGGATTTTGGAGCGGGCTCCTTCCACAAAAATGGATAGTATTTAAACGTTCCTGAGAGTATAAATATTATAACTGAGTTATAAAGATAGCATTGCTGTGATAAAATGTCAGAGGATCTAAAGGCTATTCTGGAGCAGCAGAATAGCGAATACAAGGAGGCATACGGCTTTAGTGACAACATTGAATATGATTTTAAGACTGAAAAGGGGCTATCTGAGAAGATAGTTAGGGAAATCTCAAGGATAAAGAATGAACCAGAGTGGATGATGGAGAAGAGGCTCACAGGTTTCAGGGTATTCGTAGGAAAGCCGATGCCACAGTGGGGCCCGAATCTCAACAATATAGATTTCAACGATGTTTATTACTACCTAAAGCCCTCGGACAGGCCGAAGGCAGACGCGTGGGACCAGGTGCCTGAGGAAATAAAGAGGACATTCGATAAGCTTGGTATCCCTGAAGCGGAGAGAAAGTTCTTCGCTGGCGCCGAAATTCAGTATGACTCTGAGGTGGTTTACGGGAAAATCAGAAAAGACCTCGAGAAGCTTGGTGTCATCTTTACAGACATGGATAATGCGGTGAAGAAGTACCCGGAACTGGTGAAGAAGTATTTTGGGACAGTGATTCCTGCCTCTGACAACAAGTTCGCTGCGCTAAATACTGCAGTTTGGTCCGGGGGGTCGTTCATCTACGTGCCAAAGGGAGTGAAAGTTGCGCTGCCTCTCCAGGCCTACTTCAGGATTAACGCGGAAAAAGCGGGGCAATTCGAAAGGACGTTGATCATTGCGGATGAAGACGCAGATGTTACGTATATAGAGGGCTGTACTGCACCGATATACATGAGTTCCTCGTTGCATGCGGCTGTCGTAGAGCTCGTAGCGCTGAAGAATGCACACATAAGATATGTAACGATACAGAACTGGTCGAAGAACGTTTACAACCTTGTTACGCAAAGGGCCTTTGTTTACAAGAATGCCAGAGTAGAGTGGATAGACGGGAACATAGGCAGCAGGGTTAACATGAAGTATCCGTCCTGCTATTTGAAGGAGGAGGGAGCAAGCGGAGAGGTACTCTCCATTGCAATCGCAGGAGAAGGGCAGACGCAGGACTCTGGCGGAAAGATATACCATCTTGCTCCGAATACCGCTTCAAAGATAATTTCAAAAAGCGTCTCGAAAGGGAATGGAGTCGCCTCTTATAGAGGCCTGCTCTACGTATCAAAAGATGCAGCCAATGTAAAGTCAACAGTAAAGTGCGACGCGATGCTTCTTGACGAGCACGCAAAGACAAACACTTACCCATACATGCAGGTATACCGCGACGATGCAAACATCACACATGAAGCGACAGTCGGCAAGATCGGCGACGAGCAGCTCTTCTACCTCATGTCGAGGGGAATGAGCGAAGACGATGCGATTGCCACAATCGTGCTTGGCTTCATAGAAGACCTTGCAAAGGTCCTGCCAATGGAATACTCGCTTGAGCTCAAGAGGCTTATAAAACTAGACACATCAAACAGCGTTGGTTAACTTGGAGTACTACAAATCGTTTAATGAGGAAGCGCTCGAACTCTCTAAGTCTCTGCCAGAAGAGCAGAGCGAGCTATACAAGCGCCACTTTGTCCCAATCGCGCTCGACAAGTTCGCTGCAAAGTTGGAAGAGGGAGACGGCGGACTTGAAGAGGAAGCGATTCTTAAAGACCTTTCGCAGGCTGCGTTGGTGAACCTCAACCTAAGGTTCGATGCACTTTTTGGCAGCACGCGCCATTTAATCAATAACCAAAAGTTCCTAGAGGTAGTCCCAGCAAAGGAGATGACAGAGGAGCGTATTACTGGGAAAATGTACAGGAGCAAAGAGGACAAGATGGTAGCGTTCATACACGCCCATGCTAGAAGAATAATCTTCATCGACGTGCCGGACGGCGTGACCGCCGAACTGAACCTTCTTTTCGTCAATACTGACATTCCTTTCTCTACACAGGTCATCGTAAAGACAGGCAGGGAGTCAAAGCTCAACCTGTTCGAGTGGTATTCTTCCAGAACCAGTGGAGAGTCACTGCTCAGCATCCTACATGAGATAAAGGTCGGGACATATGCCAAGGCAGATGTGAGCATGGTGCATAATGAAGACGTCAATACCGCAGTAATAAACTTTTCGAAGAGTATGGTAGCCGATAACGGCATCCTTAATGCGAACTACATTTACAATGGCGGCTCAAACACAAGGGCAAAGAATGACATCGCTTCATCCGGGTTCGCAGCTAGGAGCAATGTCATTGAACTTGTGATGGGTTCTGCAAAGCAGAAATTCGACCTTAATACTATAGTGTCGAACCTTGCGAAGGACACGGTCTCCGACCTCGAGTCCAAAGCAAGCGCAGCAGACAGTTCCGCGTGCATACTAAAGGGATTCGCCGTCGTTGGAGAGGATGCAAGCGGCTCACGCTCATTCATAAATGAAAGAGGCATGCTCCTGAGCAAGAACGCGTACATAAGCTCGATTCCAGGCATGTCAATAAACAATGCGAATGTGAAGGCCACCCATTCATCTGCAACCGCACCTGTCGACGAGGAAGCGCTTTTCTACCTGACATCAAGGGGCGCAACTGATGCTGTGGCAAAGAGGCTCATAATTTCAGGCTTCTTCTCGAGCAGCATAGCGAAAATAGAAAACCCGATGGTAAAGGCCACCGTTTCATCGCTTATGCAGGAGAAGATAAACAACAAAAAGTTTGGTACAATACCAAAGCTTGACATAAGCAACGTGTGGGTCAATGAAAGCTACAAAGATACATTCCAAGGGCACTACAAATATAGGGAATTAAAATGAAAACAGAATACGAAGCGATGGTCAAGGAGTTCCTGCCCGCGCTCAGGGCGAGGGCAGCAAAGCTTATGTCTGGAAAGTACAAGATGAACCAGATTGCAATTGCTGAGGAGCTTGGAACGACACAGGCGGCGGTTAGCAAATACCTCAGCAATAGCTACTCACCGAAAGTAAAGGCCATGGAAAAGGAATTGAATAAAGAAGACGTTGAATTATTTGTAAAGAGCGTAAGAGAAGGAGAGAAGTATGAAGCGCAGAGGTCTGTGTGCAAGATGTGCGCAAAGAATCTGTCGCATGATTGCAGCCTTATGATAAAATGATAATGATTGAGTGATGTTATGAAGCTGGAGATAAAGGATTTGCATGTTGAAATTGACGGGAAGGAGATAGAGCAAGGCATCAACCTCGTCATCAATGACGGAGAGTTCCACGTAATCATGGGACCAAATGGTTCAGGCAAGACCACGCTCGCAAAGGTAGTCATGGGATACCCATCCCTCAGGGTGACAAAGGGCGACATACTTGTTGATGGACAGAGTATAAGAGAGTTGAGCGCTGACAAGCGCGCGAGGCTCGGCCTGTTCCTGCAGTTCCAGAATCCAGTCGAGATAGAAGGAGTGGGCTTTGTCAACTTCCTAAGAGCAGCGAAGGAGTCCATGACAGATACCACAATAGACATAAAGCAGTTCATGGGAGAGATAAGAAGTTATACGGAGAAGCTGGCCATCACGAATGGGATAATAGGCAGGTCCCTCAACCAGGGCTTTTCCGGAGGAGAGAAGAAGAAGGGGGAGGTACTCCAGATGGCGATACTGAAACCAAAGCTCGCGATGCTTGACGAGCCAGACTCCGGCCTGGACATAGACGCGGTAAAGGTGGTGGCGCAGAACATCCAGGAGATAGCGCAGAAGGACAAGATGGCTCTCCTGGTGATTACGCACTACAGCAGGATACTAAGCTATATGAATCCGCAGTTCGTCCACATAATGGCTGATGGCAGGATCGTGGCTGAGGGAGGACGCGAACTCGTTATGAAGTTGGAGAAGGACGGATACGACTCCTTTGTAAAGCCAAAGAAGTGAACAAATGTTCGATGTAGAAAAAATAAGGAGGGATTTCCCCATTCTTGGAAAAAAGATGAATGGAAAGTCTCTTGTCTATCTTGACAGCGCGGCGACGTCACAGAAGCCACGCAAGGTAATAAACGCAATTTCAAGGTATTATAGGAATTACAATGCCAACACGCACAGCGGCGTATACAAGATAGCTGAGGAAGCAACAGAAGACTACATAAGGTCGAAGAAGAAGGTTGCAAAGTTCATCGGTGCTTCTGAATGGGAAGAGATAATTTACACCCGCAATACAACAGAATCGATAAACCTTGTGGCTCGTACATGGGCAGAACAGAATATCCAGAAAGGTGACCACATCCTCATCACTGAGATGGAGCACCACAGCAACGTGGTGCCTTGGATAATGCTTGCTAAGAGGAAGGGTGCTGTCCTGGATTACATAAAACTCGGCGACGACAAAGCATCGCTCGATGAGGCAGGCGTCGACGAGCAACTTGCAAAGAGGCCAAAGCTGGTCTCGATAACACATTGCTCAAACGTTCTAGGCACTATAGTCGATGTTAAAGCGATTGCAGAGAAGGCGCACAAATTCGGGGCAAAGGTCCTTGTTGATGGAGCGCAGTCCGTGCCACACATGGGAGTTGATGTAAAGAATCTCGATTGTGACTTCTTCGTGTTTTCCGGGCACAAGATGCTTGCACCGATGGGGATAGGCGTTCTCTACGCGAAGAGAGAACTGCTTGAGGAGATGCCTCCGTTCCTTGGCGGAGGGGATATGATAAGGACGGTTTTGCAGCAGGACTTCACGTTGAATGACATTCCTTGGAAGTTTGAAGCTGGCACGCAGCATATAGATGGAGGGATTGCGCTAGGAGTAGCAGTGGATTATCTCAAGAAGATAGGTATGGAAAACGTGCGCGAGCACGAGAAGGCGCTTACATTGTACACATTGGAAAGGCTATCAAAGATAACAGGCGTTGAGGTATTCGGGCTTCCATCGCAAGATATCGATCGTCGCGGCGGCGTAGTTGCATTCGACATAACTGGAGTACACCCGCATGATGTAGCTACGATATTTGACCAAGAGGGTGTTGCGATAAGAGCAGGACATCACTGCGCAATGCCGCTCGTAGTTGATATTCTGAAGAAGCCTGCGCTTTCTAGGATGAGCTTCTACATCTATAATAATGAAAGCGATATTGATAAGGTGATAGAGGCAATCGCCATAGTAAAGAAGAAGTTCAAGATAAGCGACACATTGAAACCATAGGTCTAGGCAATGAGCATTGACATTTACGCTGAAGAGATAGTTGCACACTATGAACACCCACACAACAAAGGCAAGTTGGAGGGAGCCGACGCGCAGTTCCACGATTTCAATCCGCTTTGCGGCGATGATCTTACTATATACCTGAAAATAAGCGATGGCAAGATTGTAGATGCGCATTTTGAGGGAGTTGGATGTGCGATAAGTGTAGGAAGCGCAAGCATGCTAACCGACCTCCTGAAGGGAAAGAGCGTTAAGGAGCTTGAGAAGATGGGCGTTGCCGACGTGGTGGAGATGCTCGGCATAGAACCTGGCCCTGCAAGACTTAAGTGCGCAACTCTCGCTCTAAAGACAGCACAGAAGGCGCTATTTGTGTACATGAAGAAGGATTCGTCCTCTGTTTCTAAGGAGCTTTGACCAATACCACTCTATCCCCAACAGAAATGCCAGCGCTTGGAGCAGTCTCAAGAACCATAGAACCATTAGCACAGATTACGCTTGTTGAATACGGTACTGCGTCAGCTGAGTATGTTATCAGTCCATTGCCCGCGATCCACATCTGTTTGAGTGGAATTTCAGTATTCTTCATCCAAAAGCATTCCTCGCCTTGATAGCCGAATGGAAAGAGCATCCCTAAGCAATTAGCCTCGCCGCCACAATCTCCTATGCTCGTCTGGTTCATGTATCCCTGTTCCTGCTGCGAGATGTTTGATGCGACGTATACAGTATAGTTCTCTGTGCTATTATTGCTGATGACGAGCACGTGTGAAATTCCGAAATACGAATCCAGTTGGGCTTGCTTATTTATTGACTCTCCCTGGCTGAGGACAAGTATAACGAGGATAAGAAGTGCTGCTGCGATAATTGCAACTGTGGTAAAGTTTGGCTTGTTCATTAATGCACCTTATCAGCGACTCTCTTTTCATCACAAAATCAGAAATACCTCGTGAGTCATCACAAGCTTATTCTTGCACCTGTTAATTTAGCCTTATCGCTATGATGCAACGAGAAAATAGGAGGCTATCAGCATGATCGCTGAGAGTGCCGTCTTCCTTGCGATATGATGTTCGCCGAAAAAGATCCCGCCGGAAAAGACGGTGGTAATTACTATGATTGCGCTGGAGAGCGGTATAGCAAGGCTGACTGGAGCTACGGCCAGAGCGCTGTATAGAAAGATACGGTAACCGAGGGTAAGGGTGCCTATTACGATTAGCGGTAATATTAGCCGCTTTGAATCACTTAACGCCTCCCTTCTGTATTCTATTGATCTTCTCAAAAGAAGCAGCATAATTATGAGTGGGGGAATTACACTAGTAAAAAACATGAAAGTGAAAATATTTACGTAAGTCAGGGAATATTTCAGGAATACATCTATTATTCCCGAAAGCAATACAACCACGGTGACTGTAATGATATAGCTTCGCTTCTGGATCTGATCCCTCTTCTTGTTCGACTGCATTATCATCACAAATGAAGCCAGCAGCATCGCAATTATTGCGGTATACTTAATTGCGCCTATGTTTTCCCCAAGGAAGATGAATGCCAGGACCACCACCACTATTATCGGGAGCATATTGTATGCTGGAGATCCTGTAGAGAGACTCCCGTGCCTGAATAGCTTTGCGGTAGCCCAATAAGAGAGCGCTAGCAGTGCGCTATATACTACAACAAGAAATATTTGAAAGATAGAGAGGGAGAAGTTGGCAAATGGGATTATCAGCAATGAGAGAAGCCCGATTGTAGCAGCCATTGAGGCGCTAAAGCCCAGGGCGTGTTCCACGCGCAGAAGCTTCTTTTGCACGATAAAGACAGCAGCGTTAAGAAGCGCAGAGATGATTATAAGGTAGTACCACTCGATCATTTTCTTACCTCTTATCAAAGTAGATTGTCTTTAACTTTTTTGAATAGTCCTCTGATGAAATTGATAGCATCAGGCCATTACCCTTCAGAATCTTGTGCCTTTCTCCTCTTTCAAACAGAATTCCTTCATTTCTTTTAAGCCTGTATACTTTATCTTCGCAAAAAGCATCCATCCAACCATCTATCACCATGCAGAAAACATTTCCCGCTTTGTTTACATGTGTTGGTTCGTCCAATTTCGGTGTTAATTTAACCAATTGAAATGCATCGATCTTTTTTAGATTCAGCCGCGCTTTTGAGATGGTGGTCCTTCCACTGCCAAAAAAGTACCTTTCCCCAAGTCGAATGATTTTCATTTTCTTACCATTATAGCCCCTACCGGATTCGAACCGATGTTCGCGGGTCCAAAGCCCGCTGTCCTTGGCCACTAGACGAAGGGGCTGCGCTAAATTATTACAACGCAAAAAGCTTATTAGCTCTTGTTTTGAGATTATAAGGTCTTGTGATAGATATGAGACTTGCGGATGCGACTACGCTTTTCAGGGTCTTCATCGCGATAGTGGTAGTCTATCTAGTGCTCATCTTCTTCAACCCGTACATAATATTGCTTCTCATCATAGCAGAACGCATTATTGATGCTCTTGACGGCTTCTTCGCACGATATGAAGAAAGCAAGGGCAAGCTTGGTTTCTGGAGATATGTTGATGGCGCTGTCTTCGGCAATACCGCGGCGAGGAATGAGATAAGGAAGTACAATGCTGCGATGCAGAAATCGGCTCCACATGGAGCTCGATTCGACATAGCTGGCGACCGCGCGGTCGAATATATTTTCTGGGCGCTCTTCACCTATATCTCACTTGTTCCCTTATTCGTCTTCATAATCGTCATAATAAGGCACTCATTCGTGGATGCTCTGATGGCAGGCAAGGGAACAGCATCGAAGATCAGGAGCAGGTTTGCGCAGGTTGTCTATGCGTCGAATGCGGGAAGGTTCCTGATAAACGTGCCGAAGGTACTCACTTTCGGATACCTGCCTTTCGTCTACATATACGGATGGCCGCTCTGGATAGGATATGTTTTCATGGCTCTCCTTGTATTCAACATACTCCTCAGGGGCGCTGCGGAGGTGTATGAGAGCTTCGCTTAACTGATATATGGCGTGCTGTTGCTCGAATCTGTGGGATTCTTCTGCTTTGGCGACTCCATTGCCGCTTCTGGCTCGGATGTAGGAGAAGAGAATATTGTCCTTGGTGCTGCAAGCGCTTTCTTTAAGCCCTGTATTATCTCGGGATTCTTTGGCATGTATATTGTTTCAAGTAATCTCCTGCCCTGCTCAGCCGTGTCAGGACTCCTGTGTGCGTAAACCACAGCCATGAGGTTCTGCCATACATACCAGAAATCGCAGGATGAAAGATAGTTCTCTAGGTAGATTTTGGGCTGCTCGTCAAGGTCTCCCTGGAGTTTTTCCAATACGGCTCTTGAGCCGTAATATACGACGCCGTCCTCCCATCCGTCGTGCGTCTGCTTCGTTGTTGGCAGCTCGGCGAGATAGCGCTCTACCACCGCTTTTGTGACAGATAGTGCGTTCTGGTTGCTTAGGTCGCCCGTCTTTTCCGCTTGTGCTATAATCAGCCTTTTCATCTGTTCGTAAAATGTCTCCTTCGAGCCCTCTTCTATAAGTTCCATCACCTTCGGCCTCTCTTTCAGTTTGAGGGTTTCCTCTGTCTTCTTTAGTGGTTTGACTATGCTATTAGCAAAAGCCTCAAGATCCTCTCTCTTTTTCTCTTCGCTTTCCTCTTGCTTATCAGAGGATTCCTTTTTGGCTCCGTCTGACACTCCATCTCTAAGTGCATTGATTGTACCTTTTGGAGCATCCGAACCGCCGGTCGTCTGGGGTCCGGCTTCTGCTCCCCTTGCAGACCTTTCAAGCTCAAAAACCAGCATTACCTCGCTAGGTAGCAATTCTTTTGTGCCTTTCATGATGCTCAATTCTTATCCAATTGGTATTTTCGCATACCAGATATATAGCACTTCTGTGGAATCCTATTTCCGATATGCAGAGATTATGGATTTATCCTCATATTTAAAGATTACCAAAGCAGGCAAAACAGCGGGAAATTGCTATATTTTTGGAACTCTCCCGACGGAAGCTCCTGCTTTCCGCTAAAAACACACTTTTAAATAGCTTTATAATAAAGGACTAGCAGCAGTGATTAAATGATAACAGGATTTACAATATCGCACGTCGAAGGGAGAATAGAGTCGGTCGAATCCCTCGCAAAGCAGAGATTCCCAAGGCTCAACATTAACTTAGAGTCGGTAAACGCGGATGGAACAAAGGTAAAGATAAATTATACATTCGTAGCTGACTACTTTGACAGCGATGCAAAGGATGCGAAGAACATAGGGCAGCTGAAGCTCGGCGGAGTTGTCGAGATCTCGGAGACGAAGGAGAACGTCACAAATATGATGAAGAAGTGGACGGAGAAGAAGACGCTTCCTGCAGAAATCGGTGAGGAAGTCCTCAATGGCCTGAATTTCAGATGCGGTGCAACGGGCACGCTTGTTGCATATGCGCTCGGGCTGATTCCTCCGCTAGCGGTCAGCACAATCAAGCTTCAAGAGACAAAGTAATCCTTCGTTTGCACAAGGAATTTAAACTCCAGAAGGCAAACTATATTGATGGATGCTGTTCCTAAAACAGAAACAATTCTAGCCGATGGCAGCGGCAGCAGTGAGCGTTCGCTGGATTGTGTGCTGCTTGATGTTGATTACATCAGCATTGGAGACGATGCCAGCATAAGGCTTACGCTGAAGGGGGCTGATGGAAAGGCTTACGAGGTGTTTGACCCTTCGTTCAAGCCATATTTCTTATTCGTGCCAGGTAGGAAAATGGAGGAGGATGAAATGATGGACCTCTCCGCTGCCGATCCGAGTGGCTTAATAAAGCCTGTAAAAATTAGAGCAGATCCACGCACGATTTCTGGAAGGAAAGTAGACTCTTATAGAGTATATGTAAAGTCGCCATCGCAGGTGCCGAAGCTATCGGCTGCGATGAAAAGGCATGGGGAGTGCTACGAATATGACATTCCATTTGCAAAGAGGTATGTGCTGGACTCTGGCCTGTTTCCGCTTACGCCGTACACCGTAATACTGAAGACGGAAGGCAAACAGCTGGTCCTGACGTCCATTGAGCCGAACAAGAGCGGCGCTGATGTGAAGCAGAACCTGATGGGATTCGATATAGAGGTGTATAATCCCCTGGGGATGCCAAGGCCTGATTTCGACCCTGTCATAATGATAAGTTACATGTTCTCTGCTGGCGGGAAGAGTGGGAAGGGGGTAATAACCTACAAGAAGATTAATCGACCCTTTGTCGAGGTCGTTAGGGATGAGACTGCGATGATAAAGCGATTTGTAGATGTGATCAGGGAGAACGACATCGATATAATCACAGGGTATAACTCCGCAAACTTCGACATAAAGTACCTTCTTGACAGGGCAAGGAAGCTGAGGATAGAGTTCGATATAAGCAGGTTTGAAGGAAGCACTAAGCTTGAGAGGCACGGGCTTGTCGAGAGGGTGAAGTGTGCAGGTAGGGTGCACGTTGATATGTACACAGTTGTGCGCTTCATAGCGATAGTCGGCTCTGCGGAATATATACTGAAGCTGAACAGCTACACGCTCGATAATGTTTACCACGCTGTCACTGGCAAGAAGATCTGGAATGTTAGCAAATCTGAAATGCAGAAGAACTCTGTCAAGTATTGGGATGGAGATGCGGAGCAGCTCGGAATGCTTGCCGATTATAACCTTGCAGACTCTGAAGCACTGCTCACGGTTTACAATGCCTTTGTACCGATAATGATTGCGCTTGCAAAGACTACCGGGGATCAGCTGAGTGATGTTGCGGTCTCTACGACTGGGCAGCTTTGCGAGTTCGTACTCATGCGATATGCTCAAGAATTCAAAGAGATAATACCAAACAAACCTGATGAAACGGAGATAAAGAGGAGGATGTACAATCCAATAGAGGGAGCTTACGTCAAGACGCCAGAACCTGGGATATATGAAAATCTTGCGATGTTCGATTTCAGGGGGCTGTATCCCTCGATAATAATTTCGCACAATGTAGACCCCTCCTCGCTCTGCACCGAGTGTAATGACTACTTTGAATCTCCAACTGGTGCAAAGTTTGACAAGAATAGGAAGAGTACGATACCAACAATACTAAAGATACTGATGGACCAGCGGGCGCAGGTCAAGAAAGAATTCAAAAAGAATCCCGGAAACATAGAACTCGGCGCAAGCTCCATGGCACTGAAGATACTTTCAAATACCTTCTACGGATACCTTGGCTATGCGCGATCACGTTGGTACTCAAGGGAGTGCGCATCCAGCATAACAGCCTGGAGCAGGCAATACATAAAGGAAACGATAGCAGCAGCGGAGAAAGCGGGATTCGGAGTCTTATATGGAGATACAGATAGCTTAGTTGCTATACTTGGAGAAAAAACAAAAGACGATGCACTCGCATTTATGAAAAGCGTGAACGATAGCTTGCCGCAGCCGATGGAGCTGGAACTCGAAGATTTTTACACGAGGGGCGTGTTCGTAGGCAAGAAGACTGACAAGGAGGCAAAGGGAGCAAAAAAGAAGTATGCGCTGATAGCTGAGAATGGAAGGATAAAGATAAGGGGTTTTGAGCTGGTGCGCAGGGACTGGTCTCACATAGCTCGCGATACGCAGCGCAGGGTTCTGGAAGCTATATTGAAGGAGGGGAGCAGGGAAAGGGCCGCTGAAATAGTCAGGGACGTCGTCAAGAGGCTCAAGGAGGGGAAGGTTCCATTGAGCGAGCTCGTAATCAATACGCAGTTGAGGAAAAGCATAGACGCATATGACGCAAGGTCTCCAGAGTTAGCTGCTGCAAAGAAGGCAGTAGAGCGCGGAATAAAGACCAGGGATGAGGTGGAGCACTCGGTAATCGGATACATAGTGACACGACACGGCGCTTCGGTGTCGGATAGAGCTGAGCTTGAAGAACTGGCACAGGACTATGATCCGGATTACTACATAAACAACCAGGTTCTTCCTGCGACAATGAGGATATTGAAGGAGCTTGATTTTGACGAGGACGAGCTCAAAGGTCTCGGGAAACAAAAGAAGCTGCTTTAGAAAGGGATATAAAAGAGTGGTGCTTTAATTAAGTGATTTGATGGTTAGGGCCTCTGCGCAAAGCGCTATGGAGTATCTCATGACCTATGGGTGGGCCATCATAGTCATACTTGTGGTCCTTGCTGCGCTCTATACCATCGGAGTGTTTACGCCAGGAGCGAACTTCGGGAATTCGTGCGGCGGCAACTTCAAGTTTTCGTGCGGAACTCTGGTCCTCGCAACAAACGGAAGCCTTTCCTTTGTCTTCGGCCAGAACACCGGCGCAATAATCTATAACCTTGCCTTCGCGTGCACCGCGTCGAAGAATTCTACTGGAGGGCCTCTTGCTGGCACGTCTCCATGGTATTATGTGAGTTCAAATGGACGGCTTTCAACCTCGTACAGCACTTCCTCATTCTCGTTGGAGAGCGGAAGGACGCTTGCAGTCTCCGGAGTATACTGCTATGATCAAAATAGTATGATACTCGAACAGGTCGGTTTGCATAAGTCTGGTATAATGGAATTCTCAGGCCTGAATGTGGGCCAAAGATTTTCTGGGATTTTATGGGTCAGGTACACAAACAGACCTGGACCTGAGAACTCAGCAGCAAATCCATGGGTCCAGCAGCAAGCTGGTTCTATCGAGGTGCAGGCAGGAGCGACAGGCGCAACAATACCGGCAAGCACTACAACAGTTGGTGGATCTACAAGCACGAGTACAACTAGTGCAACAAGCACAACCACCGGGAGCACAACTGCATCTACTTCTGCCACTACAACAATCTCCTGGTCTGCTGCAGAAAACTATCCTATCACGATAAGCACCCCAGGCTGTGTAGTTGCAAATGGATATATTTATTGCGTTGGTGGAAGTGGGGCAGAGCCGGTTGGCTCGGCAAACTACACGAATCGTACATTCTTTGCTTCTGTGTCAACTGATGTACCTGTCGGTTGGTCTGGAACCACTCCATTCCCGCTGGTGTCAGCGCCGTACGTTCCATGCGTAACTGACAATAACTATATTTATTGTATAGCTGGCAATGGGAGCGCATATTCAGCACCAATTTCAAGCAATGGCATTGGCGGGTGGACTGCCACCACCAATTATCCGACACTACTTTTTAACGCCCAGTGCATAACGGCTGGAGGCTACATTTATTGCATCGGTGGTCTAAATGTATCTAACAATTATGGTTACACCGATATTTATTCCGCTCCGATCTCTGGAGGAAACATAGGCACATGGACACTGACTACCTCATACCCGGTCAATATAACTTATCCTGCTTGTGCTACAGATGGCAGTTATATCTATTGCGCAGGAGGAAGCACAGGTAATGGTGGAATGACTTTGGGCAACGTTTATTCGGCGCAGATAGTTTCTGGGGGAAAACTTGG
>JAKAVF010000045.1 GCA_021827605.1 Microcaldota archaeon
TGCTGATAGGAGGAAAACTGTGGGCGGGTGAGCTTTACGAAAGGAAAACGCTGGAAAAGGTGATATCGGAATTCAAGAGGAGAAGGTTCGATGAAGCAGGTCTGCGCATCCTGGAGACCTTAACGAATGAACCTGATGCACCTCTCTACTACTCTATTCCAAGAATGACGAAGAAGATGCATCTACCGTCGGTAAGCCCGTCAGCTGTTGCAGCGTCGCTGAGGAAGAAAGGATTCAAAGCGGAGAAGACCCACTTCGAGAAGGACTGCATAAAGACGAACGCCGGAATCACTGAGATAAAGGAAAAAATAGCCGGATTATCGGAACAATCCGAAAAGGTATAAATATTAGGTATGCTGGAATTATATTGAAAGACAGGATGAAAGGAACAGAAAGTCCGAGTAAGGGAATTACGCCTTGGGTGAGGTGTAAAATGGGTGAAGAAGGAGTCGGTGAGGGTAGATGGGCGAATACATAGAAAAGGAGTACTGCAGGGGCTGCGGGGCGCAAGTCACGCAATTCTCTAGAAGGTACTCCATGAGTAGGAGCGACTACTACTGCGCAAAATGCGCAGCGCGGTTCGACGCAGAATATACCATCGCACACACCTGCTCGATCTGCAAAAGAAGCCTTAAGGACAGCGAACATAAGATGGTGATGCCATCCAAGCTATACGGAGACGAGCCGATGCCGTTCGTGCACAGGATAATATGCATGGGCTGCTACCAGAAACTTGGATACAGGGACATGGACACCAGCACTATGCGCAACAGGCTCTTCAGGGTAAGGTCCAGGATAAGGAGGAGTATAGCGAAAAGGCAGGTCGAGAGGCAGCTAAAGACGACGGTATCTGCGGCATAAAGTCGAAACGCGGATTATCGATAGGATTCTCCACGCACTTTTTTGCGGCCTTTCCGGTTTCCGGCCAATTTTAGTCTTCTTTGCTTACTTCTTTGCCCTTGTGCTGACGCTTATCATGTGGTGCTCGCTCTCGTAGCCCAGAGCAGCCTTGAAAGTATCAGGATCCATCGCAAGCGTGCTGTCCGAGTATGGGTCGTTTATGTAGAAAGTGTCCTTGTCGTAGCCCTTGACAACAACCCAGTGCGGTGACGGGTCAAGGTATGGGTTCAGCGCGTTCGCGTTTACCAGGACTATCGGGATCCTTCCGGAGTTTATCTGCTTCTTTATCGTGTTGATTGTCGTGAGGCCGTACTGCTCCTTCACGTTGAGATCCTGCGCCTTCTTCCTTATCTCATTGAAGGATGAGTTGAGCGTGTCGAGGTTTACTCCCTCATAGACCGCGAGCTTCTTCTCGTAGCCCTCATCCTTGACATTGCTGAATATCTGCGGAGATGCGCCCCTCTTCGCGAGAGCATATGCGAGGCCGTATCTAGAGCCATGCCACACACTTCCAGATATGGCATCTTGCCATATCTCGAACTCCATGTCCTTCTTAAGCTTGAGATCCTTCTTGAGGTACTTCAATATCATCATAGCGCAAGCCGCGCTGCTCGTGAACTCATAAGTCTGGGCATAGTTAGGTATCTCAAATACTTTCGATTCCTTCATGTGAGCATGAGGCTTCGCTGACGGTTTCCTTCCGCCGGAAGCGGCCTTTCTTTTTGCATTTCTAGTCGCCATTTTAACACCCAAGCATCAATGCAGGGAGGGAGATTTGTTCATGTGGATTTTGAACTCCCGTAGGCCTAAGCCAACAGATCTTGAGTCTGCCGCGTTTGACCAAGCTCCGCCATCCCTGCACGCTAATAGTTGTAAACATTCCTCTTAAATAACTATTCGTAATCATAAAATCGAAGTTTCTTATGCGTTTGCTACTGTCCATGTGTCCACGCATGTTATGGGCATTACATAATATATATAGGTATCTGTCGGTTTTTCGTGGAAATATTTAAACATGTCCGAGTAGAATCGCGCTTAAATATTACCTTTAGGCTGACCAAAATCCGTGTCTTGCGCTACTGGAACCTAGGCCCTAGCTGTTTCAGGAGGTCCTGGTTGCTCTCAAAATATGCACGGGATCTAGCAAGTTTTTTGGTTAGGTAGCCTATGATAAAGTTCTTCAGGTCCAGTGGGTGCAGTTTCTTCGCCATGAAAAGTTCCTTTAGCTGCGCCTCAGAAGTTATCTCAACATCACCGCCGAACTTGTTATCGCGCTCTATCACGAACTTTCCATCGTTTGGGAGTACAAACCATGAGGCAAATGCTATCAGTGGATTGTCCTCCACGACACCAGCTGGGCAGTATGCGCCGTTTATCGTGTCTTTTATCTCCTTTTCAGAGGCATTTACCTTGAGGTGGCTCCCCTCCATTGATGAGCTCATCTTGACGCCGGGTCCTAGAAGCGAAGGCATGAGCGGCATCATAAGTTCTACTCTCTTTTTGTACCCAAGCTCCGGCAGATATTCTCTAGCCATGACCAGGATATGGCGCTGGTCCAGGCCGCCGAGTTGCATATCAACACCCAGATACTGCTCGTCGAGTGCCTGCATGATGGGATAGATCAGTTCGCTTACTTTTGGGTTTTTCATTCTCGTTACTTCCGATGCGGCGTGCAGTGCTTTTTTTACCGTAAGTATTGTGGAGAACTTGAAGATGTCCATCTGGTAGTCCCTGCCAAGCTGGAAATCAGAGCCCTTGACCATCTTCGGCTTCTCCCTCCAATCTAAGGAGAGTTCTATCGCTTTTCGCGTGTATTCCGTCCTTATGCCCAGATCCTCCCAGCTGCACTTAAGGTCATCAAGGGCAGCGTGGATATCAGCCAAAAGCACTATTGTTTCAAAACCCGCCTTCTGCAAATCCAGCAGCTTGCCCAATGAGACAAGGTGGCCTAGGTGCAAGGGACCGGTGATGGCTCTTCCAAGATAGACCGCGGGCTTGCTCTTTGTCGAGATCAATTGCAGAAGCTCTTCATTACTTACGATCTCTGCCGCGTTTCTCTTTGCAAGCGCTACCTTTTCCTCAATGTCCATAAGATTCCATTTCCCTTTTTATCCTAGTTATTTAAGCTTTCTCTATAGCTAATCCAATTATGGACAAGAGGAGGCTCATAAAGCGGTATGGTAAGCTGTACAGCGAAGAACTCGGGATAAATCTCAGGAGCAGGAAGAACAAGGAGATATTCAAGTGGTTCCTCGCAAGCGTACTTTTCGGCGCTCCGATAGGGGAGAAGAACGCAGAGAGGACGCACAGGCTGTTCATGAGGAGCAGGATAGATTCCCCGGAAGCAATCCTCAAGATGGGATGGGACGGCCTTGTAAAGATCCTTGACAACGGTGGCTACACCAGATACGACTTCAAAACCGCCGACAAGCTTCTTGAGGTGGCGAAGAATCTAAAGGAAAGATACAGCTCATCCCTCACTGCACTGTACGCAAAATCATCCACAGAGAAAGAACTGGAAGGGAATCTTATGGCTCTTGCAAAAGGGATAGGAAAGGTAACAGCAGAGATATTCCTGAGGGAGATGTATGGGATATGGAATGTACATCCAGAGCATACCCCTCTAGCAGTAAAAACTGCGAAAAGGCTTAATATCAGGCTGGGGAAGAAGTTTGATAAGAAGCTCGACGTCGCGCTTATCAGGTATGCACATGAAACAAGAAAGAAGGTTCACAAGAAGGAGCGAGGACTTCGTCTGCGATAACTGCGGGAAAGAGGTAAAAGGCAACGGCTACACAGATCACTGCCCACGCTGCCTATACGGAAAGCACGTGGACGTCAATCCTGGCGATAGGAAATCTAACTGCAGGGGCGCACTGGTCCCAACCAGCGCCACGCATGATAGAGGCGGATTTGTCATCCATTACAAGTGCAAGAAGTGCGGGATGGAGAAGGGATTCAAGGCAGCGCCAGACGATGACCAGAATACGCTTAATTCCCTCTTCGCGCAGGGCTCAGCTTTTATTTAAATATATAAAAGTATAGAACAGTAAAAGCTAAATATTCTCACTTTCATAATAAACCATTGATGCTGGTCAAAAAGGCGATGCAGTACAGGATACCGATTCTTTTCCTAATTCTTGCAACTACTGTGGTGTTCGGTTCAAAGTACATGGGAGACTACTCGAGCATAAGCTACATCCTGATAGGCGCGCTTGTATACCTGATGATAAAGATCCTCTCTGACTTTAGGGCGGCGAATAAGACAATCTACATAGGGTTCGAGCAATTTGATATGCCTGCCCGAAAAGGAACATCTGAAAGCGATGCGAAGGAGGAAAAACCAATCAAGGAGCAACAGTTCTTCAGGCTGCTCTATGACGCAGCGCTAATGGAAGGGGCATTTATCTTTACAGAAGATAAGAGTGAGCTATTCAGGCGCAACAATGCTGTGATCAGGATAACAAAGGATTCTCTCATCAGGGCGGCGAAGTCGGGGAAGAGGTTGACTGTCCTAAGAAGGGATGCTGAAGCTATGAAATTGGATCACTCTCAAGTAGGCGGCCTGCTACTTTTCCTGCAGTTGAGTGGGAGATTGAGGTATCTGGATGAGAGGAATGTTTGAAGGAGTGCTGGTTTTCGGTATACTTATTGGCGTGTTCATAGCCAGCCTGGCCATAGCAATCGGCGTTATTGCGGATACAAAGTCAAACAGGGAGTTAAAAGTTATTTCGAAAAAGATGCTAGTCAGCGGAGCGTTCGTGTTAGCAATATCGGTAATCTTTGCAGTGATGTGATGTTCAAAAGAGTTATAAGCTATCATACGATAGAGAAGCATAACACCGGAATTATCCGAGGACTGATTCTCGCCTCATCCTTGATGATTTGCGCAATAACGCTTGCTATGATTGCTGCAATGGTGCTTTGATGGGCAAGGTCTACTACGAAGTCTTAGCAATCCCTGACAAGGAATTCAACAAAATCGCGATATTCGACATTTTCGGCCATGAGAGCTTCTCATTGATCTACGATTTTGAAAGGAAGACCACGATTTTCTCCGTGGATGCAGCGGCAGTTCCCAAAATAGATTACCTTGTGGCCGCATTGCCGGGACTTGGCTTCAGCATGATAGACCTTGAAATCCCGGCCGATTCAATAGTATTCTCCGCATATAGGAAGACCGAATTCGACAAGGACCTTTTCAACGACCTGTTTGACCTAGATCTCGACACAGGCCAGCTCGAGATCGTGTTCCTACCGAAGAAAGGAGATGAGCTAAAAGATGCAAAACTCTACATGGAGAACCAGCTCAGCAAGATGGACTCCAAGGAGACGCAATCTGTGCTATCAGACGTGCTCAGCAAGAGGATCAATACCTCATTCCATAGGGACAACTTCATGCATTCTGAAGAAAGGATGCTTCTTATGGAAATGCTCGAATCCGTGAACAGGTCGCTTCTAAGGAACGGCACCGCTTACTTCGTCTATTTCATAACCAGGGACAGCACAGGCAGGCTTGAAGAGTACATGGAGTCGAGATTCCTTGTCCTGGCGAAGACAAAGGGAGAGACGAGCGGCAATATTCGTGTGCTACCTGTAGGCGCTGACTTAGCCGCTCACTTTCTTCTGTTTCGGGGGATTTCCGACATAAGTTACTCGCTTCCAACAGCATACGCAGGAGCAGGCGGCACTGTTGATGTCGGCACATTCATGAAGAATTCCGTACTGGAAACCAAGAAAGAGGTAAGAATAGATCCATCGACTCTGAATCTCGGCTCGATGCTCACAGGACTTCCCGGTTCCGGGAAAACAAACGAGGCGATGGCAATCGTTGACTCGATACTTGCAAAGGACAGACCATCGATTGTTATCATATCGCCAACAGACGAGTGGAATCAATTTGCCGCATGCCATGAAATGAACGTAGTAAAGCTTTACGACTCTAGAACACCGATAAACTTCTTTGAGTGCCCCGTTGACGCAGACCTCACCAAGTTCTATGAAGACCTAGCGATGATACTCTCCTCCGCGTCGAATGCCGGTCCATACCGGAATCCAATGGAAAAGTGCATGCTGAACGCGTTTAGGAAAACCTTCAGCTCCAAAAAGGAGGATCCTGTGCATGTTTACAACATGATAGAGGAGTCGATAAAGAAGTTCCACGCGAAAAAGACGAACACAGGCTATAAGTATACAAAACACGGGGAAAACATCAGGTCAGCGCTCGAAAATCTGCGCGCCATACTCTCAAGACCAGAATATGCAGCAGTTGATGGAATTCAGTTGGGAGAAACGATAAAGCAAGGTGCCGTCTTCGATCTCTCGAGCGTTAGCATAGGTACAAAACCATACATTTATGCGCTAATCCTCAACCAGGTATACGCCCATGCCTCGCGTTTCAGCATGGATAACGACGACAGGCTCAATCTTCTTATCTGCGTAGAGGAGGCGCAGATGATATTCAAGGATAAGGATGCATCTGCGGTGCAGGACATAAAGTCTAGGATACAGGACTTCAGGAAGCAGGGAATTGGGTTAATGCTGCTTACACACAACATAAACGACATAGAGCCGAGCATAAGGAGGCTCTGCCAGACGAAACTCTACCTAAAGCAGGCGCCGGATGTGGCCCCGATAGCTGCGAAGGATCTAGTCTTCACCTATGCAGATGAGGATGCAGTAACGCAGAAGCTCAAGCACCTTGATTCGAGGATCGGTGCATTTACTTATGTGGTAAAGAAGGGCAGCGACAAGATTGCCAAGGATACAATCTTCATAAAGACTAGAGAATACAACAACGTTGCCGCTGAAAGCAGGCCTACGGTTGTGAAAGCAAAGCTGCCTCCCCTAATAAACGTGCGCATTAATCTCTCCGTAACCGTCTCTCCGGAAGAAAGGAGGAATCCGCTTGCGGATCTGCAGTCGATCAAAGTGTTTTATCTCGGCGAAGAGATTGATGAACTGGAGATCAATTCCAGCTCCCTCATCACAGCAAGAAAGCTCATCGTGGGGAAGGAACATACTCTTCAGGTGCTGAACAAAAAAGAAAAACCGGTTTTCACAAAAGACGTGATTTCCTCAAAAGAGATAGACCTTAATTTACAAATTCATTGAGTCTTTTCTGGACAAGCATATCCCTAAGCACCCTGCTGTTTGCGATCCAGGTGTTCCGCCTCAGTTGCATCTTGCTCTCTATGAAGTTGAACATCTGGTTGGTGTCGTAGAGTATTGTCGGCTGGGTCGTGAGCGTCTCCCTGACATATTCCCTTACATTCCAGACGCCGACAGGCATGCTGTAACCTTCATGAGCTTCCCTTAGAATGAGCGCAACAGCCTGCTTCTTCAGCTTCAGGAGCTTTTCTGTCGTCGCCAGCCTTCCTGAATAGTAACATCCACCCATTTCAGCGTAGGTAGTCCTCCCATAGTAGCCCTCATAGGAGCCGAAGATGGAAACGTGCTTCCCGTCCTCATTCCAGACCGTCCCGGGATAGAATGCCTCTATCGATTCGTATTGCCAGTTCCCCGGAATGAAGAGTATTAGCCACCTGTTGTCAAGCGCCACATGATAATACGCCTGGATTGCATCTACCGTATCATACTCCTTGACCTTCTCCCTGTTGTTTTTTGAGAGCGTGTCATCCACCGCTGTTATGCTCCATCTCGTAGGTACAAACTTTCTGTTCTTCTTCAGACCAAAAAGACCAGCAGCAAGGCCCCTCTGTATCCTGGAAACGTTCACTCCCTTCTGATACAGCTCGAGTATTGCAGTTGTCGCCTTCGCATCAGTATCAGAATATAAGCTTTCCAACTTCTGGTCTGCCTTTATGTTGTAGACATTGAAGTAACTCATCTGCGCGCTCGGACCGAATGGCTGCACCTCATCCCTGAGCTCCAGCTTTATGAACGGCCTCTTTGCGAAGCTCATCTCAGCATCAGTCGACTTCTCCGCAAGCGCCAGGTCTCTGACCTGCTCCTGGATCCTGCCCTTCTCCACATCCTGCACCTTTGTCAGGTACATGCCCCTGACAAGCTTTGATCTGAAGTTGACTATGTCCTCTATTGTCTTGCCGTGCCATTGCTCCGGCGTCCCGAGTATTGAAGTATCGCCGAACTCTGGAGGAATGAGTGGACCTATGTGGACATACGGATAGCCGAACCTTCCTACAAATATATCGGCAGGGGAAGAGCCCTCCATGGCAAACTGGTTGATTGCGGATACTGTTTTTACTTTGTAATAGTAACGGAGCAGAGCCGGGTCTCGCATATGCTTGTAGATTATGTCTGACCTCTTCACCGCGGGCTGGTTGAGCAAATTGTCTGCCGTACTCTCACCGGTATTAATTGCCAAAATAGGCTTATATCGCTTTCCAGGATTAGCATTACCCTAAGGGCAAGGCAATCTCATATGTTGGATGGCGTGTATTCCTGGCCGTTGTTGTTTATGAAAATGGTGTAAGTCGCTGCAATGAAGTTGGTGCAGTATTCTCCGCCACTGGGGTAGGTAGAGCAGCTCCTCTGCGTAGCATTATTGACGAACACCAAGAGAGTATACTCACCCTCGCCATACTGCTGGACAAGGCTTCCGATATTGAAAGCTACATCGAAGTTATTGCCCTGTATAGCATATGTACTCGCGTTTATGGTCGTCAGGTTAGGGTAGTAGTACCTCCTCCCGCCGATGGTGTAGCCGACACCGGCTATGGCCTGGCCATATCCATAAGAGCCGTTATACGGTGCACGTGCAAGCTGTGCTGAAGTCAGGCTCTGCAGAGGTGGATCATAAGTTACCTCTATGTCAGATAGGGAGTAGCCGCTTGGGACCGATCCCTTAAGCATCACGTTATTGTTGCTGTCCAACGGGGTTCCGTAGAACCATGTTATATAGTTGTTTATGAGGTCCTGCGTGAGATAGATTGTTGTCCCATTGTATGCAACACCTATGCTCACGGTCGTGTGTGCTGGGTCTAAGATATTGTATCTATGCCCGTTGTTACAGCACTGGAGGTCATTGTAGACAAGGTTGTGCTCCATCTGTGCGAGAGAGGTAAATACGCTGATGCCGTTGCTCCTGTAAATATAGGCGATATTCTCGCTCACCGCCCCCCTTCCACCAAGTAGGGTGTACCGCATGTACGGCTTCATCCCATATACGTCCCAGTGGCTGAAATAGCCGTTGAACAGCATGCTGTCAGAGTGCTGCTGTCCAGACGTCTCGTTCGACAGCGACACATTCTTCAGGCCGAAGGCATTCCTGTCCGTATTTATCAGCGACAGGGCATACGCGATGGTCTGGTTCTGTGGAATGGTCGTCTGGCCGATCGTTGTAGTCGGATAAGAGAGGTTTTCCGTAGTTGTGAAGATTGTCGGCAGCGAGTTTGGAAGACCGTTGATTATGAAATAGAATACAAATGCGATTACGATCGCCAATGCCACTAAGAATGCTGTTGTGCCTGCTCCCATCCTATCCGCCTACTCTACTTTTTCACACATAACTTATTAAATATCCTTATTTCATCTCTCTTGAACTAATAATCTAACGTGATGTTTTGGTTTCCGTTTCAAAGAGATTGAGCAGGGTATTCTCTGCCTCGAAGGAGGCAAAGGTTGCGCTCCTGATAAATACCGCAAACACTGATCCAAACTTTTCCTACCTTACCGGTTTCACAGGCACTTTCGAAGGAACGCTGCTCATAGCGCTGCCAAAGAAGGAGATACTCATTGTCAGCCCGCTCGAACATGGCGTTGCGAAGAAGATGAAACCAAAGGAGATGCAGATAGTGCTTATGGAGAGCAGGAAGAAGATAGAGATGACGCTCAAGAAATATCTCAAAGGAAAGACGGTAGGGATAAACGGCAGCTTTATGCCATTCAGGCTATACAAGAGGCTGAAGAAACTCTCCGGAGCAAAGGCATTTGTCGACATATCAGAGGCTTTCTACTCAGCGAGAAACATCAAGGACGTGAGTGAGGTCGCGATGATCAGGAAGGCAAACAGCATAATAAAGAGGGCATTGCGCGAGATACCAAGGTATTTCAAGGATGGAGTGACGGAACGAGAGATAGCCAAGAAACTCAATGAGCTTGCTCTAGAGTTTGGAGGCGACGGTCCATCATTCCCTACAATAGTCTGCTTCGGCGCAAATGCCGCGATTCCACACTACGTTCCGGCGGACACAAAGCTTGAGCCGAACAGCTTCATCCTCATAGACTGCGGCACAAAGTACAGGAACTATTGCTCTGATGTCACGAGGACGTTCATCTACAAACCGAAGAAGAGCTCGGAGAAGTACAGACGGATGATTGACATGTACAAGACAGTGAAGGAAGCGCAGCTCCTCGCGCTTAAGAGCGTAAAGCCAGGCATAAAGGGAAGCGTACCGCACAACGTCGCAGCTGAGCACATAGACAAGGCGTTCAACGGAAGGTACAAGGGGAAGTTCATCCACTCTCTCGGACACGCGATAGGTATAGAGGTTCATGATCCAGGTACAGGATTCTTCCCTTCTGAAACAGGCAAGCTAAGGGAAGGGATGGTAATAAGCGACGAGCCAGGCATCTACGTGCAGGGCTTTGGCGGAGTAAGGATAGAGGACGATGTCCTAATCACAAAGAAGGGAGCAAAGTTTCTCTGAGGGGAAACCTTAAAGATTTGATATGTTATTGCTCACTTATGGACTGGATAGACGAGTTCCTTGCTTCATGGGAAGCGGTTGAAAAGACAACCGATTGGAGAACCGCACAACCATTCAGTTGTGATGCCCTAGATGCCTATTTCTACGATATCGTCATCGATAATTTTCTCGCCGCAATCGGCAGAGTAAAGCCTGACTCCGACCTGCAGAGAATATTTCCAGGGCCGGGAAACGTAAGAAACCAGCTTGTTATCCTTCTTGCATACTCAAAGCTCTATCATATACGGAAGGAGGAGCGCATGAAAATACTGAAGTTTATGCATATGGTCCTGAGAACATATTCACCCCGCGACCCCTTCGCGTACAAGCACACCGCCTTCATGCTCAAGAAAAGCGAGATTTTTGCCATTGTCAATAAAATAGAGTGGCAGGAGGCCGATCCGGATATTTCAAGAGAGGTAGGCAAACTGTCTATTTCACTTGCATCATTGGCATATGCTCTTTATACAGATGCAACACCAAGTCTGGGAAGCGACTTCCATGGGCCATATGATGTCTCAAGCAAATTTGGAAGGGGCTGCGTCATTCTTGCAAGGGATTATTATAATCTAAAACCGACCGAGCTTTGGCCTGATTCAGAGAAGTACAAGTATAAGTCAATCGTGATCTATGCTGTATATAAAGACGTGAAGGTTAATTGTGATTTTTACGGCAATTTTATTGCTGACAAGAACCTCATCCAGAATCTTACTTACTTCGGGATTATTGCAAACGGCAAACAGGTAAAAGGCATCAAGCGGATAAAGGCGCTTAGAGAATACATAGGAAAGCTGGTCGTGGAGCGGTCGAGAATAAACTCAAGGATGAGCTTCGAGCAGGTAAAGAGGAAGTTCATGGAGACAGAGGTCCTTCCATACAAAAACCTGTTTGCGTTCAGCAAGATAGATTGGAAGCCAACGCCTGAAATGATAAGAAGGATAAAAGGCAAGAAATTACTAAAGAATTTTGGTATCTGGGGACAGAATCGAGTGCTAACTGCAAAGGACCTGCAGCATTTCAGGAAGATAATGGATCCGCGCACGGAAGTATACTTCAAGAGGCCAAGAGAGCTTGACTAGGAAAGGGAGGGAATGGATAGACGATTTGCTAGATTCGTGGGAAAGGACAGAGAGAACGGTCGACATGGGGACTTCAAAGCCATTCTCTTTTGATGCCTTAGGCCCATATTATTATTTACTATCTCAGGAGCGAGAGCAAGCCGCGGTGGAAAAAATTGGCTTAAATTTCAAAAACCCCAAAAAGGTTTCCATCGATCCCGGACAAATCCGTTCACTTCTAATTACGGCACTGCTTTATGGAAAAATCTTCCGTCTTAAAAAGAAAAGATATATGAAAGTGGTAAACTTCTACCGCAAAATCCTCGAAGCTTATTCTCCTGAGGATCCCTTTAGTTATCACGGTACAAATAAAATGTATAACAAGGAAGAGGTATCAAGGATTACGAAACGGCTTAAATGGCAGCAAAATAATCCAGAGGCACTGCGTGAGGTGAACAAGCTTCTTGCTTCTCTCGCATCAATAACATATGCAATTTATAACGACTTCTTTCCGTGTTTAGGGCGCGAGTTTCACGGTCCTTATGATGTCTCAAAGGCCTTCGGTAAAGGAACGTGCATGATATCACGAGACTACTTCAACATAAAACCAACGCACCTTTGGAAGCACTGCAAGAACTATAAATACAAATCTGTAAATGTCCTTGGCATATACAGGAATCTGAAGATAAAATTTGATTTTTGGGGAAATTATATTAGTCTAGATGACATGAACCGGAAGCTGTTGTATTATGCGGTAATAGTCGATGGAAAACAAGCGTCAACTCCTAAAAGAATAAAAGAGATAAGCGAATATCTAGCGAAGAAAACAGTAGAGCAGGTAAGGAGAGTAGACCGCATGAGTTTCGAACAGACAAAGTTGCAATTCCAGAAGATGGCTGAGAGTTTTTTCAAGGAGATGTACGATGCAGCTGGTATTGACTGGAGGCCGACTCGTGAGATGAAAGAGAAGATAAAAGGTAAAAAGTTGTTAAAGCATTTTACGCAGTGGGCGGAAGGCCGAATTATCACACCCAAAGAGATAAAAAGAGGAAAAAGGATATTAGATCCGAGAATCAATATTCATTATGATAAGAAGGTGCCAGAATGAGCGTCATAGTAAAAGGTATACCCGCTTCTCAGGGAAAGGTAAGGGGAAAAGTCATAATAGTAAAAACACAGAAGGATTACAAGAAAGTAAAGGAAGGCGACATCTTAGTGACAAGGCATACGGATCCTTCCATGGTCCTTATAATGCAGAGGGCAGCAGCCATCGTCACTGATCAGGGTGGTCTCACTTCACATGCTGCTGTGGTGTCTAGGGAGATGGGAACGCCATGCATAGTAGGGACGAAGAACGGGACAAAAAAGCTCAAGGACAAGCAGGTAATAGAGGTAGATGCGGATAAGGGCACCGTAAACACAGTGGGCTAATGAAGTACGTACGCCTCCTTGAAAGCTTGTCGAAAAGAGACCTCTCGATAGCCGGGGGAAAGGGCGCAAATCTTGGGGAGCTTATGAAAGCCAAGATTCCGGTCCCAGAAGGTTTTGTGGTGATTACTCCTGCTTATTCAAAGGTCGTGGAAAGTAACGGCATCAAGATGCAGATAGCGAAACTGGCCGACCTTGATATGCGGAAGCAAGAGCTGGTTGACAAACATGCAAAGGGGCTGCGGACTAGGATAGCTAATACAAAACTCCCGGAGGACATCGAAGATGAGATACTCAAGGCGTATAGGCAACTAGACTGCGACTCTGTTGCCGTAAGGAGTTCTGCCACTGCTGAGGACCTGAAATTTGCATCCTTTGCCGGGCAGCAGTCGACCTACCTCAACATAAGAAATGAGCGCCAGCTCCTCCTTGCAATCAAGAAGTGCTGGGCCTCGCTCTTCAACACAAATGCGATTTACTATCGCGAAAGTTACGGTGTCAGCCATTCAAAGACCAAGCTAGCAGTAGTTGTGCAGAAGCTGGTCAAATCAAAGAAGTCTGGAGTGATGTTTACGGTCAATCCGGTAACCAAGAAGGACGAAATCGTGATAGAGGCCGCACTAGGGCTCGGCGAGCTCGTCGTTAACGGCACTATAACTCCGGATATGTACATTGTCGAAAAATACTTCGTTGATAAAGCGGGGAATCGCATCATCAAAGAAGTAAAAGTGAATACGCAGGAATGGGCCCTCTATGACGAGCGCGGCAAGCTGGTCAAGGAAAAATTGAGCAAGAAAGACGCAGAACGCCAAGTCCTCACCAAAAAGGAGGTGCAGGCACTCGCAGAGTTTGGAGAAAGGATAGAGAAGCACTAACGATCTCCCCAGGATATAGAATGGGGGATTGATGATAAGCTCTACATACTCCAGGCGCGGCCGATAACGAACTTAAAGTGACAAAGAGCAAGGTTTAGGCATCAAAATCCGCGTATAATATTGTGATAAGATGAGCGAAGTAAAGGTTGCGGAGGAGATGCACATGGTGTTGATTCAGTCTGCTTTGAATATCCAATGCAGTTCGCGCTGGAGCTGAAAGCAACGACGATAGAGCTTTCTACGGCACCAACTCCGCCGACTAAACTGAAGTCTGGATTAGCGTAAGTCATTTGGCGAGCACTGCATTGAGCTCAGCGCCATCTACATTGAGCCTGTACTTCGACATTATCGCGTTCCTCAGCTCGTTCACCCCCATCTTCTTCCCAGCAGACTTCTGTATATCAACTATCAGCGTGGAGAGCCCGTCTCCCGTTATCCTTTTGAGGCGCTTGACAGCTATGAGGTCCTCTACGCTCTCCTTCTTCAGCGACATCTCTTTCAGCAGTTCATCGACTGCCTGCTTGGTTATTTCCTCCTTTGCATAAGCTGCAAATAAGTCCGCAAGCCGCTTCTCCTCAATTGAGTCTACCGCGAAACCGCCCCTCCTAAGCTCGGTGAACTTCTGTATCAGTATATTGGCAACGAAGTTCGGGTCCGCCGCCGTTGAAGAGGTTATCGCCTTGTAGAGCGGCAGCTTCGGCGAGGTCAGGAGCTGCTCCACAAGTCCCCTGTTCTGCAGTTTCGCAAGCAGCTTTTTCTTCTCCTTCTCGACGTCCAGCGATGACGTGCCTGCTGACTTGAGCTTCTCCTTTGTTATGAAGATCGGCCTTGCATCCGTCTCTGGATACATCCTCGATCCCCCTGGAAGAGGCCTGAGGAATTTTGTCGTACAGAGCTCTGTGTTTGCCGTTCCCCTGGTTTCGAGCGGAACTCCTACCAGCGCATACCTTGCCCTGTCGATCGCGAGCTTCACCGCCCTCTCAACATTGTCTCTCGGTCCAGCAATTATTATGAATGCGTCTCCTTCTTCCAGTCCAAGCTTGCTGTTTAGGTCTTCCAGCTCATTGCTGCTGAATCCATATGCGGCAAGGTTCTCGTCGCTGTGTATCAGGCCGTTGACCTTTGCCATCTTCGCATAGTCGCTGATCTCGGAACCCAGCCTTCTGTCTGGGTTCACCTCCTTCCCGAGCAGACCCTTGAATCCCTTCAGTCTGAACGCATAAGCAACCCCTTTCTTCTCGAGATGGTTCGCTATGATTCTCACGCCGCTGCCCTTGAACATGCCTGTGACATCAATCGCATTGTCCACCGAGGCGTCCGCCTTCCCGAGCGATTCCTTAATCTCGAGCAGCCTCTGCTGCCTCAATACCTCGTTTTCCACAAACCTGTCAAGCTTGTCCACCTCCTGGAGGCCCTTTATCTCCACTCTTGCTCCCCCTTTTATCGAGACATTGACGTCCTGCCTGATCGAGCCTATCCCGCGCTGGACCTTTCCGGATACCCTAAGCAGCGTTCCGATGTAGAGCGCAATCGCCTTTGCTACCTTCGGCGTCGGTATATAAGGATCTGTGTCTATCTCAACAAGCGGAATCCCAAGCCTGTCTGGATTGTAAGTTATCTCATCCTCCTTCGAAGAGATGATGCCTGACGACTCTTCTTCGAGGAATATCGAAGGCATCTTTATCTTGTGCCCTTCCACCTCTACCTCTCCGTCTACCGCGACCAGCATGGTCCTCTGGAATGCGCTCGGGTCGCTGCCGTCGACCACCTCCTTTCTCATCGGCTGCAGCTCGTCTATGATGTGCATATTCATGGAGCCGGCAAGCGCCAGCGCCACGTCCAGCGCCTCTTCATTAAGCTTGTGCGGAGGCTCCTCATCGAGCTCCACAAGGCACGTGTTCGGCTCTGGCACCACGTACACGAACCTCCTGCCGCGCAGCTCCTCGAACTCAGCAGACCTGTCTATATTGCCCAGCTCTCCGGCAACCGCGCGCTGGAACCTGCTTACCGTTCCGAGGATCTCGGGGTTTTCGAGTATCGCAGCGGGGCAGTCGCAGAACAGCTTCTTTGCAGTGGCCAGTCTTTGGTGGATCTCGAGCCCGCACATGAATCCCAGCTCCTTGTAGCGATTTTCATCGTCAACCCTGCCTTCCTTAGCCATAAATATCACAAATCACAGCAAAAATTCGTCGTATGTTATCCTCTCGTTTATCTCCCCGGCTATGTTCTTGTTGAGGAGCTCCTTTGCCTTCTCGTTATCGTAGTTTCCCAGCAGCCAGCCAAGCTTGACATACGCTGTTTCGGGTGTCATATCTTCGCAGAACACCACTCCTGCGTTGTTGAGGACCCTGAGCGGCGCATACACATTCGGATGCACCCTCCCGTAGATCGTTTGCGAGGTCATACCAACTACTGCGCTCTCGCCTATCGCGCTCTTGATGTGCGGCAGCCATGACCTTCCCTCATGGACAACGTCTATCGGGGTGTGGCCAAGGCCTGTGCCTTCTATTATGAAACCTCTGTAGCCCTTCTCCAAGTAATACTGCATGACCTCCGGGTCTGAATTCGGATGGGTCTTTAGCAGCGCGACAAGCGGCTCGAACTTAGTCTCTGCCTTTACTTTCGCCGATGCCTTCACGGTCTTCCTGTAGTTTCCGACATATGATATCTCGCCGTCACGCGTGACATACGCGATTGGCTTGTCGTTTATAGCCCTGAACGCGTCTCTTCGCGATGTGTGCATCTTCCTCGCCTTGGTGCCCCTTATGAACACCATCTTGTCATCAGAGCTCGATGCGTGCATGCAGATTCCAACCTCCGCTATGTCTGAGCCAGCCGCAATGCGGACCGCGGCTATGAGGTTAAGGAATGCATCGCTCGATCCTCTATCGCTGCTTCTCTGCGAGCCTGTCAGCACGACGGGAGCATTGAGGTTCTTTAGCATGAAGGCGAGCGCAGCAGCGGTGTAGTGCATCGTGTCAGTGCCGTGGGTTATCACCACTCCGCGTGCTCCTGCGTTTATCTCCTTAGCGACAGCATCTGCGAGCTTCTGCCACTCCACGTAAGTGAGGTCCTGGCTCCAGGCGGAGAAGAGGTGGTTCATAGAGATGTTGGCTATCTCGGGGAGTTCAGGGACATAGTAGAAGAGCTCTTCCGGCTTGACCGTGCTCTCCACTCCCCCTTCACCGTAAGCAACCTTGCTCCCTATGGTGCCGCCAGTCCAGATTATGGCAACCCTTGGCAGCTTTGCGTCTGCCTTCGGCTTTGCGAACGGGAAATCGGCTAGAATTACAATGACAACCAACTTTTCCAATCTGACATTGTCGTCTAAGAGTATTCCTTATCTCCTTCCGCTCTTCATCTTAACTATTATCGAGCTGTCGCTTCCTGCATCGGTGTTTGGCATCAGTTCACCTTCAATTGCAAAGCCCGCCTTCTCCACCTTTATCGTGTCACCGATGGCTATCTTCTTCTC